>NZ_JBGCCU010000010.1 GCF_041261445.1 Catenulispora sp. EB89
GACCTCGCCGCCGTCGCCGCCCAACTCAACCGCCGACCCCGCAAAACCCTCGGCTGGGACACCCCCGCCGAACGCCTCGCTAAACTCCTGAACACGAATCAGTAGCCGCCGTTGCAACGACCACTGAAATCCGCCCCTCGAGGCGCCCACCAAACGCGGCCGCCAGCCGCCAACATGACGTGTGCGCAGTGACTCGGACCTGTGCGTGGTCGTGGACGCGAAAACCGGCGGCCGCCAGCACACCGCCGCAGAGACCTGAACCGTCGCGTGGTCTTGTCCGCGAAAACCGCTGGCCGCCAGCGCACCGCCGCAGAGACCTAACCGGCGCGCGGTCGTGCCCATGAAAACCGCCAGCCGCCAGCGCAACCCGCGTCGCACAACCGAACTGCGTCCCCCGCGAGGTCACCAAACCTTAGGCGAAGCCGTAAAAAGCCTCTAAAACCACAGACCAGACGCACCCCGCCCCACACCAGCCCCACACATCAAGCAGCAGCGCCTAAAGGCCCTTGAACTCCGTCACCCGCGCACACTCGCCGTCGCCACCCCAAGCGAGTGCCGATAGTTCCGAGGCGAAGTCCCCATAGCGCGCTTGAAAGCGTTGCTGAACGCGCTCTCCGAGCCGTAGCCGACCTCGCGCGCCAGCACTGCGACCGGCGTCCCGTCGTGCCGTAGTGCCCGGGCGGCCAGGTTCATGCGCCAGGTGAGCAGGTATGTCAGGGGTGGAACTCCGACTGTTTCGCGGAACCGTACCGCGAATGCCGTCCGCGACAGTGACGCAGCCCGCGCCAGCTCCTCCAGTTGCCAGGGTCGTGCGGGTTCGCCGTGCATCAGTCGGAGGGCCGGGGCGATGCGTTCGTCGGCGAGGCCGCGGAGCCAGCCGGGTGGGAGGCTCGTGGTGTCGGCGAGGCTGATGCGCAGGACCTGGAGGAACAGCAGTTGGGCGATGTGGTCCATGGCGACCGCTGCGCCGGGGCGGTTGCCGGTCATCTCGTCGAGCAGCTGCTCGGTGAGGCGGCGGAGGGTTCCGGCTTCGGGCGCGTCGCTGTGGACGTGGACCAGCGGCGGCAGGGCGTCGCGCAGCAGGCTGCCGCCGTCGCGGCTCAGGTCGACGTGGCCCGCGACGCACATGAGGTCCGCGCCGTCGCCGATGGTCCGCAGGCCGGTGTGCGGGTCGACGGGGAGCTGGCTGCCCGCCATCGGAGTGACGCCGGCGTCGCTGCACATGACGTACGGCAGCGCGCCGTCGGAGACGATCACGTCGCCCGCCGCCAGCCGCACCTGTTCGCCGGTGTCCTCGCGCACCAGCAGGCAGCCGCCGCGCACGACGCAGGTCACCTTCAGCCGGTCCGGAGCGTGCAGCCGCAGGGCCCAGGGGCCGCCGGCGACGAACCCGCCGGACATCGCGGCCCGGGCGTCGGCGACCGCGAGGGCGGCGCCGAGGGGGTCTTCGGGGGCGGCCGGCTCGGCGGGCTCGGGGCGCCCGACCGGTTCAGCGACCTCGACCGGTTCAGGTTCAGCGACCTCGGTCGGCCTCGCCTCTGTACTCTCACGCAAGTTTTGCGAACTCACAAGTATTCATCGTACATCCTTGCCGACCTAGCGTGGTCCTGTAAGCATCACCAGAAGGGACCGCCCGTCATGACCACCACCCCGCAACGCCCCCTCCCGTCCGGCTTCAGCTCCACCTCCACGACCGACGAAGTGATCAAGGGCATCGACCTCACCGGCAAGACCGCGATCGTCACCGGCGGCTACGGCGGCATCGGCCTGGCCACCGTCCGTACCCTCCACGACGCCGGCGCGCAGGTCATCGTCCCGGCCCGGAACACCGAGGGTGCCCGCGCCGCGCTGAAGGACCTGGACGGCGTGCGTGTCGAGCAGCTCGACCTCGTCGAGCCCGCGTCCGTCGACGCCTTCGCCGACCGCTTCCTCGCCGAGGGCCGTCCGCTGCACCTCCTGATCAACAACGCCGGCGTCATGGCCACGCCGCTGACCAGGGACGCGCGCGGCAACGAGCTGCAGTTCGCGGTTAACCACCTCGGGCATTTCCGCCTCGCCACCCGGCTGTGGCCAGCGCTCGCCGCAGCCGGTGCGGCCGGTGCGGCCGGTGCAGCCGACCGGACCGGCGGAGCACGCGTCATCGCGCTGTCCTCCCGCGGCCACCGCTACTCGCCGATCGTCTTCGACGACCTGAACTTCGAGCACCGCACCTACGAACCGTTCCTCGCCTACGGCCAGTCCAAGACCGCCAACTCCCTGTTCGCCGTCGAGCTCGACCGCCGCGGCCGCGCCGAGGGCATCCGCGCCTTCGCCGTGCATCCCGGCGCGATCCTCGACACGGACCTGACCCGCCACCTCAGCGACGACGCCCTGCGCGCCGCCGGCGTCGTGGACGTCGACGGCCGCCGCGTGCTGAGCAACGGGCTCCACGTGAAGACAGTCGAGCAGGGCGCCGCGACCACGGTGTGGTGCGCGACCAGCCCGGCGCTGGACGGCCTGGGCGGCGTCTACTGCGAGGACTGCGACATCAGCCCGGTCATGACCGCCGAGGAACTGGCGGCGTCGGACCGGCCGCTGGACGGCCCCGGCGTGCTGCCGTTCGCGGTCGATCAGGATGCTGCGACGCGCCTGTGGGACGTCAGCGAGCAGCTGATGTAGGCGGCCGCAGGTGGCACGGGAGACACGCGAGGCGCGGCCGTCTGGGTAGATTGATTGCCATGAAAGACCGGCAGCGGGCACAGATCGATCTTGCCCGGTTACCCGACGACATCGCGCACCTCATCGCGGGCCTGGCGCCCGGCGGCACGCTGGAGATCACGCGCGGTGGCGAGCCGGTCGCGACGATCACCGCCGCCGGGCACGCCCCGTTGGAGGGCACGGTCATCCGGGCCCGCCCCGCCTCGGACACCGGTGATGACGACAACCGCGGCGCCGCCGGCGAGGGCGTGACCGTCGTCGCCACCGCGATGAAGCTCTCGGACACCGCACGCACCAAGCTCTCGGAAGAGCTCGGCGGCGACTACATCGTCCTGGACATGTGGGACGCCCCCAAGACCGCGGACGTGCTCCTCATCCCGACGATCAGCCTGAAGCTGCTCGGCAACCTGCGCGGGATGTTCCCCTCGGCGCGCGTCGTCATCGCCGAACTCGACGATCCGGAGCTCGGCATCAGCTACCCGAGCCCCGTGCGGCGCCTCCTCGACGCCGGGGCCGACCTCTATCTCGCCACGACGACCGTGCCCAGCCTGGCGCGGCAGCTCGGCGAGGCGGTGGCCGGCGCGCGGGGCGAGCTCGGCGCGGCCCGGCGGCCGCGGTTGGAACTGGAGTAGCGAAGCCCCGGCTGCGCCCGTTCGGCCGAACGAGGTCGCCAGTTCGGCACCTGACAAGGCCGGGGGCTCGGCCTCACCCGACGCGCCGCCCGCTCGACGCCACCCGACGCGCGGCCCACTCGACGCCACCCAACAAGCGGCCGCCTCGGCCTCACTCCACGATCTGCGTCCGGCTGAGCCGCACCTCCTCAATATCCAGCCGCGCCTGGATCTGCCGCACCACCGCGTCGTCGATCTGGTGCTCGTGCCGCAGCCGCAGCACCGTGGCGCGCTTGGAGTCCAGCAGCGCCAGGCGCAGCTCGCGGTACTGGTCGTCGAACTGGCGCAGGCGCTCGGCGGCGTCGTCGTCGATGTCGTCGGAGTCGTCGTCGGGGTTGCCGGCCTGGCTGACGCGCATGCGCTTCTCGTACTCGCGGCGCGTCATGTCCAGGATCTCCGGCGCGGTGCCCAGGGCCGCGGCGATCTCGGGCATCGCCGCCAGTGCCTCCTCGGACGCCGTGCGGTTGGCCATGCGGCGCTCGGAGTCGATGACCGTGTCCTCCGGCAGGTTGACCCAGCGGACCACCGGCGGCAGCGCGAAGGCCTGGAGCATCAGGGCCGCGATGACGCCGGCCGTGACGAACACGATGACGTCGCGGTCGGGCAGCGGCAGGCCGTTGTTCAGGGTGTTCGGGACGGCGAGCGCGGCGGCCAGCGAGACCGCGCCGCGGAAGCCGGCCAGGCCGGTGATCACGCGGAAGCCGTGGCTGACGCGGCGGGCCTGCTGGGAGGGGCGGCGGTCCAGGGCGCGGATGAGGTAGATGACGGTGAACTGGAAGGCCAGGCGGACCGCGATCAGGATCCCGCACACCGCCGCCACCAGGGACAACGCCCGAGCCAGATCGAAGCTGGTGAGGTTGCGGACCGCGGACTGGGACTGCAGGCCGACCAGGACGAACAGGGCGCCGTTGAGGACGTAGGTGCCGATCGTCCAGAAACCCTGAGAGAGCAGCCGCACCGCCGGCGTCCCGACCTTCGGCCCGAGCTGGCCCATGATCAGCCCGCACGCCACCACCGCCAGCACGCCGGAGGCCTGGATCGCCTCGGCGAGGAGGAAGGCGGTGAAGGGGATGAGGAGGATGGCGACGTTCTCCAGCAGCGGGTCCGTCAGGCGCGCGCGGAGCTGTCCGCCGACGAAGGCGACCGCGACGCCCGCCGCGGCGCCGCCGGCGTAGGAGCGGATCAGGAGCCAGCCGACGTGCACGGCGCTGAAGTGCTCGGTCCCGACCGTGACCGACACCGCGACGGCGTAGACGACCAGCGCCGTGCCGTCGTTGATCAGGCTCTCGGCCTGCAGCAGGTTCATCGCCTGCCGCGGCAGCACCCGGCCCAGCGCCGCGACCGCGGTGGCGTCGGTCGGCGCCAGCGCCGCGCCGAGGATCCAGGCCGGGCCCCACGGGACGCCGAACGCGTGCGCGACCACCGCGACCATCGCCGCCGTGACGAACACGAGCAGCGTGGTCATCAGCACCAGGCCGCGCAGGGTGCGCCGGATCCAGCGCAGCGAGGCGTTCAGGCTCTCCCAGTAAAGGAGTGCCGGCAGGAAGACCAGCAGCACGGTGTCCGGCGGCAGGTTCACCTCCCGCAACCGCGGCACGAACCCGACCAGCACCCCGGCGGCCAGCATCAGCACCGGCGGCGCGACGCCGAGGCGGTTGCCCGCGATGCCGCTGGCCAGCACGCAGGCGCCGATCACGACGATGACCGTGAGCGCGAGCACGCGGGCCTCCTGGCGGTGGGGCGGGCCCGGGCGGGTCCTCGGAAGAGGTGATCTCCATCCCGGGGCGGCTCACACCGCGGCGGCGTACGTTACCAGCGGGGGGAGGGCGGGGCTCGGCGGCGCGACCGGGACTGTGCGGCAGAACAAGACCCGCCCCGCGAGCGGGACCGGACCGCGCCCAAGACCGCGCGCCCTCAGTCCTCCGCCACACCCCCCGCCGCATGCTCCGCACACAAACACCCCACCCCCCGCTCGATCCACTCCTGCATCCGCCACCCCGGATGCCGCTCCACCATCAGCGCCCTGACCTCGGCGACCACCGTCTCCTCGGTCACCGCCGTGTCCCGCCGGCGCCACGTCTCGTCGCGCAGCTCCCTGAGGTAGTCGCGTACCTCGGCGAGCAGCGCCGCGTCGCCGATGGCGCCGTGGCCGGGCACCACCACGCGGTGCTGTTCGGCGGCCAGGCCCTCCATGACGCGCAGCCAGCGCAGGCCGGACACGTCCGTGTCGTGCGGGGGGAACCAGGGGAAGATCGCGAACTGGCCGGCCTCGGCGAGGTCGCCGGTGAACAGCACGCCGGCGTCCGGGACCGTCACGACCTGGTCGCCGCGGCTGTGCGCGCGGCCGGTGGGCCGCAGGTGCACGGTGCGGCCGCCGAGGTCCAGGGTGTAGCCGTCGTCGAAGACGACGTCGGGGGTCGGCAGCTCCGTGCCGTCGAGCTCGCGCGCGACCGGCTCGCCGAGCTGCGTGAACATCGCCAGGTAGCCCGCGCCCTTCTGCGTCAGGTCGTCGGCCTGCGCGCGGTTGACCACGTACGTCGCCTCGTCGGCGAACGCCTGCGCGCCGAAGGCGTGCTCCGGGTGGAAGTGCGTGGTGGTCAGGTAGAGCCTGCGGCCCTTGGCGTAGTCGCGGGCGAAGCCCAGGACGTCGCGCGCGTTGCGCGGCCCGAGCCCGGTGTCCACCACCAGGACCGAGTGCGTGCCGCCGATCACGCCGATGTTCGGCACCAGGTCCACGTCGTGGTTGGGCAGGACGACCAGGTCGCGGGCGATTTCCTGGGCGCCGGCGGTCTGCACGACCGGGTCGGGGAACGGGTAGGTGCTATCCACGGAGTCAGCCATGCTCCGAGTGCAACACCGGCGCGGGAGGGCCGTCCAAGTCCGATCCCGCAAGGGCGATACCGCGCGGGTATCGTCGCCTGTGATGGACATGGAACTGCGCACGCTCCGCTACTTCGCCGCCGTCGCCGAGGAGCTGCACTTCGGACGTGCGGCGCGACGGCTGCACATGACGCAGCCGCCGCTGAGCCGGGCCATCCGGCAGCTGGAGACCGACCTCGGCGTCGCGCTGTTCGAGCGCTCGCCGTCCGGCGTCGTGCTTACCGCGACCGGCGCCTGGTTCTACCGCGACGCCCGCGCGCTGCTCGACCAGGCCGACCGGTTGCAGGCCAAGGTCGCCGCGTCCGCCGGGGCCGCCACCCTGACCGTCGGCATGCTCTCCGACAGCGCCGATCCGGCCGCGGCCCAGCTCGTCAAGGCCTTCCGTGAGCGCCATCCGCACGTCGACGTCCACATCCGCGAGGCCGACTTCACCGACCCGACCTCCGGCCTGCGTGCCGGGCAGGTGGACGTCGTGCTCACCTACACCCCCTTCGACGAGACCGGTATCAGTGTCCGCCGGCTCCGGGTCGATCCGGTCGGGGCCGTGCTGCGCGCCGACGACCCGCTGGGCGACCGCGAGATCCTGCGGCTGGCCGAGCTCGCCGACCGGCGCTGGTTCCGCTTCCCGGAGACCGCCGACCCGATCTGGCGCGCCTTCTGGAACGCCACCGCGCCGGCCGGGCCGCCGCGCGAGGGCCCGGTGGTGCGGACCGTGCACGAGTGCTTGCAAGCCGTGCTGTGGAACGGCACGATCGGACTGGCGCCGCGGGTCGGGGTGCTGCCGGCCGGCCTCACCTTCGTGCCGCTGGCCGACGCGCCGCCGAGCGCGCTGGTCGTCGCGTGGTCCGACGCACGGGACGATCCGCTGGTCCGGTCGTTCGTCCGGGTCGCCGTGCGGACCTACGGCGCTGTGTCAGAGGGCTGATGCCCGCGCGCCGCAGATCGATCCCGGCTGATGTGAGCACCGGCCCCGACAGCTAGGGTGGACGCGGCATGTCCGAAGACTGTCAAGGGGGATGGATGATGATGGGTGGGCGCACACGGCGGTTGGCCAGAGTGGCCGCGGCCGTCTCGGTTCTGGCACTGGCGACGGGCTCGGCGGCGGCGTGCTCCAGCAGCGGGTCGTCCGGGGGCGGCGGCGCAGGTTCCGGCGCGTTCGCGGACGCGCTGAAGAACGTCCACGACACCGCGCAGACCAGCGGCTACATCGAGTTCGGCGACACCGCGCAGCTGGCCAAGCTCACCGGCGGCACCACCCCGGCCGCGAACGGCCCCTTCACCCGGCTCGTCGGCGCCGGCTCGGACCAGCTGACGCAGTACGAATCGCTCCTGCCGCCGCTGACCGGCTTCGACCCGGCCACCGCGACCAGCGCGATCAGCCTGGGCCTGCCGCCGAACGCGATCGGGGTGCTCTACGGGTCCTTCGATCCGGCGGCGATCGGTGCGAAGCTCGCCGCCTGGGGCTACCACAAGGCGGACCGCGGCGGCGGGGTCACCGCGTGGATCTTCCAGGACAACCACCAGATGGACCTGACCAAGCTGGACGCGAACGGCGTCGGCCCGGGGATGACCGGCTGGCTGAACGTGGTCTGGGTGTCGAAGTCGAGCATCGCCTACGGCTCCGCGACGTCCGACCTGGCCGCCGCGCTGCCCGCGCAGTCCAAGTCGTTGTCCGGCGATCCCATGGTGAGTTCGCTGGCCGACTGCCTGGGTTCGCCCCTGATCGCGTACGTGATCACCGACGCCAAGCAGATCAACAACAGCGGGATCTCGGCCATCGCCTTCGGCGTCACCGCGACCGGCACGTCCGACATCCGTGAGGAGATCTGCGCCGCCGCGCCCAACGCGTCCGGCGCGCAGGGGTTCGCGACGGGCTTCACCAAGGCGGTCGGCAGCGGCCTGGACTACGTCCGGAACCAGCCGTGGTCGGCGCTGTTGACGGACCCGCAGACGAAGGTGATCGGCGGCTCGCAGAACGTGGTGCGGCTGACTGCCAAGCCAGTGGATCCGCAGGGCGCCGCGCTGGTGGTCAACCTGGTCGCGCAGAACGACTTCGCCGGCCTGCTCGGGCTGCCGCAGGTGATCAGCAAGGTGGGGTTGCCGGGCGGGGCGGTCACGCTGTTGCCGACGCAGGCTCCGTCGTCTTCCTGACGGATTCGCGTTCCTGACGGATTCGCGCGTCCATGCGGGACCGATGAGTCCGTGCTGGACCGACCGTGCTGGACCGATGAGTTCCGGGGCCGGCCGTCGTCCAACCTGATGACGACCCGCCCTCCGGAAAGGAACCACCCCATGACCAGCACCGCCAGCAGCACCGCCAGCAGCACCGTGACCTCGGCCGACGGCACCTCCATCGCCTACACCAGGACCGGCGACGGCCCGGCCGTGATCATCGTCGACGGCGCGCTGTGCCACCGCGCGTTCGGTCCCAGCGGCGGCATCGCCGAGCAGCTGGCCCCGGAGTTCACCGTCTACACCTATGACCGCCGCGGCCGGGGCGAGAGCGGCGACGCCGACACCTACTCGCCCGAGCGCGAGGTCGAGGACATCGCGGCCCTGATCCAGGCCGCCGGGGGACAGGCCCGCCTCGCCGGCTTCTCCTCCGGCGGCGCCCTCACGCTGCGGGCCGCCGCCGCGGGCATCGGCGTGACCAGGGCGGCCTGCTACGAGGCGCCGTACGTGACCCAGGACTGGCACCGCGACGCCGCGCTGGCGTACACCACCGACCTGCACCAGGCGCTCGACGCGGGCCGTACCGACGACATGCCGGCCCTGTTCATGGCGCTGGTCGGCATGCCGGAGGACCAGGTCGCCGGGATGCGCCAGGCGCCGGTGTGGCAGGCGTTCACGGCCGTCGCCAAGTCCCTGACCTACGACAACGCGGTCCTGGGCTACCCCGCGGGCGGTGCGGTGCCGACCGAACTGCTCGCCACGATCACCGTGCCGGTCCTCGCCATGGACGGCGGCGCCAGCCCGGACCTGCTGCGCGACCCGGCCGGGATCATCGCCGGGGCCTGCCCGGACGCCGAGCGCCTGACGCTCGAGGGCCAGACGCACGAGGTCAGCCCGGACGTCGTCGGCCCGGTGCTGGCGAAGTTCTTCGCGTGAGGCGGCGCTGAAGGCAGAGCACCCAGCGCGGGCAAAGCAAAGCGGGCAAAAGCAAAAGGTGCGGCGCCCTCATGAAGAGGACGCCGCACCCTTGCCGCTCTTAGCGCCTACCGTTGTTGATGCCTAGTACAGATACAGATCACTGCTGATTCGTTCCCCTAAGGCGTCCGGATCTTCCAGATCCCGCGTCCGTGCGTGGCCGCGTACAGGTTCCCGTCCGGACCGAGCACCAGCTGCAGCGTGGCGTTGGTCGGCAGACCGTTGCCCAGGATGCTCCAGCAAGAGGAGTGCGGGCCTTCGTAGAACACGCCGAGGTCGGTGGCCAGCGCGATGCCGCCGTGCGGCAGGATCTGGATCGAGTCGGCCGGGACGTCCGGCAGGTTCGCCGAGATGTCCTTCCAGGTGGTGCCGCCGTCGTGGCTTTCGAAGATGTGGCCGAAGTCCGCGCCGGGGCCTTCGGTCCACTTCCGGGAGAAGCCGCTGACCGCGACGTAGACGTGGTTGGCGTTGGCCGGGTCGATGGCGATCGAGGACAGGTAGCGGTTGGGCAGCGAGGTGCCGTCGGTCGGCAGGTTCAGCTGGTGCCAGCCGGTGCCGTCGGCGTTGCCGACCGCGATGCCGCGGCTGAAGCCGACGCTGTTGCAGCCGCCGCCGCACCAGGCCGCGTAGATCTTGCCGCCGGAGGCCGCGACGGCGGAAGCGTCGTTGCCCGCACCGAGGTCGTAGACGTCGGTCCAGTCCGAGGTGGCGCGGATCGCGAAGCCCTTGGTCTGGACGGCGACGTGCTGGCCGCCGGCGACCCAGGTGTTCGGGTTCTTGAGGTCCGCGGTGAACGGCGCGGTGAAGCGTGCGGTGCCGTTGACGCCGTCGTTCGGCGGCACGTTGTACTCGGTGGCCGTCGAGGGGTCGGTGGAGACGTTCTGGCCGCAGTCGTTGGTGACCCAGATGTCCTCGTTGGTGTACTCCTGGGCGATGTTGCAGCCGTTGGCCGGGTCGACGAGGGTGTCGCCGCCGTCGCCGCCGAAGTTGGAGCCCATGACCGCGGGGCCGCTGCGCAGGATCGACTGCCCGTTGTCCTGCAGGCCGCCGGAGACCGCGACGCCCTTGCCGCTGGGGTCCGCGCCGACGCCGACCGAGTAGTACTGCAGGGTGTCGATGGTGCCGTCGTTGAGCGACTGCCAGTCGGCGGCGTGGCCGCCGGAGTCCAGCACGCCGTTCACCGGGCGCTTGTAGACGCCGCCGTCGTTGCCGACCACGACGTAGGACTTGCCGCCCATGCTGCCGATCGCGACCGCGTGCTGGTCGGAGTGGGTCGTGGGGGAGCAGGTGCCGGTCTGCTCGGTCGGGTCGATCGACCAGCAGGGGTAGGTGAAGTTCCAGTACGGGCCCACGGTGTTCCAGGTGGCGCCGGCGTCGTGGGACTCGTAGACCTCTTCCAGGCCCATGTAGACGTGGTTCGGGTCGGTGGGGTCGACCTGCAGGAACTGGTTGTACCAGGCCTGCACGCCGGGGTTGTAGGTGGCGCCGGTCTCGGCCGAGCCGGAGTTCTCCAGCTTCGGCGAGTCCGCCACGAGGTGCCAGGGGCCGAACGGCGTGCCGTTGGAGACGTAGACGCCGCCGAGCGTGGACTGCGCGCTGGTGATCTTCGTCGGGTCCTGGTTGATGGCGTAGAACTTCGAGCCGTCCGCCGAGTTGGCGAAGGTCACGGCGCCGACGTTCGCCGCCGCGGTCGGCAGGTCGCCGAGCGAGCTGGTGATCAGCGTCCAGGTACCGCCGGTCTTGGTGTAGAACCCGTTGTAGGTGTCACCGCTGCGCCAGCCGACGGCCGCGATCAGCTTGGTCGGGTCCTTCGGGTCGGCGGTGATGTCGTTGACGATGTTCTTGTACGGCGCGGCCGGGTCCGCGGCCTGGGAACCGCCGGGCAGGTAGCTGGGGTTCGGGGCGAACTCCAGCTTCCAGGCGCCGTGCAGGTCGGTCAGGGAGTGCGACCACAGGCCGCGGGTGGTGGCGGCGTAGACCGTGTCGCCGATGAAGCGGATCTTGCGGATGCTGGTGGACTGCAGCTCGGTGCCGCCGACGCGGTCGTGCGTGGAGAACGTGCCGTGCACCGGGTGTGAGAGCACGTACACGCCGGCGCCGGTGAAGGTGTCCGAGGCCGTGTTCGCCTCGCCGGTGGCGTACCAGAGCCGGCCGGACGTATCCAGCTCCAGATCGCCGGTCGAGGCCGCGGGCAGCGCCTCGGAGATCGGCGTCCACTGCCCGCCGCCGGTGGAGGAGCGCCACACGCCGCCGTTCGCGCCGCCGGCGTAGACGTGCCCGGCGTTGTCCGCGGCCATGCCCGTGATCCGGCCGGTCACATTGCCGGCACCGCCGGAGGAGTTGGAGTCGTAGTCGCGGTACAGCGGGTCGTCGGAGTTGTAGGCCGCCGTGGTGACCGACTTCCAGTCCGGGCCGTAGTGCGGCATCGACTGGATCTGCTGCCACGCCGCGCCATAAGCGCCGGGCGCCACGATCCCGGGCGCGCTGCGCGCCGCGAAGTACTCGTTGTCGGCGGCGGTCGGATCGTCGACCCCGCCGTCGGGGTTGCCGGGAGGACCGCCGACCGCGGAGGCCCGAATGTGCCCCGTAGAAGCGGTGGTCGAGGAATTGACCGCGTGCGGCCGGTTGTGGGGTTGGGTGGCTCCGACGTTGTCGGCGGACGCCTGCGGGCCCGCCAGGACCATCGCCAAAGCCGCGCAGGCCGCTCCGATCGGGAGCAGTCTCAGGCGCGAGGCAGTTCGCATGCCGTGGGATCCCTACTGTCGAGGAATGGTGATGCAGTGCCAGCCCGCAGCGTGCCATGTGCCATGGCAGCGGTCAGCCCTTCGGGTGGTCAAGATTCGATAAATGTGGGGTTTCACTAGGGGGCTGGTCTGGGCCGACGCCGTGGACCGGGGTCGAAGGGCGCTGCCATGCTTGGTCCATGTTCTTGTCTTTGCTGCCTTCGGAGTCGTCAGCGCCACGCACCTCCGGGCTGCGAAGGTTCCTGGCGGTCCTCGCCGTCGACGCCGTGTGCTTCGTGGTCCTGGTGTGGGGCGCCTTCTCCGACGCGATGCAGGGACTGGGATGGGAGTCCAGGCGCACGCCGGAGCCACCGACGCACTATTTCAGCTGGGCCCTGATCCTGGTCGGCGGCACGCTGGCGGTGCACGCGGTTTACGCGTATTGGCGGAACTGGACCCCGGAGGCGGGGATCCAGCTGCTGCTGGCGATCGTGGCCGGGATCAGCGGACTCAGCACGCTCGGTTCGGGCGGCGACGGGGCGGCGCCTTCGCAGCCGAGTTCTGTGCACGTGACGCAGACGCCTAATGGGGACTTTTGTTACAGCGGCGGGCAATGCTTCATCAATGGGACGCCGGTCAGCGGGCATCCGTAGGGGCGGGCCGGCCGGCCGGGGCTGCGATCAGGGTGCTGAGATCCGGGGCCTTGGTGCCCACCGAACGCGGCAGGCAGCCGCCCGCACGACGTGTGCGCAGTGACTCGGACCTGTGCGTGGTCGTGATTGCGAAAATCGGCGGCCGCCAGCGCGACTTGTGGCGCTGAACCGAACTGCGTCCCCCTGCGAGGTCACCAAACCTTGGGCGAAGCCGTAAAAATGGGCGCCCCTGCTTGATGTGTGGGTGCGGTTTGTTGGTGGGTTTTAAGAGCTTTTTACGGCTTCGCCTAAGGTTTGGTGACCTTGCTGGGTGGCGCAGTTCGGTGGTGCGCCTGGGGACGCGTTGGCGGCCGGCGGTTGTTCGTGTGCACGACCGCGCACCGGTCCGAGTCACTGCGCACACGTTTGGTCTGGCGGCTGGCGGCCGCGTGTGGTGGGCACCTGAAGTCAAAGACAGGGCCTCCGGCGGCGCCTGCGCGGCGAGCGGCACTCGCTCCGGGGAGGGGGGCCGCGCTGTTGGGTGCCGGTCGTTGCTTGTGGTCGCCTTGTCCCGGGTTCCCCGTCGCGTCGTCGCCTGACGGAAGCAGACCGGTCCGGTGGTATCAAGTCGGACCCCTGCTGCTGTGGTGCGGTTTCGTGCGACTTGACACCACCGGCCCGGTCAGCTTGGCTACGCCCGCCGACGCGACGGGGAACCCGGGACAACCCCGGCCTGTGGTGTGGACACGGTCCACTCGGGCGCGCACACCTGCGGGTGGTGACGTGGCGCGCCCGAGATGCGGGAATCCTTCCCACAGTGGGGGTTGTCCCGGATCCCTCGTCGCTGTCGGCGGTGCTTGCACAACCATCCCGGACTGGCGGGGTCAAGCCGGACGAAACCCGACCACAGCAGCGTGTGATGCGGCTTTACCCCGCCAGGCCGGGATGGTTCCCTTTAGGGCGACGTCAGCGACGAGGGATCCGGGACTCGGCGACCAACACTCGGACCGCCGCCGAGGCGGGGGGTTGGGGATCCCTCAGAGTCTCGAGTGCCCCCGCCGGAGGCGCCTGCTCTTGATCTTAGGCACCCACCACGCCCGACGATTGCCGCCCACGTAACGTGTGCGCAGTGACTCGGACCCGCGCGCGGTCGTGTCCACGCACAACCGCCGGCCGCCAACGCATCCCCAGGCACACCACCGAACTGCGCCACCCAGCGGATCCTTCTTAAAACCCTGCGAAGCCGTCAAAAAAAGCCCTTGACTGTCAACCCACCAACAAACCGCACCCGCCACCAGCACCCACACCACACATAGGTCAGCAGCGCCGAAAACGAAGACTCAGAGAGCGTCTTCGGCGTCGTCGGCCAGCGTCCCGATCTGCACGACCCGCTCGGGATGCCGCTTCCAGAGCCATAGCAGGATGCCGAGTCCCACCAACAACCAGACCCCCACCGCCGGGCCGGCGTACGAGGCCGGGGGTGTCAGCTTGCTGACGAAGGAGAAGGCCGGCACGCCGGCCGCCGTCAGCAGCGGCGGCACGAAGGCGGCGATGCCCAGCAGCGGTACCAGGCCGTGTCGCAGCCAGGAGAATTCCTCGCGGCGGAAGCGGGCGAAGAAGCCGATGCAGGCCAGGTTGGCGATCATGTAGATGGCGATGACCACGATGACGATCCCGGTCGCCACCAGGAGGAACGCAGAGGACGGACCCCACTTGAACCCGACCGCCAGTGTCGCGCCGACGGCGATGACGAACTGGGCCGCGACCGCCACCACCGGTGACCGGAACCTCGGGTGCAGGACGGCCAGCTGCCGGGGCAGGACGCCGGCTCGCGCCAGGGCGAAGGCCGTGCGGGTGGAGGCGTTCAATCCGGCGTTGGCGTTCGCGATCGTCGAGTTCACGATGGCGAAGAACACGAGCACCCAGAACAGTCCGTAGGAGGCTTTGGCCATGCTGGTCCACGAGTCGGCGCCGAACGCGGAGAACTTGTCGGGGCCGAAGGCCACCGCGGCGGCGTACGTCGTGAACACGTAGAGGGCACCGATCGCGAGCGTCGCGCCCAGGACCGCTTGGCGGATGGTGCGGCGCGGATCGCGTGCCTCCTCGGCCAATGGCGCGGCGGCCTCGAAGCCCGAGAACGCCAGGATCGTGTACACGGACCCTGCGATGACACCGGACATCCCGCGGTGCGCCTCGGGGGTGTGGCTCGTGCCGAACACCGACAGTGTGTTGTGATGGCCGGCTTTCACCACGAACATCACGGCCAGCACCAGGAACACCGCGATCTCGAAGGCGCCGAGGACGGTGCCGAGCACCGTGCTGGTCTGGATCCCGCGATAGCCGGCGGCGGCGATCACCAGCGCGCCGACGATGACCCACGGCCACCACAGGTCGGCCGGGTAGGAGTGCCATTCGTCGTGCAGTATCGGCGCCACGGTGAAGCCCAGCTGGAGCAGCAGCAGCGTGGGCACCAGCGCTTGGACGAACACGTACATCCAGCCGACGACGAAGCCCGCGGCGGGGTGCAACCCGCGCCCGGCGTAGGCGCCGACCGAGGCGGCCGCGGGCAGATGCCGCGCCAGCTCGGCGATGGAGTTCGCGGCCAGCAGGCAGGCCGCCATCGCCAGCAGCACCGACAGCGGCAGCGCGCCGCCGGCGAACGCGGCGCCGGAGGGGATGGAGGCCGCGATGGCGGCGCCGGGCGCCATCGCGGTGATGCTCTGGAACAGTACTTCGCGCAGGCCCACGGCATCCCGGGCCAGTCCGGTTCGCTGCTGCACCTCGGTCACGACTGACTCCTGTCGCCGGCGGGGGTCGCGGTGGCGTGTACCTCGGAGTGCTACGAGCATTGAACGACGATGGAATCCGGCGTGCCCCCAGTCCTGTTCAGGATGAGGTAGCAGCCCGGTCACCCTATACAGTGCTCTGCTTCAATCCCCGAACTCTCACCACCCATCAGCTCTTTCCATTCCGATCGGGACGGCAATCGTGAGACGCTCGGGGATAATCTCGGCGACCACCTCAAGCGGCGGCCGATGGCTTTGCGGCGGTCGCCGACCGCACGCCTCCGGACCTGGGCCGGCTCGCGCGCCGGCCCAGGTCCCGGTTGGCGATCAGTGGGGTGTGAAGTCCTGGTTGGTGCCGGGGGCGTTCTTGCACGGCCACTGGTCCAGTTGCTGGCCGTTGGTGGACCCAGCTCCGTAGACGTCCAGGCAGAGTCCGCTGTTCTGGTTCTTGAACTGCCACGAGCCGTCCGCCTGCTGCGCGGGCAGCCATTGGCCGGCGGCATTGCCGGTGACCGGTTCCTGGACGATGTCGGCCACGCCCTGGGAGGTCGAGCTGTTCGCCACGGTCACGTCCTGCCCGGAGTTCTCCACTTGCAGCTCGCCGTAGCCGCCGGAAGTCGGCACGAACTGGAGCTGCTGGTTGGTCTGGCCGTTGCAGGTGTACTGGTCGATCGCAGCGCCCGCGGTGGAGGTGTTGCCGTAGGAGTCCAGGCAGAGGCTGTCATTGCCCACGACGAGCCGGTGGTAACCGCTGGGGAAACCCTGGGTCGGCGGTGTCGCTGCCCCGTAGCCCACTGAGGTCAGTTCGGACTGGATGGCGTTCTCGGTCGCGTCCGACGGGAAGCCGGCGGTGACGGCTCCCTCGAAGAACTCTCCCGTGTCACCGTGGTCGTTGCCACCACCGGTGCCCAGCAGAACGGAGTTCTCCAGTCGCATCGGTGAGTAGCCGCCACTTGGCAGGGCCCCGGAGTAGGTCGTGGTGAGGCTGCCGCTGTTGGCATTGCCGTATTTCAGGGTGAAGTTGCTTGTGCCGTTGTTCTTCTCCCACGCCGTGACGAACGGGTAGCTGATGCCGGGGTTGTCGGGCTTGTTCGGCCCGGTGATGGAGCTGTACATGCCCTGCTCGAGGTCGGCCTCGACCCACGGCCCGGATCCGGTGCATCCACCGAACCAGCACGCGCTGCCGAACTCGATCGCGTTCATGGTGCCGTCGCCGTCGTCCCGCCAGCCGTTTTCGGCGCTGCCGAAGTCGAAGCAGCAGGTGCTGTTGTAGAGCGAGGTCGACGTGACCTCGTAGATCCCCTCCGGCTGGGAACCGGTCGGCACACCCGTGGTGTTGAAGTTGCGGTAGCCGACGGCGCCCGCGGAGGTGTTGAGGACCTTCACCCCGTAGACGGCGTTCCCGTTCACGGTCACCGGCAGGGCCATCGCGTCGGCACCCACGTCCGACTGTATCCAGGAGATAGGCAGGTCGTTGTGCTTCGAGCTCTGGTCGTAGAGCTTGGTTATCGTGCACGTGGTCCCGGAACAGAACGAGACCTGTGCGGCAGCGTTGGCGTAGCCGCCGGCCGCCGCGACGCCCACGTCGAGATAAGTCTTGTCCGACGAGCGCTGAATTTGGTACAGCGGCCCGCCATACGCGGCGAACAAGGCGCGGGTCGTGCTGTACGCCGCCACGCACGGCGTGGCGCCTGCCGCGTAGATGTCGCACGGGAGTGAGACAGCCGCTCGCGCGGCCGGCGTCGCCGACACGCTGGTCGTGATCGGTACCAGCAGCGAGGTCGCGAGGACGATTACCGAGGTCAGCAGGCCGATGAGGCTGCGGCGACGATACCTCATCGCCGCCTGCGGATGTCTGCTGTCGGCCCCGTGGTCGCGTTCTGGGTCCGTCGGCCGCGCGGTTCTCCTTCCGGTGCGGCGGGCTTGACGTACTCGTTCGAACACTAGGATCTTCCCTTCCTTTCGTCGACCGTGTGTGGCACGCGGAGGCGCAGCAAGTGTTAGCGGTAACACTGGTCTCGCTTGTGGCGGGATGTGCAATCGCCGGGCCTCGTCCACGGAGGGGCGATACATGGGATGTCTGCCGGGTCACAGTAAACCTGGCTCTAAGGCGGGTCAACAGTCTGTATTGCCGATGCAACGTCGCTGTGACCTTCATCGGTGCAGCTCACAGGCGCCCTCACCCTTTGCCGCTTCCGTGAAAGCTTCACACTTTTCTCGTGCCGCCATGGTCGTCGGAAATCGCACGAACGCGGTCCGATTCATGGGATGTCCGGCGGATGTCAGGGCACGGTTTACGGCACGGCCGTGCACTCCAGGCCGTTGACGAGCGAGCCGGGCTCGAAGGCCTGGCAGTGGTACGCGACAGCGCCCGCGAAGATCACACCGGGGCCCCGACCCGAGCCATAACAGTCCACGCCGACGACACGTCCGCCGCTGATGGGAGCCACCTCGCTGCAGTTCCAGTGCGATGAGTCCGTTGGCGTCGCGGCGTGCACGGTGGTCGGCACGGCCATCGAGATCAGGCCGGCGACGACCGCCACAGCGGCGCGGCGCCTCGTGGTAACGAGCATCGAAGCCCCTCCTGTCACGGCGGCGCGCACCTCACCCCGCCGTGAATCAGAGTTCTGCAAACATGCCGCTTCGGCAAGTCGTCGCTGCGTCTCAGGTCGACGTGGCTCGGTGTACGGGCATAAGCGTCGGCGTCGGTTGTGTGGTGAGGAATTCGGCGGTCAGGGAGTACACCGCGTCGGGCTTTTCGATGACCAGCAGATGCGATGTGCCGGGGACGATGGCCAGTTCGGAATCCGGGATGCCGCGATAGAGCGCGATGGTGTGTTCCAGTGAGACCGTGTCGTCGTCGCCGACCATGACCAAGGTGCGGGCCGCGACCGTTCGCAGGTCTTCGGGGGTGAGAGTGGGCTCCGTCGCAGCCATGTCGAGGACCTTGCGGGCGATGGCGGGGAAATGCTCCGCGCCGTCGGGGGACACCTCGCCGTGGCGGGTGCTCATGCGGCTCAGCGTCTCCTCGTCGAACTCGCTGAGGGTGCCGGGCAGGTTGCCGTCGTGGTGGAAGGTTCCGCTGATGAGCACTAGTTTTCGGACCAGGTCGGGTCGCTTCAGGGCCACCAGCAGGGCGACGTCGGCTCCGTCGCTGTGGCCGACCAGGTGGGCGGGCGCGCCCACCACCTTGTCGAGGAAAGCGATGGTGTCATCGGCCATCGCTTCGTAGGTGAGCGGACCTTCGACGTCGGGGGTGCGGCCGTGGCCGCGCCGGTCGACGGTGTAGACGCGGAAGTCGTCGACGAAAAAGGGCAGAACGGGTGTGAACATCCGCGAATCCACGAAGCCGCTGTGGAGCAGCAGCAACGGTTCGCCGTCGCCGTGCATGTCGTACCAGGTCGCCACGTCGCGGAGCCGTATATTCGCCATGATTCAGTATGGCGCCGGTCTTCGGTGGGACCGCCCCGGAATGCGGTTCGGCATGAATCGGGTGATCCTGGGACTGCCAGACGATCACGAGGAGGACGGCCATGTCGATACTCGACAAGCTGAAGGGCCTGCTCAAGGGCCATGAGGATCAGGCTCACCAAGGCATCGAAAAGGCGGGCGACGCTTTCGACGCCAAGACCGGGAACAAGTTCCAGGGCCAGGTCGACACGGTCCAGCAGAAGCTTGCCGACCAGGTCGGCAACCGTCCTCCGACGGACAACCAACGCTAGGCACGGCGAGTCACCGGCATTAATGAGCCGAATGCGGCCACCGTCACCCCAATCCAGCAGCACCCGCCGCCGCAGCCCGGATCTCCGCCGGACCGAGCCCGGCCGTTCGCAGCGTCGCCTCGGCCACGACCGCGGGCTCGATCTCGACCGTCGCCTCTGCCTCCGCTGACGTCCCACCCCAGCGTCGCAGTGGGATGACCACCTCCACGACCTGGATCAGCAGCGCTCCCAGTACCGTCGGCGGCACCGCGTTTGCGTCGGCGACCAGGTGGCCGGCCCGGTCGCCGAGCCGGCCGTAGATCTCCTGTAGTTCGTGACGCAGTGCACGGAAGTCGTCGAAGCGCTCGTCGCGGACCTCGGGGATCAGATACAGGCTGCCGATGTTGTGCGGGGCGCGTGCCAGTAGCTCGGCGTCCGTCGCGGCCAGTGCGTACAGTGCCGCCGCTGCGGCTGCCGGGTCGGTGCCGGCCTGGTGTTCCAGGTGGCGGGCGAGTTCGGCGCTGGGGCGGACGGAGCGGTCCAGGAGCTCGGCGAGGATGTCGTCCTTGCCGGCGAAGTGGTAGTACAGCGAGGCCTGGCGGATGCCGACCGCGTCGGCGATGGCGCGGGTCGAGGTGCTGCCGAAGCCCTGCTCGACGAACAGTGCGGCGGCGGCGAGCAGGATCTGTTCGCGCGGCGGCAGCTGCGGGGCGGTGTCCGGGACCGCGCGCGGCCGGCCTGCGCGTGACGTCTTCTCCACGATGGTCATTCTCGCCCCTCGGCCAGATGGACGCGCCAGCCGCCGGTCGGGGTGATGTCCTCGGCGTCGTCGAGAGCTGCCGGTTCGCACAGGAAGCCGGGCACGGTGCGGCCGTCGGCCAGCGCCACCGGGCCGATCGCCATCGGGGGTGGCAGGGTCGCGACGAGCTCGGCGAACCCGGCTGCGGGCAGGCTCCACAGCTCGCCGGCGATCGACGCGCCCTGTGCCGTGCCAGGTCCGGTGCTAGCGCTGGTGCTAGCACTAGAACTAGCACTAGAACTAGCGCCAGCGCCGATCCGGACCAGGCCGGGCTTGGTTGGGACGGTCCGCAGTGCGAACAGCCGGTACTCCGGCGCGGTGCGCACGTCCTCGGCGAACGTGCCGCCGAGCCCGACCAGCTGCCGGTTGAGCGGCTGGCCGCGCAGGTGCGCCCCGAAGACCGCGACCTGGACCGGCGGTGCGGCGAAGCGTGCGGCGAGTCCGGCCAGCGCGGTGTCGGAGTGCGGCGCGCCGGTGAGCATGACGCCGAACGGCAGGCCGTCGACCAGCCCGGACGGGACGGCGAGCGCCGCCAGGCCGAACAGGTTTGCGAAGTTCGTGTAGCGGCCCAGGCGGCTGTTCACGCCGACCGGGTCGGCGGCGACCTCGGCGAGCGTGGGATGGCCGGTGGTGGTCGGGGTGAGCAGGGCGTCGCAGGTGTCGAAGACGCCCAGCCCCTCGGCGCCGAGCCGTTCCAGGCGCTCGCGGTCGCGGAACAGGTCGGCGGCGGTCGGGGCGGCACCGGCCAGGACGATGGCCGCGACCGTCGGGTCCAGGTCGGCGTCGGGATGCTTCTCGATGAACGCGCCGACGGCCGCGTAGCGCTCGGCGACGAAGGCGCCGCCGTAGAGCAGGGTCGCGGCCTCCAGAAGTGGGGAGATGTCCACTTCGACGATCTCGACGCCGCAGGAGCGCAGCCGGGCCACCGCCGCCGCGAACGCCTCCGACCAGCCCTCGGCCAGGTCGGTCAGCTGCGCCGCGACCGGAACGGCGACCCGAGGGCGCGCGGGCAGCGCCGGCAACGCGGGCAACACTGGCGAAGCGAGCAACGCGGGCGACACCCGCGACGTCGACGACGTCGACGAAGCGAGCGGCAACGGCGCCGGGTCGGCCATTGTCTCGGCGACGGCGCGCGCCAGAGCGAGTTCGGGGGCGAACACCGTCACGCAGTCCAGCGAGCGGCACGCGGGGACCACCCCCGACGTGGGCACCGAACCCACGGTGGGCTTGACCCCGACGATGCCCTGGAGCGCGGCGGGTACCCGCCCGGAACCGGCCGTGTCGGTCCCCAGCGCGAAATCGACCTCGCTGAGCGCCACCGCGACGGCCGAGCCCGACGACGAGCCGCCGGAGATCCGCGCCGGATCCCAGGCGTTGCGGACCGGGCCGAAGGGGCTGCGGGTGCC
Organism: Catenulispora sp. EB89; assembly: GCF_041261445.1. NCBI lineage: Bacteria > Bacillati > Actinomycetota > Actinomycetes > Catenulisporales > Catenulisporaceae > Catenulispora > Catenulispora sp. EB89. The sequence goes on from NZ_JBGCCU010000010.1 coordinate 21,443, forward strand.
GACCAGCCCGGTCGCGAACTGGTCGAGGTTGGTCTTGCCGATGGCGATCGCACCGGCGGCACGCAGGCGCGCGACGCAGGTGGCGTCCTGGGTCGGCGGGTAGGAATACGCGGCACAGCCTGCTGTCGTGGGCAAGCCGAGTACGTCGATGTTGTCCTTGACAGCGAAGACCAGCCCTGCCAACGGCAACCGCTCTCCGGCGGCGACCCGCTCATCGATCTGCTCAGCCTCGGCCAGGACCTCTGGCTCCGGACGCACGCTGATCCAGACCTCCGGCCGGTCGGCCTCCCGGATTCGCGCGTACGCGGCGCGCACCCGCGAAACAGAACCCTGCGAACCAAGGGCGCTCAAGGGGCTCAAGGAGTTCAAGGCGCTCAACGAACCCAAGCCGCTCAAGCCCCCACCCCGATCGCCACCAGCGCCTGCCCCGCAGCCACCTGCTCCCCGGGTCGCGTGTACACATCCAGCACCCGCCCCGCGCAGGGGGCCGTCACCACCGACTCCATCTTCATCGCCTCCACCGCCGCGATCCGCTGCCCCGCCGTGACGACCGACCCCGGCTCGACGTGCAGCTGCCACACCGTCGACAGGAACGGCGCCGCCACGACCACCGCCCCGTCCGGCACCGCGAACCCCGCCTGGTCCGGCGCGGTCGCGGCGACCGGCTCGGTCTGCCGGTCGAACTCTCCCGACGCGTGCCAGCGCTTCTTCTCCGCATCGAACGCAGTGCTCTGCCGCGCCCGGAACGCGGCGATCGAATCCGCCTCCCGCGCCAGGAACCGCTCGTACTCGGCGATCGAGAACGTCCCCTCGACCGTCTCGAAGTCGCCGCGGCCCGCGTCGGTCTCGGCGCGCAGCTCCAACAGTTCCTCGGCGGACACCGGATACCACTCGATCCGGTCGAAGAATCGCAGGGCCCAGGGATGCTCCCGGAACAGCCCGCCCCGGCGGAAGCGGTTCCACACCTGCACGGTCCGCCCCACGAACTGGTACCCGCCCGGCCCCTCCATCCCGTAGACGCACAGGTACGCCCCGCCGATCCCGACCGAGTTCTCGGCGGTCCAGGTGCGGGCCGGGTTGTACTTCGTCGTCACCAGCCGGTGCCGCGGATCCAGCGGGGTCGCGACCGGGGCGCCCAGGTACACGTCGCCGAGCCCGAGCACCAGATACGAGGCGTCGTAGACGATCCGCTGCACATCCTCGACCGTGTCCAGGCCATTGATCCGCCGGATGAACTCGATGTTCCACGGCGTCCAGGGCGCGTCGTCGCGCACCCCGGCCATGTAGCGCTCGATCGCCACCCGGGTGGCCGGGTCGTCCCAGGACAGCGGCAGCCGGACCGTCCGGGACGGCACCACCAGCTCCGAGGTCGGCGGGATCGTCGCCTCCAGCTCGCGCAGCAGCGCCGCCATGTCGGTCGCGCGCAGCGTCCGCGAGTCGGTGTGGACCTGCAGGGACCTGATGCCCGGCGTCACGTCCAGGACGCCGCGCGGCGCGTGCGCGGCCAGCGCCTCCTGTAGCGCGTGGACGCGCATCCGCAGCCCGATGTCGAGCGTCATCGGCCCGTACTCGACCAGCACGTTGCCGTCCCCGTCGCGCCGGTAGGTCACCTCCGGGCGGTCGTCGCGGGCCGGCAGCCGGCCCAGTACGCCGTCGTCCCCGTCGCCGCCGCGCAGCAGCACGGTGTGGCACGCGCGGTCGTCGGTGAGCAGCGCCGCGTCGGCCTCCCGCACCGGCACGAACCGCACGGTGTCGCCGGGCCGCAGCTGCCCCAGCTTCCACAGGTCGCCGCCGGCCACCACCACCGGGCAGACGAAGCCGCCGAGCGAGGGCCCGTCCGGCCCGAGGATGATCGGGGTGTCGCCGGTGAAGTCCAGGGCGCCGACGGCGTAGGGCGTGTCGTGGATGTTCGACGGATGCAGCCCGGCCTCGCCGCCGTCCTGCCGGGCCCACGCGGGCCGGGGCCCCAGCAGCCGCACGCCGGTCCGCGCCGAGTTGTGGTGCACGGTGTAGCAGGACGCGTACAAGGACTCGATGTCCGCGCGGGTGAAGAACTCCGGCGCGGCGTGCGGGCCCTCGGTGACGGCGATCTCCCAGGCGTCGGTGAACGCCGGGCGCCGGTGCACCGGGGTCGGCGGCCCGACCCGGGTCAGCCGCTCGCCCGGCGGGAAAGCCGGATGCGGGCGGTCGGAGTCCGGCGAACCGGGGCGCAGCACGTCGCCGGTGACCAGGGCCCGGCCGCCGTGGCCGCCGAACCCGCCGAGCGTGAAGGTCGAGGCGCTGTCCAGGTGGCGCGGCACGTCGAAACCGCCGCGCACGGCCACGTAGACCCGCAGCCCGGGACCGGCGACCGCACCGACCGCCAGCTCCGACCCGGCCGCGACCTCGACCGGCTCCCACATCGGCACCGGCTCCCCGTCCAGCCGGACCTCGCACGGCGCGCCGGCGACCGCGACGATCGTCGCCGCCGAGAAGAGCAGCGTCGGCCCCGAGGCGGTGGCCTCCAGCGCCGGTGCCCCGGCCGGGTTGCCGACGGCCAGGTTGGCCTCGGCGAAGGACACCGCGTCGAAGGGCCCGCTCGGCGGGACCCCGACCGACCACAGCCCGATGCGGCCCGGCAGGTCCTGGACCGTCGTCTGCAAACCCGGCACCAGCACGTCCACGCGCGGATCGGGGTCGCCGACGCGTCCGTCCTCGGCCAGCGTCGAGGTCGAATGCGTCACCGAACGCAGTGCCTGGTCGTCGGTCAGGGCCCTGAGAAGGCCGAGGTTCGTGACGATCCCGTCCACGCGGCAGCCCTGGAGCCCTTCGCGCAGCACATCGAGCGCATCGTCCCGGCTCGGACCGGACGCGATCACCTTGGCGAGCATCGGATCGTAGTGCCCTGAGACCTCCATCCCGGTCTCCAGCCAGCCGTCCACCCGCACCCCGGCCAGCGGCGGCGTGCCCTGGCCGGGGAACGTCGCGGCGGTGACCAGCCCGGAGCTCGGCTGCCCGCCGCGACCCGGGTCCTCGGCGTAGACGCGGGCCTCGACGGCGTGGCCGCGCGGCTCGTGCGGACCGAAGACGGCGTCGTCGAGCCCTGATCGCCCGTCCCGCGCCAGCCGCAGCATCAGGGCCACCAGATCGATCCCGAACACCTCCTCGGTGACCGGGTGCTCGACCTGCAGCCGGGTGTTGACCTCCAGGAACGAGGCCTCGGCCCGGACCGGGTCGTAGACGAACTCCACCGTCCCGGCCGACCGGTATCCGACACTCGCCAGCAGGTTCCGCGCCGAATCGTGCAGCAGGGCCCGTATATCGTCCGGCAGGCCCGGCGCGGGCGCCTCCTCGATCACCTTCTGGTGCCGGCGCTGGAGCGAGCAGTCGCGGTCGCCGAACACCGCGACCCGGCCGGCGCCGTCACCGAACAACTGCACCTCGACGTGCCGCGCCGGCCGGACCAGCCGCTCCAGGAACACCCCTCCCACCCCGAAGTTCGCCCCGGCCAGCCGACTGACCCGGTCGAACGCCTCGCGCACCTCCTCGGCCGTGGCACACGCCGCCATGCCGATCCCGCCGCCGCCCGCGGTCGCCTTCAGCATCACCGGGAAGCCGATCCGCACCGCCTCGGCGACCGCCTCGTCCGCCGAGGCCAGCAACCCGGATCCGGCGAGCATCGGCACGCCGGCCGCCGCCGCGAGGGCGCGCGCCGTGTGCTTGGTGCCGAAGGCCTCGATCTGGTCGGCGGTGGGGCCGACGAAGGCCAGGCCGGCCTCTTCGACGGCCCGGGCGAACTCCGCGTTCTCGGACAGGAAGCCGTAGCCGGGGTGCACGGCGGCGCCGTGCTCGACCGCGAGTTCCAGGATCGCCTCGGCGCGCAGGTAGCTCTCGCGCGCGGGCCCGGGGCCGATCCGGACGGCCGTGTCGGCCTCGCGGACGTGCGGCGCGGCGCGGTCGGCGTCGGAGAACACGGCGACGGTCCGCAGCCTGAGCTCCCGCGCCGAGCGGATCACCCGCCTGGCGATCTCGCCGCGGTTGGCGATCAGGACCGTGTCGAAGCGGGGGTTCACGCGTCCTCCTGAGCGGTTTGCGGGGCGTTCTGCGGGGCGGCGTCGGCAGCGGTGACGATCATGCGTAGCGGCGTCGGGTCGAAGGCGTTGCAGGGGTTGTTCATCTGCGGGCAGTTGGACACCACGACCAGCACGTCCCGCTCGGCCCGCACCGCCACGCGCTTGCCCGGCGCGCTCAGACCGTCGACGATGCCCAGCGCCCCGTCGGCCTCGACCGGGACGTTCATGAACCAGTTCAGGTTCGACACCAGATCCCTGACGCCCAGACCCCACTTGGCGCCCTCGAACAGGAAGTTCTCCCGGCAAGCGTGGTCGGCGGCGGTGTGGTGGCCGTAGCGAAGGGTGTTGGACTCCTTGGAGCAGGCCCCGCCGATGGTGTCCTGCCGGTCGACCTCGTTGCCGACGACCGTCATCAGGGGACTGCCGTGATTGGACCGCAGCACGGTGCCGGTGCGGACGTAGGCGTTGCCCGACCAGGTCAGCGTGTCCGGGACGCTGTAGCGCTCGGCCGGGTCGGCGGCGTCGAACAGCAGGCAGTCGGCGCTCTGGTTGCCGCCGACGTCCACGATCGTCAGCACCTGCCCGGCCGGCACCACCGCCGACCACGAGGCGCGCGCGGCGACCCGGTCGTCGCGCACGACGGTGCCGGGGACCAGGGGATGGGACCAGTCCAGGACGGTCACGAGCGGGACTCCCAGTCGTCGAGGGTGTTCAGGTACGCGCGGGTGCGCTCGGGGCTGGCGGCGAAGGACGCGTCGCCGGGCCCGGTCGGGGCGCTCCGCCAGGCGTGGATACGCAGGGGGCCGACGCGGTAGTCGGGTCGCGGGTCCAGGGGATGCGGGACGTTGGCGATCAGGACGATGAGCGGGAGCTCGGCGACCAGGTCGACCGAGGTTCCGGGACCGGCAGAACCCTGCCAGGTCAAGGCGCCGTCCTCGGCGACGCGGACGCCTTGGAAGAAGGACAGGGACGGGCCCAGGTCGCGCGGCGTCAGGCCGTGCTTCGCGGCGGCGAGGGTGAGGAGCGACTGCCCGGAGGGCGTCGGCCCCTCGGGACGGGCGTCGCCGAACTTGGCGGTGTTCCAGGCGTCGGAGCTGGTGCCACAGAAGGCGTCGTGGTGCTGCGAGGTGTCGGCGGCGAGGGTGGCCAGGACCCTGCCGTCGCCGGAGAGCAGGGGGTGGCCGGCGCCGAGGTAGGCCTGCCAGGGGATCTTGAGGGTGTCGGCGATGTTGAGGCGTTCGTACGGTGCGTCGGCCCGCAGGAGGAAGACGTTGGCGCAGGCGTCGCCGGTGGGGTCCTCCAGGCGGATCCGCGTGCCGCGGGCGACGGTGCGGTGCGTGTAGGCGGCCGGCGGGACGGTCTCGGCCCAGGTGAGGGCGTCCGGAGATACGTCGGACGGAACGTACGGAGACGTCGCCGCGGGGATGTAGGGCATGGATTGCGTGGCGGACGCGGTCGCCGATGCGGCCTGCGACCGCGCGTCGCTTCGGGCGGCGGTGATGGTGTCCGTCTGGCGGGTGGTCATGACGCCGCCTCGGCCACCGCTCCGGCCGCTCCGCCTGCCCCGGCCGCCGAGACCGCCCCGACCGCGATCACGCTGGGAGCCCGGTGCCGCCGGTGCGTCGCCGCGTAGTAGAGGCCGCCGACGGCCGTCGCTCCGGCGATGAACAGCACCCCCGACCAGCGCAGCCACCAGGTGTGCCCGGTCGTGTCGTAGACGGCGGTGCGCGGCCACAGCAGGTTGACCACCATCGCGGCCTGATAGAGCACGGCGATCGCCCCGACGGCGATGCCGAACCGGCCCAGGCTGAAGGCGGGGCGTCCGTCCTCGTCGTGCTCGCCGTCGAACCGGGCGGTCCATCCCGTCACCCGCCGCCACAACAGCGGGCCGGTCACCCCGAGGTATGCCAGATACAGCATCGCGATGCACAGGCTCGACAACGCCGTGAACAGCGCCGTCTGGCCGATGTTCACGACCAGCGCCGCCACCGCCCCGACGCCCACGACCAGGCTCGCGGTGATCGGCGTCCCGGTGCGCGGCGACACCTTCGCCAGGGTCCGGGAGAACGGCAAGGCGTTCTCGCGCGCCATCGAGAACACCATCCGCGACCCGGCCGTCTGGCAGGCCAGCGTGCACGCGAACACCGCCACCGCGACCGTGCACAACAGCAGCCGTCCCAACACCGACCCGAACCGCTGCGAGACCACCCAGGCCAGGCCGCCGGAGGCCAGGTTCCCGTCGGTCAGGCTGGGCGCCGCGATCAGCCCGGCCAGGATCAGCAGGCCGCCGCCGAGCCCTGACACGGCGACGGCGCGCACGATCGTCTTCGGCGTCGTCCGGCGCGGCGCGCGGGTCTCCTCGCTGAGCTCGCCGGCGGCGTCGAAGCCGACCAGGACGTACGCGGCCATCAAGGCCGAGGCCAGCCACGCGAACAGGTACGAGCCGCCCGAGGCCGCGCCGGTCGTGTGCAGCACGACGGTCGCGGACCGCTTGGGCAGGAAGAACAGCAGGGCTATCAGCGCACTGACACCGATCAGCTCGACGACCACGCCGGCGCTCGTGACCAGGGCCATGACCCGCACCGACACGATGGTCACGACCGTGGTGACGACCAGCAGCACGCAGCCGAGCAGCACCGCGTTCTCCGCGCCGGTCGAGGAGGTCGGCGTGGCGTTGGCGTGCGAGCCGCCGACGATCTGGAAGCCGTCCCAGATGCTCGGCAGCACCGCCTGCAGGGCGACGGCGGCCACCGCGACCGTGAGGATCTGTCCCACGATCATCGTCCAGCCGGTGAACCAGCCGAACACCTTCCCGGCCAGCCGCGTGGACCACTGGTAGATCGCCCCGGAGACCGGCCACCGCGCGGCCAGCTCCGCGAAGTTCAGCGCCACCAGCATCTGGCCGGCGAACACCAGCGGCCAGGTCCAGAAGAACGCCGCGCCGCCGAATCCGAAGCCCAGGCCGAACAGCTGGAAGACCGTGGTCAGGATGCTGACGAAGGAGAAGCCCGCCGCGAAGGAGGAGAAGGAGCCGACTCCGCGGCGCAGCTCCTGGCGGTACCCGAGGGCGGCCAGACTGTGGGCCTCGGCGAGGCCCGTCGCGGCCTCGCGGCCGGACGGGGACAGGGGTTGAGCGGGTGGCGCAGCGTTCGGGTGCTGACTCATCGCGGACCTCACCGGGACTGGCTAATACCTGTCGGTCGACAGGTATCACCCAAAGTCATATCGGCTGGTCACCGCTCCATGACGCGGTCGTACCCGCTGTGTTAAATCCGGCGCAGGCGCCTGTGTCTCCTACGCCTCGAACGGGGTGAGGACGAAGATCGGCATCTTCCTGCTGGTCTTCTTCTGGTACTCGGCGTAGTCCGGCCAGACGGCGACGGCGCGGTCGAACCAGGCCTCGTACTCCTCGTCGTGGACTTCCCGGGCCTGGTAGTCCTTCTTCGCCGGGCCGTCCTGGAGCTCCACGTGCGGGTTCGCGGTCACGTTGTAGTACCAGACCGGGTGCTTGGGCGCGCCGCCGAGCGAGGCGACCACGGCGTACTCGCCGTCGTGCTCGACGCGCATCAGCGGGGTCTTGCGCAGCTTGCCGGACTTGGCGCCCACCGAGGTCAGCACGATGACCGGCTTGCCCTGGTTCTCCGTGCCCTCGGTGCCTCCGGAGCTTTCGTAGAGCTCGACCTGGTCGCGGCTGAAGTCGAAGGTGCTGGGGTCGTACTCGCCGGTGAGAGGCATGGTTTCGTCATCCGATCCGTCGGTCCACCGGCCTGCCACGGGGCGTGGCAGGGCCTCGTCGTGTCGAAACGGACTTTACCCCGGTTCACCCGGCGAGGCCAGAGGACACGCGGACCGCGGGTACTACGCGCTGCATATGCGCCGGACGAGGTCCTGCCAGGCCTGGCCGATCCGGTCCTCGATGCCGGTGGGCTCGGTGAGGTCGGAGGTCGAGAGGTACAGCAGCGGAGGGGCGTCCAGGGCGGCGGTGAGCTGGATGGCCAGCATGTCCAGGTCGGCGCCGTCGAGCCGCATCTGTCCCAACAGCATGCGGATGTGCGTCCGGGACATCGGTGTCTCCGCGCCGGCCGGGATCGGCTGCCGGCCGTCGAGCGAGGCCCGGGCGATCTCACGGTTTCTGATCATGAAGGCGATTCTGGCCCGGCCGTAGGCGATCAGGCGGTCCGGCGCGGGGGCGCCGGGGCCCAGCGGCGGGGGGCCGGCCAGCACCTGCTCCTGGAAGTCACGCTCGTCGCCCTCGAGCAGCGCCTGGAAGATCCCCGCGCGGGTGCCGAACCGGCGGAACACCGTCCCCTTGCCGAGTCCGGCCCGCTCGGCCAGGCCGTCCATCGTCAGGCCGTCCGCGCCGCACTGTTCGGCCAGCATCTCGCGGGCCGTGGCCAGCAGGTGCTTGCGGTTGCGGACGGCGTCGGCGCGTTCGGTCGGGGGAGAGCCGACCGACGGTGAACCCAGGGACAGAGCAGGTGAACCCAGAGGCTGAGCGGGGCGGTCCATGGGGTCACTCTACCGGCGGGAATGTTAATCGGGGTAAAGTCCGTTTATCGTGGAGCGCGCCGACCCCGGCCGCGGACCCGCCCGCACCGGCGGCCGGCGAAAGCCTCGCCTGTTCAGCACACTCACAGATCGGAAGCACCATGAGCGACTTGAAGATCGCCGTCATCCTCGGCAGCACCCGGCCCGGCCGCAACGGCAAGGCCGTCGCCGACTGGGTCATGGAGAAGGCCGCGGCGCGCACCGGCGCGAAGTACGAGCTGGTGGACCTGGCCGACTACCCGCTGCCGCACCTGGACGAGGCCCTGCCGCCGGCCATGGGCCAGTACGCGGGGGAGCACACCAAGGCCTGGGCCGCGACCATCGCCGCGTTCGACGGGTTCATATTCGTCAGCCCCGAGTACAACCACTCCACGTCCGGCGTGCTGAAGAACGCGATCGACTACCTGCACGCCGAGTGGAACAACAAGGCGGCCGGCTTCGTCTCCTACGGCAGCCTCGGCGGCGCCCGGGCGATCGAGCACCTGCGGGCGATCTCCAGCGAGCTCCAGATGGCCACGGTGCGCCAGCAGCTGTCGTTCTCGATGTTCACCGACTTCGAGAACTTCTCCGTCTTCCACCCGGGCCCGCAGCACGACGCCTCCGCCACGGTCCTGTTCGACCAGCTCGAGGCGTGGGCCGGGGCGCTGAAGACCCTGCGGGTCTGAGCAAAGCGGGTCTGAGCAAAGGGGCCAGGCCGCCTCGCGGCGGCCTGGCCCGGGAAATCAGTACTCTGCTACGGGTACGAGACGACGTCGCTCGGCCCGACGAACGTCGAGCTGACCGGCGCGCCCTGGCCGTTGACGACCGACTGGATCCCGCCGGAGCCGGTGAGGAACACCGTCAGGATGTCGTGGAACTGGACGCCGGGGCTCGACGGCGCCTGGAACGCCATCGAGTTCTGGATGTCCACCCCCTGGTTGAAGAACGTGTAGCTGCCCATGCCGTAGCCCTGGAAGGTCTTCACGTGCTTGCCGACCAGGAAGGCGGGATAGCCGTTCTGGGTCGGGCTCGCCATCCACGAGGCCTGGTTCGGCACCTCGTACGGGTTCTCGTTCTGGAAGAAGATCACCGTGCCCTGCTGTCCGTTCCAGACCGTCTCGTTCTTCTGGAAGTGCTCGACCGCGAGCCCGTAGGCCGTGACGCCGTTCCCGTTGACGGTCAGACCGGTGTCGGCCTGGTCGGAGGTCCAGGTCCCGGCGCCCGCGCCGTGGTCGGCGCGCCAGATCCAGACGTCGTCGAGGATCGAGCCGTTGCTGTTGTCCACGAAGGCGTCGCGCACCGTGCCGGCCGTCGCGCCGCCGACCCGGAAGAACACGTCGTCGACGGAGATCGGGTCGTCGGCGTGGCTCACCGGGAAGGGCAGCGGCGCCACGTCGAGCAGGGCCGGCGACTCGGCGGTTCCGGCGTCGAAGATCAGGCCGGACAGCGTGGTGCCGCCGGTGTCCGCGACGTCCATCGTCACGTTGCCGTCGGTGGGGACCAGGGTGGGGAAGCCGAGGCCGACGATCTGCGTGTTCGGCCACAGGACGTGGATCGTCCGCGGGACGTTGTAGACGCCCGGCGTGAACAGCAGGTCGTCGCCGAGCAGCAGCGCCGTGTTGATCTGCGTGACGGTGCTCGCCGGGTTCACGACGTAGAACCTGCTCAGCGGCAGCGAGGTCCCGGGCGTCTGGCCCGCGGCCCAGCTCGGTCCGCTCGAGTTCTTCTGGAGCGAGGGGACGAAGACCCGGTACTGGCCGGAGTCGTCGAGGTAGAGGTACGGCGCCTCCTTGGTCACCGGGCACGTGGCCAGCGTCGTGTAGGGCGCCGGGCCGCCGGGGTCTCCGGAGTTCGCGGCGAAGCTCTGGGCCGGCGCGCTCGGGTCCCCGCAGAAGACCTGGTTCCAGACGCCGTTGGTCCAGCCGTCGAGGGCGGTGTCGCGGGTGATGTACTGCTGCTGCGAGCCGTTGATGACGGTGCCGCCGGTGAAGCGGGAGTCGGCGATGAAGCCGCCGCTGGCGTAGTCCGGCGAGCCGTCGCAGTAGTCCATGAGGCTCACGTTGCCGTTGACGACGACCCGGCGCAGCGGGGAGGCCTGCGAGGCGGCCCAGAACTCGGTGTTGGCCTGGCAGCCGTTCCCGCCGGCGACGTTGATCGTCAGGTTCGTCACCGAGCGCCAGAAGTTGTCGGTGGCGTTGCAGTTGGTCTGGCTGCCGAGGCACTGGTTGTAGACGTCGAGCGAGCCGTTGATGACCGTGCGGTCCGGGGTCAGGCCCAGGCCTGCGACGCTGGTGTAGTAGCCGACCTGGAAGACCAGCGGGTTCGCGGCGGAGCCGTAGGTCCCGGGCTTGAACAGCAGGGCGTAGCGCTCGGTGCCGAACTGGTTCGGGACCTGCTGGGTGGCGATCGTGTCGAGCGTGGTCTGGATCGAGGCCTGCGACATCGTCGGGTCGAAAACGATCACGTTCGGGCCGAGGGCGCCGCCGGTGGGCGGGAGCGTCGCAGGGCTCTGGTGGGCGGCGTTCGCGGAGGTGGATGCGGAGGTGGATGCGGTGGTGGTCGCGGAGGTGGATGCGGCCGCGGACGCCGTGTGCGGCGCGGATGCCGACGCGCTTGACGTGGTGAGGGCGGAGGCGGTCACGAGGCCCAACGCCGCCGCCGTGATCGTCAGAGCCCGGCCCGCGCGCCCGAGGGTGCGCGGGAAGCGGAAACGTTTACGTTGAATCACATTCCACCTAGCCTTCGTAGCGGATGTCTGTGATACCTGCGCTGGAGAGCGCTCTCAGGGACAGGAGTGAACTCGTGTGCCAGGAGTGCTGTCAAGAGATGCTCTCTAGCTGGTCGAAGGCTCTGGCAGGTCAAACGCTTCAGGTGGTCGTCGGCCCTACTTGTCCGCGGCCGCCCGCACCACCACCCGCGTGCAGGCCACCACGGCGGCGATGACCAGCGCGGCGAACACCACCATGGCGCTGCGGGCGGAGACGTGCTGGGTCGCGATGCCCAGGCCGACCACCGGCACGGTCAGGCCGACGTAGGCACCGAGGAAGAACCCTGCCAGGACCTCGGCCCGGGATTCCGGGGCGGCGGTGGAGGCGGCGGCGGTGATCGCGGCGCGGAAGGAGATGCCGGCGCCGGCACCGGCCAGGGCGCCGCCGATCACGAAGGTGGTGAGGTCCGGCAGCCACATGCCGGCGATCATCAGGGCCAGGCCGGGGATCAGCAGCAGCGGGCCGGTGCGCAGCGCGGTGGGAAGTGCGGCACGGCTCATCGCGATCTGGGCCAGCGCGCCGGCGGCGAAGGCGGTGAAGGCCACGGCGCCGGCCACCGCGTGCGAGGTCTGGTGCAGGGTGCCGGCCAGGAACGACGGGGCCAGCGAGGTGAAGACGCCGTAGACGGCGAACGTGGCCGCGCCGGCCGCCGTGGCGGCGAGGAACATGGGGCGGGCGTGCGGCGGCACCGCGATGCGCTGCGGGCGGTAGCGGGGCATCGGGTCGGGGCGGTCGGTGGTCTCGGGGGAGAGGGCTATGAACAGGGAGAGCACCAGGAGGGTCGCGCCGAAGACGTAGTACGACAGGCGGAGCGGCTGCGGCGCGTACTGCGCGAGGAGCCCGGCGACCAGCGGGCCGACGCCGATGCCGCCGAGGTTGGCGGCGGTGGCCACGATCTGTGCTGTTTGCGCGGAGCGTGCCGTTTGGGCGGAGCGTGCGCGCTGCGCGGAGTGCGAGGCGTCCGCGAGCGTCCCGCGGTGCAGCTCGGACAGGTAGGCGGTGGCCGTCGCGGTGGTCAGGCCGATCGAGACGCCGGAGACGACACGGGCCACGAGCAGGCCGGCCAGGCTCGGCGCGAGGACGAAGATCAGGCCGCTGAGGACGTTGACCAGCAGCGCCGGGACCAGGACCCGCTTGCGGCCCAGGCGGTCCGACAGGTGGCCGCCGAAGAACAGGCTGGCGACGACCCCGATCGCGTAGGCGCCGAAGACGACGGTGAGCGTGATCGTCGAGAAGTGGTCGCGGCGCTGGTAGAGGACGTAGAGCGGGGTGGGCACCGCGGAGAATCCCATGTTCACCAGGAAGGCGGCCGCGGCGGCCCAGAACCCGAACGAGTGGTGGCGGCGCCGGCGCGCGTGGTCGGGGCCCGCTGTCTTTTCCATCGCCGCCGCCGAACCCGACGGCGCGGAGGTCCCATTCGAAATCACTGTCATGCGACAAGCGTGCGCGCCGACGCTTATTATGTACAACGAAAAGAAATCATGACGATCATCGATGAGAGACATAACGTGGAGCTCAGACACCTGGAGCACTTCGTCGCCGTCGCCGAGGAGCGCAGCTTCACCCGCGCCGGCGCCCGGCTGCACCTGGTCCAGTCGACACTGTCGGTCTCGATCCGGTCCCTGGAGCGGGAGCTCGGCGGCCGGCTGTTCGACCGCACCACGCACCAGGTGGAGCTCACCGACACCGGCCGCGCCCTGCTGGCCGAGGCCCGGAACGTCCTGTCCGCCGTCGACGTGGCGCGGGACGCGGTCGCCGCCGCGCAGGGCGGCCTGCGCGGCACGGTCCGGGTCGGCATCATGCACTCGCTGCACCTGATCGACATGGCCGCGATGCTGACCCGCTACCACCGGGAGCGTCCAGCGGTGCGGATCATCCCCATCACCGCGCAGAGAGGATCGGCCGAACTAGCCGCCCGCGTCGCCGACGGGGACCTCGACATGGCCTTCGCTGCGCTTCCCGGCGAGTACCCGCCCGGCGTCACCGCGCACCGGCTGGCCTCCGAACCGATGCTCCTGGCCTGCCCCGCCGACGACCCACTCGCCGCCCGGGACGTCATCCCGCTCGCCGACCTCGACGGCGCCCGCTTCGTCGACTTCCCAGTCGGCTGGGGCATCCGGAACGGCGTGGACCGCCTGTTCCTGGGCGCGGGCCTGCACCGCGTGGTCGCCGTCGAGGTGACCGACATCCCAACCGCCGTCGACCTGGTCCGCGCCGGCTTCGGCTACGGATTCCTCAGCCCGTCGCTGACCGTCGGATCACGTCCGGTGGCGCTGCGCCCGGTGGCGCCGACGCAGGAATTCGAGGTCTCACTCCTCACTCCTGCCGAACGCCACTCCTCGGCTGCCGCGCGGGCGCTGATCGACGTGGTGCTCGCGAGCTGAGCGTCGCCCGCACGCTCGAGGCTGCCGCCGACATTCGGAGGCTCGCCTCATCACGGACGCTGCAACGATGGCCACATGGACGACCGGGATGATGGCAAAGACGAGGTGCTGGTCCGGCGCGCGTACACCGCGCTGCAGGGCGGCGACACGCGGCCCGAAGCCGTGTTCGCAACGCTCGCCGAGGAGGCGGGCGACTACCGTGCCGCCGCACTTGCCGTGTGCGCGGCGGTCGGCGTGCCACGCTCGCAGGCGCACCAGCGGTGGGCCGGTATAGGTGAGGAAGCGCTGTCGCAGATGCTGCCCGGCGACGAGGCGGCCGACCTTGGCGTGTTTCTGGAACTCGCCGGATTCTTCGACGTGCACCCGGACCTCGCCGAGCCCGAACAGCAGGCTCGCCGCCTGTTGGAACAGGCCTTTGCCGCAGCCGGCGGGGTACCGAGCGGTTATGCACACAACCTGATCCGCAAGCTACGGACCGGCCGCCTGGCCGAGGCGTTCGTCTCAATGGTCACATACGGGGCGGGGCGCAGCCGACTTACGCCGCGCGAGTACTGGGAGTACCTGCTTGCCGCTGCCGAACTGCTTCCCGGCGCTGATGTCGATCGATTCGAATCCTGCGTGACGATGAGCCGTCAACGGCTCGACCAGACCAGCCCCTAGGCATCACACGGGATGCCGCCGCTCAGACCTGCACCTGTCCGCCGTCGACGAAGTGCTCGGCGCCGGTGATGAACGAGCTCTCCGGCCCGGCGAGGAAGGCGGCCAGTGCTGCGACCTCCTCGGGGCGGCCCATGCGGCGCAGCGGGACCTGACCGGCGAGCGCGCTGTGGAGGTCCTCTGTGCTCTGGCCGAATCGGGTGGCCAGGCCCTCGATCGCGGGGGTGGCGATGGGGCCGGGGGTGATGACGTTGACGCGCACGCCGCGCGGGGCCAGTTCGGCGGCCCAGGTGCGGCCGAGGCTGCGGACGGCGGCCTTCGATGCGGCGTAGACGCCCATGCGGTCGACGCCCTGGTGGATGGTGGTGGAGCCGAGGAGGATGACCGATGCGGTCTCTGCGAGCAGGGGCAGGGCTTTCTGCACGGTCAGCAGGCTGCCCTTGGTGTTCACGCCGAAGACGTGGTCGAACTGCTCCTCGGTGACGTCGGTCAGGCTCGCGCCGTCGCCCAGGCCGGCGTTGGCGACCACGACGTCGAGCCGCCGGCCGTCGCCGCGGATGACGTCCATGACGCGGTCGAGGTCGGCGGCGCGGGAGACGTCCGACTGGACGGGGACCACGTTGGGGCCCATCTCCTTCGCCGCGGCTTCGAGTTCGTCCGCGCGTCGGCCGGTGATGTAGACGCGGGCGCCGTCGTCGGCGAAGCGCTGGGCGATGGCCTGTCCGATGCCGGCGGAGGCTCCGGTGACCAGGGCTGTCTTTCCGTCCATGGGGCTCATGACGCCTGTCCTTTCGAGGTTCTTGACTGCCTAGTCCAGAACGTAGCCCATTCTGGACCGGGTGGTCAAGAACGGGTATCGTAGGGCCATGGCGCGTCCCCGGAGCTTTGACGAAGACGAGGTTTTGCGCGTCGCCAGGGACCAGTTCTGGGCGACGGGCTACGCGGCGGCGCGGGTCGACGACATCGCGGCCGCCACCGGCCTGGGGAAGGGCAGCCTCTACGGCGCTTTCGGCGACAAGCACCAGCTGTTCCTGCGTACGTTCGACGAGCACAGCGCCGCGCTGGTCGAAGGCGTGCGCCGGCAGCTGGAAGGCCCGGATGCCGGCGCCTACGAGCGCTTGCGCGCACATGTCGCGGCGGTCGCGGACGCCACCGCCTCAGACGTGTGCCGGCGCGGCTGCCTGCTCGCCAAGGGCACCGCCGAGCTCTCGGGCCAGGACCCGGAAGTCGTGGCCACGGCCCGCCGCACCTTCGCGGCCATCGAGGAGCTGATCGCCTCCTGCGTCGCCGGGGCGCAGCGGGCCGGCGAGATCGACCCGGACGCCGACCCGGGCCGTCTCGCCGGACTGCTGCTGGCCGTGTTGCGCGGGATCGAGGCCCTGGGCAAGGGCGGTAGCAGCCCCGAATCGCTGCGTGCCATCGCCGAAACGGCGATGGCCGTCCTGCCTCGGCCGTAGGACGTATGTCGAAGGGCCCTGAGATGAGCGTGTGGCCCTGAGTCAGGCCCGCTCGGAAGTCGTGATCGGCGCGATCGGCATCGGAACCTCCAGATCGACCAACGGCGCATACAACTGCCCGCCGTAGCAGTCGGAGTCGCGCAGGTCGCCCTGGCGCACCGGTCGCGGCATGGAGACCTTCACCGCCTCGGCGCGGTCGTGGTGCACCACCAGGATGTCGGCGGGGTCGCCTCCGTACAGTGCGGCGAACAGCTCGGGCGTCAGCACGCCGGAGCCTCGCAGCGCCTCGTAGCTCGCGGTGTCGCGGCCCATGAAGTCGAAGGTCAGGACGAACGGCCCGGCGTTCTTGGAGCGGATCAGGGAGCACAGGTCGAGCAGGCGCATCAGGGCTTCACCTCTTCGTGGACGGTGCGGAACATCTCGTGCGGGTCGGTGGGCTCGACGACGTGGTTCAGCGTGAACTCGTACAGTGGGCCGCGGTCGATCTCCGGCGGTGAGAACGGGAACGCGATGGTGCTGGCCAGGCCTTCGTACTCCGGGATCGGCAGGTGGGAGCTGGCGTGCGCGACGAAGGTGGCGATCGCGTGCGCGATCGCCTGGGTCGGCGCCGTGATCGTGATCAGTACGCCGAGTTCGTGCACGGGCCGGTCGCGGTCGGGGTCGTTGGTGCCGAGCACCGCGTCCTGGCCGTAGAGGCGGTAGTCGATGTCGACGTCGTCGGGATCGACGCGGCCGCCGAACACGTCCCGGATCTTGGCCCGGAAGTACTCCTTCGCCATCGGCAGCAGCGTCGGCAGCTGCTCGATGACCACGCGGTCGCGGATGCCGCCGATCGCGATGGTCTGGTAGCCGGCCAGGCGCGAGCCCTCCAGCTTGATCGTGTAGGTGTCGCTGGGCACGTATTCGGCGCCGGCGACGCGCACCGTCCACTCGTCGACCGCGGTGTAGGTGGCGTTCGTGGTGTCCAGGACGCCCGACGGCTCCGTGATCAGATACGGGTTGGCGTTCTCGTACAGGGTGTGCGCGGCCACCGAATGCGGCGTGAGCCGGACGGACGTGTCGAGCGTCTGGACGTCGAAGTGATCGTCGCGCAGGTGGACGAACAGCCCGTCGGGTCTCGGGGGCACCGCGCAGGCCGCGCCGCACTCGACGGTCTTGGCCGCGTGCCAGTTCAGGCCGGGGTCGGCGCCCATCGCGTGCGGGAGCGCCGCGAACAGGGCGGTGTCGCTGGCGCGCCCGGCCAGCACTACTTCCGCGCCGTCGCGCAGTGCCCGCTGGATCGGCTCGACGCCCATCATGCCAACCACATGGCTGTCGGTCAGGGTGCTGACGTCGATCGGCGGCGCGGGCTGGAGCGGACGGACGCGGCCCTGGTCGTAGCGCATGGTGAGGTAGCCGGGGTCCTGGTCGGCGTATATCAGGGCGAGCTTGAACCCCAGCCCTTCCTGCCGGGCGATCTCGCGGGCGATGTCGGCCACCAGATCGACACCCGCATCGCGGCCGCTGGTGCCGCAGGACCCGATGATCAGCGGCACCCCGAGCGTGTCACGGGCTTTGAGCAGCAGCCGCAGGTCGCGGCCGACGGCCTCCCGCGACAGCTTCGGCTGCCCGGCGCCCAGGTAGTACGGCCCGCTGTCGGTGGAGCCGGCATCGCACGCGATGACGTGCGGCCGCAGCGCGACTCCGCGTTCCAGCGACGCGGCGGGGAAGCCCGCGCCGAGGGCCCCGGTGGGGGCCAGGATTCTGATCTCCATGGTGTCGTTCTCCGTTCTTTGCAATTTGCTATAGCAACGGTGCGATGGGAGGCCGCGTCAGGAGGACGAAGCGGCGCCCCCGGTCCTGGTCTAGGCGTCCCAGCCCGCGAGGTCGCCCGCCGAGGACAGGGCATGGACCCGCGCGAGCTGTTCGGCCAGGTCGCTGTTCCGGTCGCGCAGCGCCGCGAGGAGCTGGTGGTGCTGGCCGTAGCGCTGGATCTGGCTGGTCGCGCCGGCGTTGAGCTGGGCGGCGGCGATCTTCAGCCGTTCGGAGCGGCTGAACGCGCGGACCTGGGTCAGGGTGCGCGTCAGCTGGATGTTGTCGGCCGCGAGCTCGATCTCGGCGTGGAAGTCGCGGACCGCGTTGAAGATCCGCTCCACCTGGTCGGGCGTCAGTTCCCGGCCGGCGTCGCGGTCCTCGCGCAGGATGACGGCGGCGTCGTCGGCGGCGTCGAGGAGCTGCTGCATCCGTTCGAGCTGCGCTTTCGTGGCCTTCTCGGCGGCGAAGCGCGCGGCCACTCCTTCCAGAGCCGCCTCGATGGTTCCGCTCTCGGATCGCGCCTGCGGGGAGACGGTCGCCACCCGCAGGGACCGGGGCCCGGTCCGTTCGACGAGTTGTTCCTGCTCCAACCGGCGCAGCGCCTCCCGGACCGGCGTCGGGCTCACTCCCAGGCTGGCGGCCAGACCGCGCTCGGTGATCTTGTCGCCCCAGGGCAGGTCGCCGTGGACGATCGCCGCCCGCAGCGCCTTGTAGGCCTGGTCGGCGAGCGACTGCGAGCTGAGTTCCGGGAGCGTCATGGTCCTATTCGATTTCTGCTACAGCAAATTTGTCAAACGCCTCCGGCTCGTCGGTGACCATGCTCGCGGCGTCGTCGACCACGCTGACCTGGACGTTTCCGCCGCTCAGCGGCTGAGGACCCAAGACCTGCAGCACCTGCGGTCCGACCTGCACGGTGTGCAGGAAGTGCTCACCCAGGAAGATGCTCTGCGTGACCTGCCCCGACCAGCCGGGCTCCCCGGCACCCGGCGCGCGCGGCGAGGATGAGACGGACAGCGACTCGGGCCGCACCGCCAAGGTCACAGCCCCCGGCCCCGGCGCCACATCGCTGCGGAACCGTACGCCTCCGGCCAGCCCCGCCGCGTCCAGCACATAACCGTCGCCGCCGACATGGCGCGCCGTCCCGGTCACGAAGTTGCACCGGCCCAGGAACGAGGCGACGAACCGACTCCCCGGCCGCCGGTAGACGTCCAGCGGCGCACCGGCCCGCACGACCCGGCCGCCGCTCATCACCAGGATCTGGTCGCTCATCGCCAGCGCCTCGGTCTGGTCGTGGGTGACGAACACGGTCGTGATGCCGAGCTCGCGGTGCAGCGCGCCGAGCCAGTCCCGGGCCCGGTCGCGCAGCTTGGCGTCCAGGTTGGAGAACGGCTCGTCCAGCAGCAGCGCGGTCGGGCCGTGCGCCAGCGCTCGGGCCAAGGCGACGCGCTGCTGCTGCCCTCCCGACAGCTCATGCGGATGCGCGTCGGCGCGGTGGCTCAGCTCGACGAGTTCCAGGACCTCCCCGACCCGCTTCTTGATCTCGGCGCGGTCGGTGTGGCGGACCTTGAGCGGGAATCCGACGTTGGCTGCGACCGTCAGATGCGGCCACAGCGCGTAGGACTGGAACACCACCCCCAGCTCGCGGCGCTCGGCCGGGACGTTGCGGCGCTGCCGCGCGTCGAACAGCACCTGGTCGCCGTGGCGGATGGTGCCGTGCGACGGGGTCTGGAACCCCGCGATGGACATCAGGGTCGTGGTCTTCCCGCAGCCCGACGGCCCGAGCAGGGTGACGAACCGCCCGTCGGGCACGGTGAAGCTGACGTCGTCCAGGACCCGGGAGGACCCGAACGTCTGGGTCAGGGAACGTACCGAGATCTCAGGCATGGCGGGCCTTCCTCCGCACGGACGAGTTGAGGGCGAGGCCGATCGCGAGCGCGACGGCGACCAGCAGGACCTGGATCAGGGCCAGCGCGGCGACCGGCCCCGGCAGCCCCTTGCCCCAGGTCTGCAACATGGTGGTGCCGAGCAGTTCGGTACCGGGCTTGGCCAGGAACACCACCGGGTCGTAGTCGCTGACCAGCGTCACGAACATCAGCACCACCGCGCTGAGGATCGCCGGCCGCAGCAGCGGCAGGGTGATCCGGCGCGTCGTGGTCCACCAGCCCGCGCCGGACGTCGAGGCCGCCTTCGCCAGCTCCGGACTGATCCGGGCCAGCGCCGGGGCGATGACGATGTACGCCAGGGTCATGTTGCGCACGCTCAGCGCCAGCAGCTCGCCCCACAGGCTGTTGCGCAGCATCGCGCCGGGCCAGTCCACGATCAGGAACAGCCAGAAGAATCCGACGCCGAACACGATGCCGGGCGTGGCGCGGGGATAGACCAGCAGCGCGGGCAGCGTGCGGCGCAGCCGGAACCGCGACCGGCCGGCGACGACCGTGGCGACCGCGACCAGCGCCACGGTGGCCACGCTGCCGATCACCGCGACGACGAGGCTGTCGGTGATCGCCCGGTGCAGCGTGGGGTCCGACCAGGTCTGACTCCAGTTGCCGCCGGTCCACAGGTGCCACGGCGCGACCAGCGTCGTCAGCGACGTGACCGAGGACATCAGGCCCAGGCCGAGCAACGGGATCACGCAGGTGACGGCGACGAATCCGGCCATGAGCAGCGCGGCCGGACGGCGCCAGCGGCCCAGCTCCAGGGCGCGCGCGGGCGGCGTGGCCCGGGTGCCGGAGGTGTATCGGGCCGAGTGTCGCAGCAGCCTGCCGCGGACGATCAGCAGCGCCGAGGCGACGGCCAGCAGCAGGATCGCGCCGGCCGAGACGATCGGCGGGTCCGGGACGGTGCTGTTGGACCAGGTGTCGTAGAGGTAGCTGGCGATGAAGCTGATGTTCGCCGGGCGTCCGAGGAACAGCGGGATGCCCAGGACCTCCAGGCACAGGGTGAAGATCAGCATTCCGGAGTCCAGCAGCGCGGTGCGCAGCATCGGCACGGTCACGGTGCGCAGGACGCGGATCGTGCCGCCGCCGGACGCCCGGACCGCGTCCTCCAACGCTCCGTCGGCGCCCTCCAGAACCGCCTTGCACGTCAGATAAGCGATGGGGAGGGTGACGACGGCTCCGAGTACTGACATGCCGGGGATGGAGGTCAGGTTCCAGACGGGCAGGTGCAGGTTCTTGTGCCACAGCTGCGTGAGGTAGCCGGCCGGCCCATAGAGCGATTCCCAGCCGACGATCAGCCCGAGCGGCGGGATCAGCAGCGGGGCCAGCAGCGCCGGGCCCAGCCAGCGTCTGCCGGGCAGGTCGGTGCGGGTGATGAGGACGGCGAACGCGGCGCCGAGCGTGACCGCGAGCGTGGTGGTGGTGACCGCGAACAGCAGGGTGTTGACGGCGGCGCTGCGGAACGCCGAGTCGGCGAACAGCTGCCGGTAGGCGTCCGTGCTGAACACGCCGCCGGGCAGGTAGTAGGGCTTGGACCGCAGTGAGGTGATCACCAGCGGGACCAGCGGCGCCAGGGTCAGCACGGCGACCGCGGCCCACACCAGGTACTGGCCCGGTGCGGACGGCAGGTGCCGGCGCCGGTTCCGGCCGCGGGCGGCGACCGGGACGGCTTCGTCGAGGGTGCGGGTTGCCATGGTGGTCGGCGGCCGGTCAGTGGCCGAGGGCCTTGTTCCAGCCGGCCGTGATGGCCGTTTGCTGGTTGACCACGTCCTGGGTGACGGGGACCAGGAACTCGGTGCTCGGGTCGACGTGTGTGGCCAGATCGGTGAGGTCGGCGGTGCAGCCGGTCGCGGGCTTGAAGCCGTTCATCGACGCCTCCATCCCGGCCGCGCACATGACCTGCTGACCGGGATCGCTGTAGACGAAGTCCAGGAAGAGCTGGGCCGAGGCCGCCGAGGCCGCGCCGGCGGTCTGCGAGATCAGCCGCGGGGTCAGGGGCGTGGCGTCCGTCATGTAGCCGTACTTGATCAGGCCCTTGTACTGCGGGACGACGGCCTGGGCCAGCCCGCTGGACAGCCAGCCGAAGGAGGCGCCGCCGCCGGCCAGGTAGGTCAGTCCGTCCAGGCCTTCGTCGAAGGTCTTGGTGTGCGGGCCGTACGTCGCGAGGTAGCCGGCGACGGTGGCGGCGCCGAGGACGTGGTCGAGGCCGTAGACGGCGTTATAACCGAGCGGGTTGGCGGGGGAGTAGCTGACCAGCGGGTACTTCGCCGGGTCGGCCTTGATGTCGGCGGCGAGCTGCGCGTAGCTCGTGGGAACGTCGGCCCCGGACAGGGTCTTGGTGTTCCAGGCGGTCAGCACCGGATCCGGTGACATCACAAAAACACCGTGTCCCTGGTCGATGTAGTGAGGGAAGTTCGCGAGGCCCTGCGGGGTCACGTCGGCGATCAGGCCGTTCTGTTCGGCCTGCAGCGCCTGCGGAATCGCGTCGGAGATGAGGAGGTCGGCGGTCCGTGCGCCCTGGGCGTGCTCGGACTGGAACTTTGTGTAGACCTGGTTGTCGGACAGCTGCGAGTACGCGGGCTTGATCCACGGGTACGCCTTGGCGAAGGCGTCCAGCAGCGGCTGCATGACCGCGGTCGGCGTGTTGCCGTACAGGATCAGCCCGGACTCGGTGTGCGACTTGGTCACGAGGTCGGCGACCGCGGCGGGGGCGGCCGGTGTGGATGCGGCGCTCTGCGGTGGGGTGCTGGTGCTCTTGGAACAGCCGGCTGCGGCGACTCCGAAGGCGAGGGCGGCGACGGTGATCGTGGTGGCTCTGCGAGCGGCGGCGGAGCGGGAGCGGCGGGGGGACATGACGAGCTCCTCTCGGGCTTGAAGGATCGGACTTGAAGGATCGGCTTGGAGATTTGCTATAGCAATGTGCCTCTAACGTGCCCGAAACGTTGTCCCTGCACGAGCCCTCGATGTTAGGCGAAACGAAAGGTGCGTCTGCTATAGCAAAGGTCGGCTAGCCGCGCTTAAGCGAAACGAAAGGTGTCCCCACCTAGCGTCCGGGACCGTAGCCGGTCCGTGCCCGCGGATCAGGCGGTTCTAGGAGGTGGAGATCGTGGAACGCTTCGGTGCGCTGCTCCTGCGTCACCGGCTGGTGGTGACCCTGGCCTGGGTCGTCGTGACCATCGTCGGGGTGCTGATGGCGCCGAACGTGGGCGGCCGTCTGCAGAGCGGGACGACCGTCAACACGGCCAGCTATCACGCCAACGTCGCGCTGCAGAAGGAGTACGGCGGCGTCGGCGCGAACCCCAGCGTGCTGGTGGTCGACCTGCCGCACGGTGTCACCGCCGACAGCCCGGCGGTCAAGGCCGGCCTCACGGCCGCCGACAAGGTCGCCGCCGGCGTGCCCGGGGTCCGCGACCTGTCCTTCGCCACCACCGGTGACCAGGCGCTGGTCGGTTCCGGCGGGACGTCCACGCTGGTGATGGTCTACCCGCCGGTCAGCGGTAACGCGGTGGACGCGCCGGTGCTGGACGCGATGGGCTCGGCGATCACCGGGGACGTCCCGGGCGCCGTCGTGCACCAGACCGGCATCGAGCAGCTTTCCGCCGGCGGCACCGGCGGCGGGTCCAGCGTGCTGACCGAGCTGCTGGTCGGCGTCGGGCTCGCGCTGATCGTGCTGGCCTGGGTGTTCGGTTCGGCGCTGGCCCCGCTGCCGCTGCTGTCGGCGCTGGTCTCGGTGCTGACGATGCAGCTGGCCATCTACGGCCTGACTTACGTGACCAGCATCCACATCAACCCCTCGGTGCAGTTCATCGTCGCCCTGCTGGGCCTGGGCCTGTCGGTCGACTACTCGCTGCTGCTGGTCAACCGCTGGCGCGAGGAACGGGATCGGGGCGCCGACAACCGCCAGGCGGTCGTGCGGGCGGTCAAGCGCGCCGGACACTCGGTGGCGTTCAGCGCGCTCATCGCCTCGCTCGGGCTGTTCGCGCTGATCGTGGTGCCGGTGTCGTTCCTGCAGGGCGTGGGGCTGTCCGGGCTGTTCATCCCGTCGATCGCCGCGCTGGTGGCGCTCACGACCATCCCGCTGCTGCTGTCCACGGTCGGGCCGCGGCTGGACAAGATCCGGCTGCGTCGTCGCAAGAGCACCGGACCCGGGGCGATGTGGACCCGGACCGCGAAGGCCATCGTGGCCCGGCCCAAGACGGCGGCTGTGACCGGGCTGGCGATCCTGGGAACGCTGTGCGCGTTCGGCTTGACCATCAACATCGCATCGCCGGCCTCGACGTCGCTGGCCGCGAACGGACCCGCGCAGCAGGGCCTGGCCGCGCTGCAACACGACGGCTTCCCGACCGGCGTCCTGACCTCGATCCCGATCGAGCTCCCGGCCGGCACCGACCCGGCGGCGACCGCCGCGACCCTGCGCGCGCTGCCGTCGATGCACGGCGTCCTGGTCGCCGACAACCCGGCCTGGCAGCACTCCGGCAGCTCGGTGATCATGGGGCTGCCGACCAGCGAGATCGGCACCTCGCACGCCGGATCGGCGCTGGCCGACCTGCACGCCGCCGTGCCGCACAACGCCATGATCGGCGGAGACCTGGTGCAGTCGACCGACGTCACGCACATCATGTCCAGCTGGTTCCCGGTGCTGCTCGGTGTGGTCGCGCTGCTGACCTTCGTGCTGCTGGCCCGGGGCATGCGCTCGCTGCTGCTGCCGGCCAAGGCGGTCGCGCTGAACGTGCTGTCGGTCGGCGCCGCATACGGGGTGCTGGTGCTGATCTGGCAGCTCGGCTGGGGGTCGAAGAGCCTGTGGGGCATCCCGGCGACAGGGTCGATCAGTCCGTTCGTCCCGATGTTGCTGTTCGCGTTCTTGTTCGGGGTGTCGATGGACTACGAGGTGTTCATCCTTGCCAGGGTCCGGGAGGCCTACGACCGCACCGGACGCACGAATGACGCCGTGGTCGAGGGTGTCAGCCGGACCGGACGCCTGGTCACGAGTGCCGCGCTGATCCTGTTCCTGGCCCTGGCCTCGCTGTCGTCGGCCCCGGACGTGACCATCAAGATGATGGCCACCGGCATGGCCGCCGGAGTCCTGATCGACGCCGTGGTGGTGCGGACGCTGCTCACCCCGGCGCTGGTGGTGCTGTTCGGCCGTGCCAACTGGTACCTGCCCGCGTGGGCCGCCCGGCTGTTGCGCGTGAAGCCCTCGGCACCGGGTCACGCGCTGGACGCACAGGACGCAGCCGACGCTGACGACGGCTCGGCGGACGCGCCGACCCCGCACCCGTCCGTGCATGCTTGAGCCATGAGAGTCCTCGTCATCGAAGACGACGAATCCACCGGTGCATCCCTGACCTGGGGACTCCAGGCCGAGGGGTACACCGTCGTGCTCGCCGTCGACGGTGACGAGGGGCTGTGGCAGGCCACCGAGCACGACTTCGACCTGATCGTCCTCGACGTCATGCTCCCCGGCCTGGACGGCTACCAGATCTGCGCGCGCCTGCGCGAGGCCGGGAACTGGACGCCGATCCTGATGCTCACCGCGATGGACGCCGACCTCGACCAGGCCGAAGGGCTGGACCTCGGCGCCGACGACTACCTCACCAAGCCGTTCGCGTACCCGGTCCTGCTGGCCCGGATGCGGGCCCTGCTGCGGCGCGGCGGCAAGCCGCGCCCGGCGCTGCTGACCGCCGGCGACCTGACGCTGGACCCGGCGACCCGCGTCGTCCGGCGCGCCGGGCAGACCGTCACGCTGACACCGGGGGAGCTGGCGGTGCTGGAGTACCTGCTGCGGGCCGAAGGACGTGCGGTGTCGAAGGCGGAGCTGCTGGCGCACTGCTGGGACGAGAACTCCGAATCCGACCCGGCGGTCGTGGAGGTCCGCATCCACCATCTGCGCCGGAAGGTGGACGAGCCGTTCGGCTCCCGCCTCATCGAGACGGTACGGGGAGCGGGGTATCGCGTTGAACCGCAGACCTCTTAGCCGCCTTCGCAGCCGCGTCCGGCACCGTCCTCGCAGCCGCTCGCTGCGGCTGCGGCTCACCGCGCTGGCCGCGCTGGCGATCACCGTGACCGTCGGGCTGGCGACCGCCGTGCTGGTCGCCACGCTCGTCAGTTCCGTGCGGTCGAACGAGACCACCACCTTGAACGCCTACGCCGAATCCGTCGCCCGCTCGGCCACCGACGGCCGCTGGCCCACGCCGCTGCCTCCGGCTCCCGGCGACCCGGGGATGTGGGCGCAGGTCGTCGACTCCTCCTCCGGCCAGGTCGTGGCCGCCACGCAGAACGTCGCCGGGCGGCCCGCGATGTACACGCTCGCGGCGGGCAGCACGTCGCCCAAGCCGTCACCGAGCCTGGTGGGGCACGAGGACGAACAGGTCGCCGCGCAGCGGTACGTGGTGGGCTCGACGCCGGTCGTCGTCTACGCCGGCGGCCCGACCCGGCTTCTCAGCATCCTGACCAGCGACATCAGAGGGCACCTTCTCTACGCCGTACCGGTGGTGCTGCTCGGCGCGATCGGCATCTCCTGGCTGCTGATCGGCCGTACGCTCCGTCCGGTCGAGCGGATGCGGGCCGAAGCCGCCGAGATCACCGGCAGCGGCCTGCACCGCCGCATCCCCGAACCGGACGGCGACGACGAGATCGGCCGGCTGGCCCGCACCCTCAACATCATGCTCGGGCGCCTGGAGACCTCCGCCGCCCGGCAGCGCCGCTTCGTCTCCGACGCCTCGCACGAGCTGCGGACGCCGGTCACCGCCATCCGCACCTCGATGGAAGTGGGCCTCGCGCACCCCGACCGGGCGCCCTGGCCCGAGCTCGCGGCGCGTGCCGTCGCCGAGGCCGCGCGGCTGCAACGCCTGGTCGACGACCTGTTGCTGCATGCCCGCGCCGACGACGACACGCTGGTGGCGCGGCACGAGCCGGTTGATCTGCACGGCTTGGCCGTCGCCGCGGTCGCTGCGGTCGAGGCCGTGCCGTCCCGGATCCCCATCGCCGTCGAAGTCGAGGCCGGGGCCGGGGCCGAGGACGAGGCCGGCGTGCGGGTCGCCGGCGATCCGGACCAGCTCACGCGCCTGCTGCGCAACCTGCTGGACAACGCCGAACGGCACGCGACGGCGCAGATTCGCGTGCGGGTCACGATGGACGGGCCCCAGACCGCCGTCGTCGAGGTGATCGACGACGGCCCCGGGATCCCCCTCGCGGATCGCGAGCGGATCTTCGACCGGTTCGTCCGGCTCCAGACCGCGCGGGAACGCGGGCCGGGAGCGACTGCGGGTACCGGATTGGGGCTGTCGATCGCGCGCGACATCGTCACGGCGCACGGCGGGACGATCGACGTCACCGACTCCGATCCCGCGCGGGGCGACGAGCGCGGGGCGACGTTCACCGTGCGGTTGCCGGCCGTCGATCGGTAGGGCTTAGTTACTTCACATTAATTAAGCTAAAGTAACTAGTTGTGGACGAGACGGATCGGCCGGCGGCCGACGCTCAGGAGCTCGCAGCGGAGTTGCAGCTGGTCGTGGGCCGCACCGCGCGGAGCCTGCGGCAGGCCCACCCCGTGGGGAACGTGGCGCTCTCCGAGATCTCCGTCCTGTCCCGCCTGGACCGCGAGGGCCCGGATTCCCCCAGCTCGCTGGCCGAGGCCGAGCGGGTACGGCCGCAGGCCATGGCGGTGACTCTGGCGACGCTGGAGGAGCGGGGCCTGGTGAGCCGTCGTCAGCACCCTGATGACGGCCGTCGCGTGGTCGTCGCGGTGACGGACGCGGGCCGGACCTTGCTCATCGGCCGGCGGTCCGAATCGGTGCGGCGAATAGCGGCGGTCCTCGACGCCGAGTTCACGCCGACCGAACGCGACGCGATGCTCGCCGTGTTGCCGCTGCTGAACCGACTCGCGGAGCGACTGTGAGAGCCGTGTCGAAGGACCTGTCCGGCGTCCAGGGCAAGGACGGCCGCTACAAGGACGGCCGCTACAAAGACAGCAAAGACGGCAGTGACAAAGACGGCCGCTACAAGTGGATCGCGCTGTCGAACACGACCCTCGGCGTGCTGATCTCCGCCGTCGACAGCTCGATCGTGATCATCTCGCTGCCGGCGATCTTCCGAGGCATCGGCCTGGACCCGCTGGCCCCGGGGAACATCGGCTACCTGCTCTGGATGATCCTGGGCTACCTGCTGGTCTCCGCGGTGCTGGTGGTCGCCCTGGGCCGCCTCGGCGACATGTTCGGCCGGGTCCGGATGTACAACATGGGCTTCGCGATCTTCGCGTGCGCCTCGCTCGCGCTGTCGGTCGACCCTTTGAAAGGCGGCAGCGGCGCGCTGTGGCTGATCGGGTTCCGCGTCGTGCAAGCCGTCGGCGGATCCATGCTGACCGCGAACTCCGCGGCCATCCTCACCGACGCCTTCCCGGCGCGGCAGCGCGGCATGGCGCTCGGCGTCAACCAGATCACCGCGCTCGCCGGGATGTTCCTCGGGCTGCTGGCCGGCGGACTGCTGGCCGCGATCGACTGGCGCGCGGTGTTCTGGGTCAGCGTGCCGATCGGCGTGATCGGCACCATCTGGTCCTACCGCAGCCTGCGCGAGGTCGGCACCCGCAAACCCGGCCGCATCGACTGGGTCGGCAACATCACCTTCACCGCCGGGGCCGGATCGCTGCTGGCCGCCATCACCTATGGCATCCAGCCCTACGGCGGCCACTCGACGGGCTGGACGAACCCCTGGGTCCTCGGCGGTCTGAGCGGCGGGTTCCTGCTCCTGGTCGTGTTCTGCGTCGCCGAGACCCGGATCGCCGATCCGATGTTCAACCTCGGGCTGTTCCGCATCCGGGCCTTCGCCGCCGGGAACCTGGCGGCGCTGCTGATCGCGATCGCCCGCGGCGGGCTGCAATTCATGCTGATCATCTGGCTCCAGGGCATCTGGCTGCCGCTGCACGGCTACACCTTCGAACGCACCCCGCTGTGGGCCGGCATCTTCATGCTGCCGCTGACCGTCGGGTTCCTCATCGCCGGACCGCTGTCCGGGTACCTGTCGGACCGGTTCGGCGCGCGCCTGTTCTCCACCAGCGGTCTGATACTGGTCGCGGCCGCGTTCATCGGCCTGCTGTTGTTGCCGGTGGACTTCCCGTATCCGGCCTTCGCCGCCCTGCTGCTGCTCAGCGGGATCGGCCAGGGGATGTTCTCGGCCCCGAACACGTCGGCGATCATGGGCAGCGTACCGCCGGACCAGCGCGGGGTGGCCTCCGGGATGCGCGCGACGTTCCAGAACTCGGGCACGGCGCTGTCGATCGGGCTGTTCTTCTCGCTGATGATCACGGGCCTGGCGAGCACGTTGCCGCACACGCTGAACACCGGCCTCCAGGCGCAGGGCGTGCCGGCCGACACCGCTCAACAGGTCGCGGGGCTGCCGCCGGTGAGCACGCTGTTCGCCACGTTCCTGGGCAACAACCCGATCTCCCACCTGCTCGCGCCGAGCGGCGTCCTGCACACGCTGCCGGCGCACAACGTCCAGACCCTGACCGGCAACCGGTTCTTCCCCGAACTCGTCTCCGGGCCCTTCCACCACGGACTGGTCATCGTCTTCAGCGCGGCGGCGGCGATGTCGCTGATCGGGGCGCTCGCCTCGGTGCTGCGCGGCCGCCACCGCCAGGCCGGCGCGGACCAGCCGGCTGCTTCGACGAAAGGACAGTGAGCTGTCGCCATCCTGAAACAACGGGAATCTAAATCAGAACCCTGGTATACCAGCCCGACCGGTGCGATGCTGCCAGGAAAATGCATCCTCTGACACCGGCACCCCGCCGCGCGGGCCGATAACGGATTCAGGAGAAGAACGCTCAGTGAACGTGTCAGACACCGCCCTGCTCGTGATGGACGTGCAGCGGGACATCGTGGACCGCTTCCCGGACGCCGACTACCTGCCGCGCCTGCGCGGTGCGATCGACGCCGCGCGGACGGCCGGCGTCCCGGTCGTCTACGTGGTGGTCGGGTTCCGCCCGGGACACCCGGAGGTCAGCCTGCGCAACAAGACCTTCGCCGCCGTGTCGCAGACGGGCCGGTTCGTCGAGGGCGATGCCGGTGCTGAGATCCATCCGGATGTCGCGCCGCTTCCCGGGGACGTCGTCGTCACCAAGAAGCGGGTGAGCGCGTTCGCGGGCAGCGATCTCGACGTCGTGCTCCGGTCCGGCGACATCCGGCACCTGGTGCTGAGCGGCATCGCCACCAGCGGGGTCGTGCTGTCCACGTGCACGCAGGCCGCCGATCTGGACTACCAGCTCACCGTGCTGGCCGACGGCTGCCTGGACGGTAATCCGGAGGTGCATCGGGTGCTGACCGAGAAGCTGTTTCCGCGGCAGGCTGATGTCGTCACTGTTGAGGAGTGGGTGAAGACGCTCGGCGCGTGAGCGGCCGGGCCGCCTGCCGAATCGGCAGACGGCCCGGCCGGGTCGATCAGGGCCCGATCAGCGTCCGATCACGGAGCGATCAGCACCGTCTTGCCGGACAGCCGCCCGGCGCCCGCGTCCTCGTGCACGGCGGCCAGCTCGGCCACGGGGCGCCGGTCGGCGACGTGGATCCGCAGCCGGCCGGCGTCCACCTTGGCGACCAGCTCGGCCAGCTGCGCGCCGTCGCTGCGGACCCACAGGCTCGCGCTGCGCACGCCGCGCGCCGGGTCCTCCGGGATCGGGCCGGCCGAGCTGGCGGCGACCCCGCCGTCGGCGACGTAGCCCGTGAGCTGCGCGAGCTCGTCCGGGGAGACGCGCACGTGGTTCACCACGACCTCGAACGGACCGCCCACGGCGGCCGGGCCCGCGGCGAGGTCGAGGGGACCGACGACCCGGTCCGCGCCGTAGCCGCGCAGCCGCTCGGCGTGCTCCGGCACGTCCACCGCGGTGACGTGCGCACCGGCGTCGACCGCGAGCTGCACCACGAGGCTGCCCACCGCGCCGCCGGCCCCGTTGACCAGGACGGTCTGCCCGGGCTTCAGCTCGGCCAGCTCGAACACCGCCTGCCAGGCCGCCAGGCCGGTCAGCGGCAGCGCCGCGGCGTCGGCCAGGTCGATGCTCGTGGGCGCCGGGGCCAGGTCCTGGGCCGAGACGAGCACGTACTCGGCGGCGCCGCCGGCCGAGTCCAAAGGCAGCATCGCGACGACCTTGTCGCCGACTTCCAGGCCGGTCACGTCCGCGCCGAGTTCGGCGACGGTGCCCGCCAGGTCGATGCCCGGCACGTGCGGCAGGGCGATCGGCAGCATCTCGGCCAGGGCGCCGGCGCGGATGTGGTCGTCGACCGGGTTGAACGAGGTGGCCGCCACCCGCACCAGCACCTGCCCGGCGCCGGGGACCGGCTGCTCGACGTCCTCGAAGCGCAGGACCTCCGTGCCGCCGAACTCGTGGAAACGTATTGCCTTCATGGGTTTTCCTCCGGGAGGGATTGGTGAGGGATTGGTGATGGATCGATGAGTCAGGTCAGCTGCACCGAGCGCGTCGAGTTGCCCATGACCATGCGGTCGATGGCGCTCACCGCGCTGCCGGGGTCGTCGGCGGCGCCGACGCTGAGCAGCAGCGGGACGAAGTGCTCGGCCGTGGGGTGGGCGATCGCGGCGCCGGGCGCCTTGGCGCGGTAGTCGGCGAGGGCGTCGACGTCGGCTCGGACGAGAGCGTCCACGGCCCATTCGTCGAACGCTGCGGTGTCGATCGCGAGCTCCGGTCGCCGGAACACGGCGAAGCTGTGCGTCATGAACCCCGAGCCGAGGACGAGGATGCCTTCGTCACGCAGCGGACGCAGGCGCGCGCCGAGGCCGAGCAGGGCACCGGGATCCAGGCTGGGCATCGAGAGCTGCACGACCGGGACGTCCGCCGCGGGGTACATGGCCATGAGTGGGATGAACGCGCCGTGGTCGAGGCCGCGGTCGGTGAACTCGTGCACCGGGGTCCGGCCGAGCAGGCCCGTGAGGCGCCGGGCCAGGTCGGTGGCGTCCGGGGTCGCGTAGGGCAGCGTCTTGTAGCGGGGGTGGAAGCCGCTGAAGTCGTAGTAGAGCGGGGTCGCCGCCGCGGCTCCCGATATCGCGACCGGCGCCTGTTCCCAGTGGGCTGAGACGACGACGATGGCGCGTGGCTTGGGCATCGCCTGGGCCCAGTCGAACAGGTCGCCGAGCCAGCGCGGGTCGTCGAGGGTGAACGGGGCGCCGTGGCTGACGAACAGGCTCGGCAGCGGGCCGTCGGCGGGAGTCCACACGCGCTGTTCCCGCGCCCGGGGCAGGACCCTGGCGAGGTGGTCGTCGTACGCCCCGGCCGGTGTCTGCGATCGGGAATGCGACGTCGAGCGGTCTGCTCCGGTCATCGCCATCGGCTCCTTCAGCGTCGTCCAGCGTCGTCACGAGCCTGGCCAAACTCGGTTCTCACTTGCCCAGGCAAGTCAGAACTTACGCCTCGGGACTTGCCTTGGCAAGTCACGTGAGTTGACCAGGCAAGTATGATGGGGCGCATGGACCAACCCTCGCCCTGGCTCGACGACGACCAGCAGGCCCTGTGGCAGGACCTGCTCACCGTCGTCATCGCCCTCCCGGCAGCCCTCGACCGCCAGCTGCAACGAGACGCCGGCATCTCCAACTTCGAGTACGGCGTTCTGGCCCGGCTCTCCATGGCCGACGACGTCACGATCCGGCTGAGCGATCTGGCCCGGGGCTCCGACAGCACCCTGCCGCGCATGTCGAAGACGATGGACCGGTTCGAGGCCCGCGAGTGGGTCGTCCGGCGTCCCGACCCCGCCAACGGTCGCTACACGCTCGCGACGTTGACCGAAGCCGGGCAACAGAAGCTCGTGGAAAGCGCGCCGGAGCACGTCGCGCAGGTGAGGCGGCTCGTGTTCGATCCGCTCAGCGCGGCCCAGCGGCGTCAGCTCGGCGTGGCGCTCTCGCGTGTCGCGGCGACCGTGCGCGGCGAACTCGAAGGGGGGTAGCGCCCCTCCCCGCGCCGCGCGCCACCGCTCGGCAGCGAAACCGTCGGCCAGCCGTAACCGCCTCGTCACTACTATGTGGCGTCGTAGCAGTGCGCTGCGACCAGGCTCGGCGAGGGCGTTTCGCCCCGACCGCCACGGCGAAGGAGGACCCTCGATGCCCGATATCTCCCGACGCAGGTTGCTGACCTCGGCTGGAGCGCTGAGCGGGGCGGCTTTGGCGGCGGAGTTCCTGCCGCAGAACGTGCAGCGCGCGTTGGCCGCGGCTCCGTCGCGGACCGGGCGGCCGAACCGGCTGTCCGACATCAAGCACGTGGTGATCCTGATGCAGGAGAACCGGTCGTTCGACCACTACTTCGGGACGCTGCCGGGGGTGCGGGGGTTCGGCGACCCGGCCGCGATCACCCTCGGGACCGGCAAGTCCGTGTTCCACCAGCCGGATCCGCAGAACCCTGACGGGTACACGCTGCCGTTCCACCTGAACACCTCGGCCAGCAGTGCGCAGGCCATCCCGTCCACCAGCCACGCGTGGAGCGTGCAGCACAGCGCGTGGAACAACGGGAAGATGGACAACTGGCTGCCGGCGCACCGTGCGGCCGACGGCGTGAACGGCCCGTACACGATGGGCTACTACACCGAGGACGACATCCCGTTCCACTTCGCGCTGGCGAAGAACTTCACCATCCTCGACAACTATCACTGCTCGTTGCTCGGCCCGACGTGGCCGAACCGGCTCTACCTGATGAGCGCGTGGATCGACCCCGCGGGGGTGGACGGCGGTCCGATCATCAGCAACCAGCACAACCAGCTCTACCGCTGGAAGTCGTACCCGGAGGCGCTGACCGAGGCCGGCGTGTCGTGGCGGGTCTACCAGGAGGTGGACAACTACGGCACCAACGTCCTGGAGTACTTCGACAAGATCGCGAACGCGCCGGTCTCCTCGCCGCTGTACCAGAACGCGCTGCGCACGTACTCCGCCGACCGGTTCGAGCACGACGCCGCGCACGACAAGCTGCCCACGGTCTCCTGGATCCTGCCGACCAGCTGGCAGTCCGAGCACCCCGACTACACCCCGGCGGCCGGCGCGGACTTCGTCGCCGGCAAGATCGACGCCATCGCGTCCAACCCGGATGTGTGGGCCAAGACCGTGTTCATCCTGAACTACGACGAGAACGACGGCCTGTTCGACCACGTCCCGCCGCCCACCCCGCCGGCCGGGACCGCGGGCGAGTTCGTCGACGGCGTGCCGATCGGCGGCGGCTTCCGGGTGCCGTGCGTCATCGTCTCCCCGTGGACGGCCGGCGGCTGGATCAGCAGCGCCACCTCCGACCACACCTCCACCCTGCAGTTCCTGGAGCGGCTGACCGGGGTCGGGATCCCGAACATCACGCAGTGGCGCCGCGACACCTTCAGCGACCTGACCTCGGCGCTCGGCTTCCCGACCCGGCAGGCCCCGCAGCTGCCGG
Organism: Catenulispora sp. EB89; assembly: GCF_041261445.1. NCBI lineage: Bacteria > Bacillati > Actinomycetota > Actinomycetes > Catenulisporales > Catenulisporaceae > Catenulispora > Catenulispora sp. EB89. The sequence continues at coordinate 55,417 of NZ_JBGCCU010000010.1, forward strand.
ACACCAAGCGCCCGCTGGCCCGCGCGGTCCGCGAGATCGCGACGCTGCCCGCGCCGACGCTGCCCGGCGTGGAGCAGTCGATGCCCGGACAGCAGCACGGCAGCCGTCCGCGTCCCCGTCCCGGCGCCTGAGCGCGCGACTCGAAGAACTGACAGGAGGATCCTTCATGTCCAACGACAGTTCGCAGTCCTTCGACGGCGACCTTGGTGTGCTTGAGCCCGCTGCCCGGCCTGCGTCTCGGGGCCGAGGCCGGGGTCGGGGTCGGGGTCCGCGGGTGGCGGCGTCCGTCGCGGCGGTCGCCGTCGTCGCGGTCGGCGCCATCGCGATCGCGGCCGGATCGTCGACGACGGCCTCGTCGAAGGCGCACCCCGTTGCGGCGGCGCAGGTCCCGGTCGCGGCCGTGCCGGCCGCCGCAGCCGGCTCGCCGGGCTACCAGGTCTACGTCGCGGCGGCCGGCGGCTACGCCGTCGCCACCTTCAACACCCGCACCGGCGCCCAGGGCCCGACCTACGGCAACGACTCGGCCATGGGCATCGCCCTGTCGCCGGACCACAAGAAGCTGTACGTCGCGAACACCGGCCAGTACGGCGTGCTCGTCTACGACGTCGCGTCGAAGCAGAGCACGACGATCCAGGTCGGGGCCTACCCGCAGGACGTCGCGGTCTCGCCCGACGGCAAGACCGTCTACGCCACGGTCACCGGCGGCGACACCGGCCCCGGCGGCTCGAACAAGGTCGCGGTGATCGACACCGCCTCGCTGAAGGTCACCGGCCAGATCACCGTCGGCACCGCGCCCCGCCGGATCGTCCTGAGCGCCGACGGCAGCCGGGCCTACGTCGGGACCGAGCAGGGCGTCTCCGTCATCGACACCAAGTCGCGGCGGACCGTCGGTGTCGTGCCGACGCCCGCCGACGTCCAGGGCCTGGCGCTCAGCCCCGACGGCGCCGAACTGTACGCGACCGCCCCGGACGAGGACCAGGTCCTGGCCATCTCCACCCGGACCCGGTCGGTCCAGCACACGTTCCCGGCCGGCGCCGAGCCCTGGTCGGTCGGCGTGCTGCCGGACGGTTCGAAGCTCTACGTCGCGGACATCAACTCCAACAGCGTCTCGGTGCTCGACGCGCACAGCGGCCGCACCACCGCGACGATCACTGTCGGTTCGCTGCCCACGGCCATCGGCGTGACGCCTGACGGCACGCAGGTGTGGGTGGGGAACACGCTGTCCGGCAGCGTGTCGGTGATCGACACCGCCTCGGGCAAGGTGGTCGCGCAGATTCCGGGCGGGCCCGGTACCTCCGCGCTGGACTCCGCGCCGGTGGACATCGTGTTCGCTCCCGCGTCCTGACGCCTGATGTCAGAGGCCTGACGCCCGTTCCCGCAGCTCCGTTGTCGGAAAGCTGCGGGAACGGGTGTCGATCAGCTGATCAGTACCCTGCGATCACGGCGCGGGCGGCGGGAAGCCGATGACCCAGCGCTGTGCGAGCGTCCCGTTGCAGTTGAACAGCTGCAGCTGGAGCCCGGTGTTGGTCGAGGCGCCGGGGACGTCCATGCAGAACCCGGTGTCGCTGAAGCCGATCTTCGACTCCAGCACGCTGACGTTCGGCAGCGTGGTGTGCGCGTCGAACTCCTCGTTGCTGACGTTGCGGCAGGTGTCCAGGCCCATCGGCGCACCGTTGTGGGCGCTGGTGAACGCGAACAGGCAGGCGCCGCTCCCGTTGTTGATGAACTTGTACGTGCTGCCGCTGAGCTGGATGGTCTGCCAGCCCTGCAGGATGAAATCGTTGCCGGGGGTGCCAGGCTGTGCGCAGGGCTCCTGCAGGACCGGCGAGTTCGGCCCGGCCGGCTGGGTAGGCTCCAGACACAGGTTGTTGCCGACGTTCCGGATCGGCTCGAAGACGCCGTCGAAGGGCTTGACGACGTGCGAGCCGGCGTGCGAGGCGGGGGCCGGCGCGGCCTGGGCCGCGGCCGCCCCGGTGCCCGCGACCGCGGCGGCGGTGAGCGCCACCGCGGGGGCGAGCAGCCCGAAGATCTTGTTCATGGGACTTGTGTCCATTCGATCGGGAGACAGTGGACGACCGGCCGGTCACTGACAAGTTATGGCCGGCGGCACGTCACCCGGATCGGGAGCGGTTCCCCATGTTCAAGCATCGGGCTCCCCATATTCGCTACGAGGGCCACCCTGCGGTCTGCGGGAGGCTCAGCCGGTCGGCAGCCCGGCGGCGTGCCAGTACTGGTTGTTGCCGTTGTTGCAGTCCCAGATCTGCAGCGGGGTCCCTGAGTTGCCGTATGCGGTGTCGTCGAGGCACTTTCCGGACTTCACGTTGACCCAGGCCCCGGCGTACTCCAGGGTCCATGCCTGGTCGGAGGCGCCAGTGCAGGTCGACAGGACGACGGGAGTGCCGTCCGAGGTACCGCCGCCCTGGGCGTCGAGGCACTTGCCGTAGACGGTGAGCGTGGTGTTCTGGCCGAACTGCGGGTTGGTGAGCGTCCACTGCTGGTTGCTGCCGTTGTTGCACTGGTAGATCTGGACCGGGGTGCCGTCCGCCGTGCCGAAGGCCGTGTCGTCGATGCAGAGTCCGTGCAGGCCGTAGACGGGCCCGGTGATCGGAGCGACGGCGGCGGAGCTGGTCCCCGCGCCGGTCACCACGGCACCGAGCGACAGGGCCGCGATGATCGCGAACCGCGAGCGGTGTGCGGGCTGAAGCGCGGATCGAATGCGTCCACTGGTCATCGAGGTGACTCCTTCGAAATGGATGTCGACGCCGACAATATGCGCCGTAGTCAGGCATACGGACCCTGGTTCAGGATTGTCAACGACGGCTGGGAGTCGGCGCGGGGGTGAATCTTGTGGAGGAGCTGCCGTTTTGCCGGCTTGACGCGACAGGCGGTGCTTTTGCGCGCCTGCGGCTGCGCTGCGGCTAGGAGTCAGGACTCTGAGATTTTGAGGATTTCGGGAAGCGCAGTCACGCCCCGGCGTCCAACGCGGCCGTCCCCAGCTGCCGCAGCACGATGTCGTCCTGCGGCGCGTGGACCGCGGCGAACTGGATATCGCGCAGGTGCCGCTCCAGCGGCAACCCCCGGCTGAGCCCGGGGTTGCCGAGCAACCGCACCGCCAGCGCCACGGCCGCGTTCGCCTGACGCACGGCCAGGATCCGCGCGGACTGCGCGGCCTTCGGCTCCGGGTCCTCCCCGCGGTCGTACTGGTCGGCGACCGAGTAGAGCAGCTGCCGTGCCCCGGCCAGGTTCACCTCGATCTCGCTGGCCGCGTCGCGGAAGCGGTCGGTGCGCGCGATCGGGTGCCCCAGGTTCGCGGGGATGCGCTCATGCGCGAAGCGGTGGAAAGCCTTCTGCGCCGCGTGCGCGACGCCCAGGTAGATCGCCGCGACGGTCAGCCCGAGCGCGGCCAGGCCCTTGTTGTCCTGCTCGGCTCCGGCCCCGCGCTCGACCGGGTCCAGGATGTGCCCGGCCGGGATCTCGACGTCAACGAAGCTCACGTCGTGGCTGCCGCTGGCGCGCAGGCCGAGCTGGTCCCAGTCGTGGTGGACCGTGATGCCGGGCGGTCCGCGGGCACCGCGAACGTCGCGATGCGCGGCGCCGGCTCGTCGGTCCCGGCCCAGACGAGATAGTTGGACAGCCCGTCGGCTCCGGTGACGAACCGCTCGCGGCCGCTGACCGACCAGCCCTCGGCGGTGCGCCTGGCGACGGTCGCCGGCAGTCCGCCGCGCGCCGCGGTGAGCAGCGTCGGACGTTCTGCTGAGCTCTTCAGCACTTGCTGGTAAAGCTCCTGCGGCAAATGCGGACGCTGTGCCTGCCGCAGGTGCGTGAGCAGCGTCATCGCGGAGACGAGCGCGACGGAGGGGTCGCCTTCGCCGAGCGCGGTCAGCAGCCCGGCCTTGTGCACGGCCTCGATACCGGTGGCGGGGAACTCGCCCGAGCGGTCGTAGTGGTCCGCGTCGGCGGCCAGTGCGGCCGTGACCGGGTTCAGGTCGTCCAGAATGCTCATGACGTCGGCTCCCCGGCGGCGTCGAGGGCCTTGGCGAACGCGGCGTCCAGGTCGGTGGACCAGAAGGACGGCACCGTGACCGTCTTCGGCAGAGCATTGATACCGCTGAAGACGTCCGAGACGGCCTGCTCCGAGGCGATCGCGGCGGTACTGGTCGGCACGATGCGGGTCTGCTGCTGGGCCTCGTCCGCGGTGAGCTGGCTCAGCGCCTCGCTCACCGGCTCGTTGGTGGCGGTCGCCGTGGCCTGCGCGAAAGGCTGCTGATGGCCGTCGCGGATATAGGCGTAGGCCTTGTTGATCCGGACGAGCAGGTCCACGAGCGCCGCCTTCTGCCCGGCGTCGCCGAGCAGAGAGTTCGACACCTCCCACGGGAAGTTGCCGGACAGGATCTGCTCGCCGGAGCCGATGGTGGTGGCGCCGCCGGCGTGCGCGGTGATGATCGAGTTGCCGTAGCTGGCGAAAGCCGCGATGGAGCCCGAGCTGAGCGCCGCGACGCCCTGATTCGGTGTCAGCGGTACCGGAGTGATGTCCTTCCAGGACAGCCCCGCCTGCACGAGCAGCTTGTCCAAGAAGTACTGCGCCGTGGTGTTCTGCACGTAGCCGACCTTGCGGCCCTTGAGCCCGGCCACGCTCGTGACGGCCGATCCCTTGCCCACGACCAGTTCCTGCAGCAGCGTGTTTGCCTTCTGCACGGCCACGACCTTGAAGTTCACCGTGCCGCCCGCGGCCGCGAAGACCGGCGGTATCTCGCTGCTGTCGGCGACGTCGAGCGCGCCGGACTGGATGGCCTGGAGCTGGAGGTTGCCGCCGCTGAACACGGACCAGCTGACGTGGTAGGGGGTGTCGTCCAGGCCCGCGACCTTCAGCGCGGCCTCGAAGTTGTTCCAGCCGGTCACGCCGACGCGCAGCGTGACCGAGGACGGGTCGGCGCCCTGCGCGTCGGCGGCTTTGGCGGTGCCGGCCGGGGAGGTGGAACTCGCGCAGGCCGACGCGGCCAGGGCGGTCGCGGCGGTGGCGGCGGTGGCGGCGATCAGGGCGGCCAGGCGTGACGGCCTGCGCAGCGCGGACATATATGGCTCCTGATTTCTGATGGGTCGGACAGATGTCGGAACAGAGGGACGGGGGATCTGGGATCAGACAGCGGCGGGCCGGCGGTGCGCGAGCTCCTGGCGCACCAGCGGCAGGACGTGCTTGGCGTAGCCGATCGCGTCGTCGAAGGGGTCGAAGCCGCGGATCGAGAGCAGCTCGCAGCCGATGTCGACGTAGTCCAGCAGCGCGGCCGCGACCGTCTCGGGGCTGCCGACCAGGGCGGTGGAGCTGCCGGCGGCGTTGGTCGCCTTGGCCGGCGCGGTCCACAGCGCGCGATCGTGCAGCTCGCCGCGCGCGGCGAGGGCGAGCAGCCGCTGCGAGCCGACGTTCTGCGGCACGGCCGTCCCGGCCCTCGGGTAGTGGCGCTGGGCGGCGCGGTCGGCGTACCCGGTCTCGATCCGGCCGAGCAGTTCGTGGGCCCGCTCCCAGGCCAGGTCGTCGGTGGCGGCGACGATCGGGCGGAAGGAGACCCAGATGCGCGGATGCGGACGGCCCGCCGCGTCGGCCTGCGCGTTGACCGAATCGATCTGCTGCTTGGTCTCCGCCAGCGGCTCGCCCCACAGACCGAAGATGTCGCCCTGCCGGCCGCCGACCCGGTACGCCTCCTCGGAGGAACCGCCGACCGAGACCGGGATCGCGTCCTGATACGGCCGGATCTCGGAGCGGAAGCCCTCGAACTGGTAGTACGGGCCCTCGTGGTCGAACGGCTCGGTCTCGGTCCAGGCACGCCGCAGGATCTGGATGTACTCGTCGGCGCGCGCGTACCGTTCGGCTTTGGACAGGTAGTCGCCCTCGCGCCGCTGCTCGACGTCCTGGCCGCCGGCGATGATGTGGATCGCCAGCCGGCCCCGGCCGATCTGGTCGAGGGTGGCGAAGGCGCGCGCGGCGTGCGTCGGGAAGATCACGCCGGGCCGGTGCGCGAGCATCGGCTTGAGGCGTTCGGTGTGGTTGACCACGAACTGCGCGAACTGGTTGGCGTCGATCCAGCTGGAGCTGTACGGGACCAGGGTGTAGTCGAACCCTCCTTCGTCCAGCACGCGTGCGTATTCGAGGGCGAACTCGTGGTCGAACCCGTTGCCGGCGCCGGGGTCGACGTCGGAGGCGCGGTTGGCGTTGATGGCACTGATGAACTCGACGGGCATGGCCCGCTCCCTTCAGCTCGAATACGTGGTCAGTGGCCGGTCTCGACGCCGAGTTCGGCGAGCAGCCGGGCGCGCAGCCGGACGAAGCGGGGGTCGGTGATGTCGCGGGGGCGCGGCAGATCGACGGGGCCGGCGTGCGCGATCACGCCGTCGCGCATCACGAGGACGCGGTCGGCGAGCCGGACCGCCTCCTCGACGTCGTGCGTGACCAGAAGTACCGCGCAGCCGTGGCGCTGCCACAGGTCCGCGACCAGGTGCTGGGCCTTGACGCGGGTCAGCGCGTCGAGGGCGCCGAAGGGCTCGTCGAGCAGCAACAGCGCCGGCTCGCGCACGAGCGCCCGGGCCAGCGCGACTCGTTGGGCCTCGCCGCCGGACAGCGTCTTGGGCCAGTCCCCGGCGCGCGCGGCGATGCCGACCTCGTCGAGGTAGCGGGTGGCGAGTCCGCGGTCGGGGCGGCCGGGCAGGCCGAGCACGACGTTGCGCCACACCCGCTTCCACGGCAGCAGCCGCGGCGCCTGGAACGCCACGGCCCGCTCGCGTGGCACGGTGACCTCGCCGGAGATCTCCGTGTCGAGGCCGCTGAGCACGCGCAGCAGGGTGGATTTGCCGCAGCCGCTGTGGCCGAGCAGGGCCACGAACTCCCCGGGGGCGATGGTGAGGTCGAGCCCGTCGATGACGACGCGGCCGTCGAAGGCGCGAGTCAGGCCTCTGACGGTCACGGCGTTCGGCGCGGTGGCGGTGGTATTGGCGTCGTTGGGGGCGGCGGCATTGGTGGCGGCGTCGGCGTCGGCGTCGCGGGTGTCGGGGGCGAGGATTTCGGCGCCGGTCACGGCGATCACGCCCCCTCGAACGACGGGCGCCACGCCAGCACCTTGCCGCTGAGGACGCGCACGACCAGGTCGCACAGCAGCCCCAGGACCGCGTACGTCACGAGGCAGACCACGATGACGTCGGTCTGGAAGAACTCCTCGGCGTTGTTCATCAGGTAGCCGATGCCGTTGGTGGCGTTGATCTGCTCGCCGAACACCAGCGCGAGCCACGCGCTGCCCAGCGCGTAGCGCAGGCCGACCATCGCACCGGGCAGGGCGCCGGGCAGGATGACGTGCCGGACCAGGCCCCAGCGGTTCAGTCCCAGCGTCGAGCCCGCCTCGACGAGCTGCGGGTCGACGGAGCGGATCCCGCCGTGGAGGTTGAAGTAGAGCGGGATCGCCACGCCGAGGGCGACGAGGGCGATCTTCGGGGCCTCGTCGATGCCGAACCAGATGATGAACAGCGGGATCAGCCCGACCCACGGGATGGTGCGGACCATGCCGACCGTCGCGTCCACGAGGTCTTCGCCGAGCCGGAACAGCCCGGCGACGAGCGCCAGGGCGACGGCGATGACCGCGCCGATCGCGAAGCCGATCACGACGCGCTGCCCGGAGGCGTAGATCGCGGAGGGCAGCTGGCCTTTCCGGACCAGTTCCCAGCCCTGCTTGAGCACGTCTTCCGGCGAGGCGAGGGTGGTGGCGGACAGCACGCCGGTCGCGCCGGCGACGTACCAGCCGAACAGCACCAGCAGCGGCCCGAGCGCGCGGCGTGCGGGGCGGGGGACGCGCGGGCCGGGGCGGTGGCGGGCCGGGCGGATGGTGACCAGGTCACGCGCGGCCAGTGCGAGTGCTGGCGCCGGTGCCGGCACCAGTGCGTGTGCCAGTCCCGGCGCCGGTGCCGCGGTGGCTGCTTCGAGCTCTGCGATGTGCGGTGGGGCAGCGGTCACGGTTCTACCTCCTGGGGATCGGATGCGCGTCGTCGTCGCCGACGGGCAGGGTGCACGGTCCCGCGCGGCGTGCTGCCGGGCGGTTTCGGTCAGACCGATGCGGACGTCGCGGACGCCGTGGGAGGTCGCGAGAGAAGTCGCAGAAAAGAGGAAGGGAGCGCGGAAAGCGAAGATCAGCGCATACAGGTGCTGCCGGTGTACGTCATGTTGTCCACGACGTGCCGGCGGACCAGACGCCGGGTCCGATGCCTCATGGTGCGTTAGTTTCACGGCGCTCGCGTGAGTTGTCAAACCACTCACGCATGCTGAGATGCAGCGCTAACCTGGATGTTCACCACGAGAACGGTTCGCCGTTCGACGGAATCAGGGGGCGGACAGGCTCGATGAGCGAAGCATTCGTCACGCAGACGCGCAGCGGTGTGCGGGTGGGCGGCGAGGTGACCACCAAGGACTTGCGCCGGGCTGGATTCCCGTTCCGCTCCGGCCGGATCTGCCTGGACTTCGTCGCCACCGTGGCCAAGCGGCGCCTCGGCGACCGCGAACTCCTGCCGGGGCCGGACGAACTGCGCACCTGGTGCCGCGTCGCGGGACTGCCGGAACCGGAGGACGAGATCACCCCGGACCTCCTCGGCGGCGCCCACGCGCTCCGGGAAGCGCTCTACCGCCTGGCCCGGGCCCGCGTCGACGGCACCACGCACCCGGCCGCGGACATCGAGACCGTCAACGCGGCGGCGGTCGCGGCGGCCGCGCCTCCGACGGCGCTGCTCGGCGCGGACGGGTTCACCGCAGTGCCCTGCGACGGCTCATCACTGGCCGGCATCCTCGCGCTGATCGCCCGTGACGCGATCGACCTTCTCACCGGCCCGTACGCGCTGCGGATCCGGGAGTGCACGGCGCACGACTGCTCGTTGTTCTTCGTCGACCGGTCGCGGCCGGGTTCGCGGCGCTGGTGCACGATGGCGTCGTGCGGGGAGAAGGCGAGTTCGGCGAAGTACCGGCAGCGGCACCCCGGATACCACTGAGGCGGCGGGGGTTCGGCGGATTGCCGAGGTCTTGTGTGCAAACAGCTGAATCAGTGGACGTCCGTCGGCCGGTGCGGAGTGACCGAGCGGCCGTCGGGGAGCAGTTCACCGGTGTCGTCGAAGGTGACGATGCCGTTGCACAGCAGCGACCAGCCCTGCTTCGGGTGCGTGGTGACGATGCTGGCCGCGTCGTGGTCCGGGGCCTGCGCCGGGGGGCAAGCGGGCTGGTGGGTGCAAGTCTGGTGTGGGGGAGCGGGTCTCCTGCTGGTCGTCTTCATGTCGGTTCTCGCCAGGGTCGGGGCGGCGTGGCCGCCGGTTCCATCCTCAGAGGTTACGGCTGCGGGGCGGGGGTGGTGCATCTTCGTGGGTGCTGTCGCGCCGGCCGGGGGGCCTCGTCCCAAGATATTAGGAAAGTTTACTAATGAATAGAGGCAATGGCGGCCGGTAACGTGTGGACCCGGGGGGCTCACCGGTGGCTGTCGAGGAATGTGGGTGGTCGGAGTGGCGAGGGGAACGATCGTTTCGTTCGATCGGATCAAGGGCTACGGGTTCGTGGCGCCGGATTCCGGAGGCGAAGATGTCTTCGTCCACGTGAACGATCTGCTGGACGACAAGAGCATGATCGTCGCGGGCCGGATCGTCGAGTTCACCCCGGACCAGGGCGATCGCGGGCCGAAGGCGTCCAACGTGACCGTGGTGTCCACGGAGCCGGCCCGCTTCCGGCCCGACGCCAGGCGCGCCGGGGCACCGGCCGACGACGGCGACGACATGTGCGACGTGCTGTCAGCGGCGGACCTGGAGCGCGACCTCACCGAGATCCTGCTCCGGACCGAACCGGCGCTGCTCGGATCGCAGATCCTTGACATCAGGAAGCGGGTCGTCGCGCTGGCGCAGTCGCACGGCTGGGCGGATCGCTGACGGATCGCTGACCGCTGACAGAACGGCGCCGCGGGTTCGTGAAACCCGTGGCGCCCTTCGCCGGACCGGGCACCGCGACGGCGCCGGCCGCCGCGCTGACGCCGCTCGGCATCGGCGTCATGAGCAAGGGTGACTTGGTCGCCCTGCATCCGCACGATCCCGGTCGCTGGTCCTGCCGGAGGCATCTCTGCCGGGAGTCATTCAGTCGGGCCTGTTTGCAGGACTTCGTCGGCATCGGGGTCAGCGACCTCCCAACCGAGTGCGTCGGCCAGCCTTACCGCCAGCGCTTGTGCGTTTTCGCCGGCGCGGGGGCGGTCGGAGGAACAGATCAGCTCCACCATGTTGACCCGCTCAGGAACTTTTCCCCTGTGGACGGCATAGTTACCGGCGCTGTCGCACGCGATCAGGGCGAGATGGAGCCAGTCGAGGCTGCCCTCAGCCTCGTAACAGGCCAGGTCGGTCCTCCGAAGCCCGGGCACCGAATCCAGAAGTTCCACCAGCACACGCGCGGGGACGCTCTCGCTGTAGCGGCAGTCCGAGCGAACAGTCAGGTACCTATACACTCCCGCATCCTCGCACCGGACCCGAATCCGTCACCACGACGGGATGCGGATGCCGGCGTTCGGCGTCAACCTCACCATCCTTCCGACCATCGATCCGGTGCCCTGCGACGACTACCGTGCGGTGATCATCGACTCCGGCGCCAAGATCGTGGAAACTGCCGGCCGCAACCCGGCGCCGCACCCCCGGGCCGGACGACGTCCCCGGCCTGGTCCTCATCCCGGCCGCGGACCGCAGGCTGACCATCCCGGTCATCGCCTCGGGCGGCTTCGCCACCGGCGCCGGGCTCGTCGCGGCGCCGGCCCTCGGGGCGTGCGCGATCAACATGGGTACCCGCTTCGAGGCGACCGAGGAGGCGCCGATCCATCCCAATGCGAAGGCGCGGATCGTCGCCAACGACGAACGCGGCAACACCGCCCGAGTCGCCCGCGACACCGTCTCGCAGGACATCGCCCGCATCGGTGCCTGCCCGAGGCCACGTTCGCCGACGTCGCCGACCTGGCCTCCGGCAAGCGCGCCAGGCAGCAGGTGCTCCGCGACGGCGACGTCGAGGGCGGCATGTGGTGGGCCGGTCAGGCGCATGTGAGACAATAGGCACCGGTCGTCCTGGATTCTGCCGGGCGATCCCGGACGAGATGTGCGCCGTACCCGGACTGCCAAGACGACGCTCCTTGGGAGCTGATTCGTCGTGGAACAGGTAGTGCAGATCATCGGTTCGATGCTCGTGTTGGCCGCGTTCGTGGCCGCGCAGAGGGGCTGGCTGAAGCAGCGATCAGCCCGCTATCTCCTTCTCAACTTCGTGGGCTCCACTGTGCTGACCGTCGCGGCTATAGCGGGCAGCCAGTGGGGATTCCTGCTGCTGGAAGGCGTCTGGGCACTGGTGTCGGGTGCGGGTCTGCTCGCGATGGTCCGTGGCTCAGGCGCCGACCTTCGCCAGTAGCGCCGCCGCGGCCTTGCCGGTCGGATCGGCCGTCACCGCCACGGTCTCCCAGAGCGGCACGTCCCCGGCCAGCGGGATGAACCGCACGCGGTCGGTCTTCACCGTGAACGACTGCGGGACCAGCGCGACGCCCAGGCCGAAGGAGACCAGGTCCAGCAGCGAGTGCACGTCCGAGGCCTCCAGCGCGACCCGGCGCTCGACGCCGGCCTCGGCCAGGACCCGGTCGGCCAGGTCGCGCGTTCCCCAGTCCGCGGTGAAGTCGACGAACCGCTCGTCGCCGAGGTCCTGGAGCTTGACCTCGTCGCAGTCGGCGAACCGGTGGTCCAGGGCACAGCCCAGGACCAGCGGCTCGCGGTCCAGCGCGCTGACCACGACCTCCTCCGGGATCTGCCGGGGCCGCGAGACGAAGGCGATGTCCAGGCTTCCGGTGCGGACCCGGTCGATCAGATCGCCGGAGCCGCCGTGGCGCAGGCTCACCTCCAGCCCGGGGTGCTCCCGCACGAACCCGGCCAGCAACGCGGGGACGTGCACCGCGTGCAGGCACTGCAACGAGCCGACCGACAGCGTGCCCCGCAGCAGCCCCCGCACCGCCGCGACCGCGCCCTTGGCGGCGTCGCCGGCCGCCAGCGTCTTGCGCGCCTCCACCAGCAGCGCCTGGCCCTCTGCGGTGAGCCGCACCTGGCGCGTGCTGCGCAGGAACAGCGGCGCGCCGAGCTCGCGCTCCAGCGACCGGATCGACGCCGACAGCCCGGACTGGGCGATGTGCAGGCGCTTGGCCGCGCGGGTGAAATGGCAGTCCTCGGCGACGGCCACGAAGTGCTCGAGTTGGCGCAGTTCCACGCCGGTCCCCATCTCATCAGCCACGGAAATCATCAGCCACGGAGCTCAGGAGCATTCAGCAGAGCCGGTGCTCAATGACATCGGGAACTCGTGTTGGACAGTACTAATTCCCGATGGCGAGGCTTGAGGGGAAGCACAGCGACGCTGAACGACGCAGAGCGACGCAGAACGAACGCGAGACGCAGAACGAACGCGAGACGCAGGACCGGGAGAGGAACAGCCATGAAGACCCGCCGCATCGGCGACACCGCCGTCAGCGCCATCGGGCTCGGCGGCATGCCGATGTCCATCGAGGGCCGCCCCGACGAGCAGCGCTCCGTCGCCACGATCCACGCCGCCCTCGAAGCCGGCGTCACGCTCATCGACACCGCCGACGCCTACCACCTGTTCGCCGACGAGGTCGGCCACAACGAGAGCCTGATCGCCCGCGCGCTGGCCTCCTACGGCGGCGACACCTCGGACGTGCTGGTCGCCACCAAGGGCGGACACCTGCGGCCCGGCGACGGCACCTGGACGCAGGACGGTTCGCCCGCGTACCTGAAGCAGGCGTGCGAGGCCTCGCTGAAGCGGCTCGGCGTGGAGGCCATCGGGCTGTACCAGTTCCACCGGCCCGACCCGAAGGTCCCGTACGAGGATTCGATCGGCGCCATCCGCGACCTGCTGGACGAGGGCAAGATCCGGCAGGCGGGCATCTCCAACGCGAGCACGCAGCAGATCCAGCTCGCCAACGAGATCCTGGGCGGCCGGCTGGTGAGCGTGCAGAACCAGTTCTCGCCGCGGTTCCGGAGCAGCGAGGAGGAGCTTCAGCTGTGCGCCGTGCTGGGGCTGGCGTTCCTGCCGTGGAGTCCGCTCGGCGGGATCTCGCAGGCCGCCGGGCTGGGCTCCCGGTTCGACGCGTTCGCCGAGGTGGGGGCCGCGCACGGGGTGAGCCCGCAGCAGGCGTGCCTGGCGTGGATGCTGGCCAAGGCGCCGGTCGTGATCCCGATCCCCGGGTCCTCGCGTCCGGAGACGATCCGCGACTCGGTCGCGGCGGCGGATCTGGTGCTGTCGGCGGGGGAGTTCGCTCGGCTGGACGCTGTATGAGCGACCCGGCTGCCTCGGGCGCGCCGACTGCTGCGGCCGCGTCGGCCGTTCCGGCGGCCCTCGCGGTTCCGGCGGTTCCGGCTGTCCCGGCCGTCCCGGCGGCTCCGGTCACCTTCGGCATCGTCGGCCGCGGCTGGCGCGCGGACTTCTTCGCGCGCCTGGCCGCGCTGCTGCCCGAGCGGCTGACGCTGGTCGGCGCGGCGGTGCGGCGGGCCGACGCCGCGGAGGAGGTCGCGCGCCGGTGGAGCGTGCCGGCGTACCTCTCGCCCGCCGAGCTCATCGCGAAACAGCACCCTGACTTCGTGGTGGTCTGCGTGCCGTGGCCGGCGACGCCGGAGATCACCGCGGCGCTCGTCGGCGACGGGGTCCGGGTGCTGGCCGAGACGCCGCCGGCGCCGGACGCCGACGGGCTGCGGGCGCTGTGGGCGCGGGTCGGCGGCCGGGAGATGGTGCAGGTGGCCGAGCAGTACCTGCTGCTGCCGGGGCACGCCGCGCGGCGCGAGCTCGTGCGCCGGGGCGTGATCGGGCAGCCGACCTCTGTTCAGGTCAGCTCCACGCACGGCTACCACGCCGTCTCGATGATCAGAGGCCTGCTGGGCGCGGGCTTCGGACCGGTCCGCGTCACCGCTTCCCAGTTCACCGCGCCGCTGCTGGACCCCCTGAACCGCGACGGCTGGACCGGTGAGGAGACCCCGAAGGACGCCGTCACCACGCTCGCGACGTTCGACTTCGGCGACGGCCGCTCGGGCCTGTACGACTTCACCGACAACCAGTGGCACAACCGCCTGCGGCTGCGCCGGATCCTGGTCCGCGGCAGCCTCGGCGAGCTCGCCGACGACACGGTCGTGCGCTGGGGCGGGCCGCGGACGGTGCTCAGGTCCACGATCGTGCGCTCGCAGCTGGGCCACGACCTGAACCTGGACGGCCACGACACCGAGCACCTGTCGTTCGACGGCGACGTCGTCTGGCACAACCCGTTCGCCGGGCTGCGCCTGATGGACGAGGAGATCGCGATCGCGACCCTGCTGACCGCGACCGCCGACTGGGCCCGGGACGCGGGACCGGCGCCGTATCCGCTGGCCGAGGCGTGCCAGGACCATCTGGTCTCGCTGGCCGTCGACCAAGCGGCGGCGACGGGATCGGGTGTCGTCACCGAGGTCGAGCCGTGGGGGAGCGTCTGAAATCACGCTGGTAGGACGCTCGCGGCCGCCGCGTGACTGTTCTCTCCGTTTGCCGCATCCATCGCAGTCCATGAGGGTGGGAAGCAGTCCCTACGCGAAGGAGACGACGTCCGATGACAGACGCGCAGCCCAACCCGACGACCACCGACGCGGGGATCCCGGTCGCCAGCGACGAGCACTCGCTCACCGCCGGCCCGGACGGCCCGATCCTGCTGCACGACCACTACCTGATCGAGCAGATGGCCGGCTTCAACCGGGAACGCGTCCCCGAACGGCAGCCGCACGCCAAGGGCGGCGGCGCGTTCGGCCGGTTCGAGGTCACCGGGGACGTCAGCGCGTACACCAAGGCCGTCGTGTTCCAGCCGGGCACCACGACGGACCTGGTCGCGCGGTTCTCCACGGTCGCCGGGGAGCACGGCAGCCCGGACACCTGGCGGGACCCGCGCGGCTTCGCGCTGAAGTTCTACACCGCCGACGGCAACTACGACATGGTCGGGAACAACACCCCGGTGTTCTTCATCCGCGACCCGCTGAAGTTCCAGCACTTCATCCGCTCGCAGAAGCGCCGCGCCGACAACAACCTGCGCGACCACGACATGCAGTGGGACTTCTGGACCCTGTCGCCGGAGTCGGCGCACCAGGTCACCTGGCTGATGGGGGACCGCGGCATCCCGCGCAGCTGGCGGCATATGAACGGGTATTCGAGCCATACCTACATGTGGGTCAACGCGGCCGGCGAGCAGTTCTGGGTGAAGTACCACTTCCTCACCGACCAGGGCGTCGAGTTCCTGCCCCAGGACGAGGCCGACCGGCTCGCCGGGTCGGACGGCGACTACCACGTCCGTGACCTCTGGACGGCGATCAGCGGCGGCGACCACCCGTCGTGGACGCTGAAGGTGCAGATCATGCCCTACGCGGACGCCGCCGGGTACCGCTTCAACCCCTTCGACCTGACGAAGGTGTGGCCGCACAAGGACTACCCGCTGGTCGAGGTCGGCCGGATGACGCTGGACCGCAACCCGGTCGACTACCACTCGCAGATCGAGCAGCTGGCGGTCGAGCCGAGCAACCTGATCCCCGGCATCGGCCCGAGTCCGGACAAGATGCTGCTCGGCCGCATGTTCGCCTACCCCGACGCGCACCGCGCGCGCATCGGCGTGAACTACACCCAGCTGCCGGTCAACGCCCCGATCACCCCGCCGCACAACTACAGCACCGCCGGCCGCATGCGCTACCACTACGCCTCGGACCCGGTCTACGCCCCGAACTCCAAGGGCGGCCCGCACGCCGACCCCGCGCGCTCCGCCGAACCCGCGGGCTGGCCGGTCGACGGCGAGATGGTGCGCGCCGCCGCCGCGCTGCACGCCGAGGACGACGACTGGGGGCAGGCCGGCACGCTGGTCCGGGAGGTGCTGGACGACGCCGCGCGGGAGCGGCTGGTCGGCAACGTGGTCGGGCATCTGCTGGACGGGGTGAGCGATCCGGTGCTGGAGCGCGCGTTCGAGTACTGGCGGAACGTGGACGCCGAGATCGGTCGGCGGATCGAGGAGGGCGTTCGGGCCGGGCGGAAGTGAGCTGAGGCGCGGTCCGGCCGCTCACCCGTGCGCTGTCCGTCAGCAACGGGTGGCGGCCGTCGCCGCGCTGGTGCTGGTGCTGGTGCCTGCGCGATGCGACGCCGCCGAGCGCTGACATCCGCAAACCGTGGGGGGAATGGTCATGGTCAAGAGATCGTGGTTTCGTGCCTTGATTCTCGCGCTGTGCGCAGTACTGCTCATCCCTGGACAAGCGTTCGCGACTCCAGGCGCGTTGCTGTGGGTGAATCCCACCAACGCTTCCCAGGCCGCCGTCGGGCCGACGGTCGTGAACGGCATCGCCTACTACGGCGAGGGCTCGGGCCCGCTCTCCGCCTGGAACGCCGCCACCGGCGCGCTGCTGTGGAGCTATCAGATCCCCGGCCGGACCGGGATCAACGGTGCGCCGGCCGTCGCGGGCAACACGGTGTACGTCGGCGGGGTCGGCGGTTCCGTCGCCGCGCTGAACGCCACGACCGGCGCGGTCCAGTGGGTCAACGCGACCAACGCCTCTGAATCGGGCATCGGGCCGACGGTCGTGAACGGCATCGTGTACTACGGCTCCGGAAACGGTCCGATGTACGCCTGGAATGCCACCACCGGCGCGCAGCTGTGGAGCTACCAGATCCCGGGTCGCAGCGGCATCGAAGGGGCGCCGACGGTCGTCGGCAACACCGTGTATCTGGGCGGGTTCGGCGGTTCGGTCGCGGCACTGAACGCCACGACCGGCGCCGTGCAGTGGGTCGCCGTGACCAACGCCTCCGAGACCGGGATCGGCCCGACAGTGGTCAACGGCGTGGTCTACTACGGTTCCGGAAGCGGCCCCATGCGTGCTTGGGACGCGACCACCGGCGCTCTGCTGTGGAGCTACCAGATCCCCGGCCGCACCGGGATCAACGGTGCGCCGACCATCGTGGGCGGCACGGTGTACCTGGGCGGCGTCGGCGGTTCCATCGCCGCGCTGAACGCCACGACCGGCGCGGTGCAGTGGGTCGACTCGACCAACGCATCTGAATCGGGCATCGGGCCGACGGTCGTCGGCGGCATCGCCTACTACGGCGAGGGCAGCGGGCCGCTGTACGCCTTTAACGCCGGCACCGGAGCACAGCTCTGGAACTACCAGATCCCCGGCCGCACCGGGATCAACGGATGGCCCGTCGTCGTCGGCACGACCGTCTACGTCGGGGGCATCGGCGGCTCCATCGCCGCGGTGAACAGCGCCACCGGCACGGCCGCGTGGGTGGCGTCCACCAACGCCTCCGAATCCGGCATCGGACCCGTCGTCGTGAACGGCGACGCCTACTACGGCGAGGGCAGCGGCCCGCTGTACGCCTGGAACGCCGGCACCGGGGCCCTGCTCTGGAACTACCAGATCCCCGGCCGGACCGGCATCAACGGCGCGCCGGCCGTCGTCGGCAACGTCCTCTACGCCGGGGGCTGGGGCGGATCCATCGCCGCGCTCAGCACGGTGTGAGCGGGGAGCGCGCCGGGTGACCGGACACCGGCTCGTGGCGCCCTCGAACGGGTGGTGGTAGGGACAGGCGCAGCCTGGTTCGCTACGGTAGTGGATATGGCCGAAGCTGCTGTGGTGCGCCGACTGCCCGACCCGGACCCGCTCCTGGGCGCCGAGCCGATGCCCGACACCGTGTTCGAGGACCTGCTGGCCGACTCCGACGACCGCAACGGCGAGGCCTACCAGGCCATCGCCGACGCCGAGGCCACCTGGTCGTGACGTCGTGACCTTCCGGCTCACGCCCGAGCAGATCTGCCGCGTGAACCAGGTCTGCGGGGGCGACGGCGTCCCGCGCGACCCGGCGATACTGCCCGTCGTGCTCTCCGTCGCCTACGGCGTCGTGTGGTCGCCGCGCACCCGCGGCTGGGAGCTGGAGTACCCCGACCCGCTGGACCGGGCCGTGCACCTGGTCATAGACCTGATCCGGTACCGCACCTTCGCGACCTCGAACACCACCACCGCGATCCGGGTCGCCGACGTCCTGCTGGCCGCCGACGGCATCGTGCTCACGCTGGACCCCGAGCACGCCGCCCTGTGGGCCGAGCAGTGCGCGCACGACCACATGCGCGCACCGGCGTGGATGAAGCAGTGGCTCTCGCCGTGGATCAAGCGGCCCGAGTAGCGTCCCGGGCCGCATCCTTCAGAGCTCTGCGGATGCCTAGGGCTCTATAGATCCCTCAGAGCCCCAGGTTCCCGAAGATGCTCGTCTCGAAGGCGCAGACGGCGTAGGTGCTGTCGGCGTCGTACTGCTCGCTGTGGGAGTAGGAGCGCACGCTCGTGCCTGTGCTCTTCTGCAGGAAGTACGTGGTCCCCGGCGGCAGCGTGAACGACGTCTTCGGGTAGTCGATGCTGGTGTCGCTGCACGCGTTCTGCTGCCCTTCGGTATCGCTGCCATAGGCCTTGCAGCTGGAGCAGGCGTCGATGTTGATCGTGCCGGTGGCGGGGCCGGTGTAGAGGATCTGCATCGGGTCGGGGCTGTCGTTCGCGATGGTGATGCTGACGCTTCCGCCGCTGGTGAGGGTGGGCACGACCTTGCCCGCGTCGGCGTCCTGCTGCGCGATCTGCGCGGCGATGCTGAACTTCTGCGCCAGCGCCTTGTTGGGGTCGTCGGGGTAGGTGCTGACGAAGGTGTCCATCGCGCTCTGGGCGTCGGGGAACTTGCCGTTCTTGTAGTCGGACACCGCGCAGTCGTAGCTGCCGGACTCGATGTCGCCGCCGTCGGTGGCGACGTCCTTCTTCAGGGCGTCGGAGACGGCGCCCGCGTTGCTGGTGAGCGCCTTGACCTGGGTCCCGAGCCCGGTGAGCGTGGCGGTGGCGGAGCACGGGTCGGATCCGGTGAGACCGCTGGCGGCCCCGCCGATCGCGGCGGCGACGGCGGGCTCGACCTTGCCGGCCTGCGCCGAGCTGGGGAACGTGGACAGCAGGAGGTTGAGGTCCTGCGCCGCCGTCGGGTCCGCGTTGGCGCCCAGGGCGCTCACGCCGCACTCGTAGAGCGAAGTGGCCAGCGGATCGTCGGGGGAGGCGGCCAGCGGCCCGAGGTCGCTCGTGCTGATCGTCGCGTCGGGCAGCGAGCGCAGGAACGTCAGCGGCTCGATCGCGCCGCAGTAGTCGTGGTTGCTGTAGGGGGCGCTGACGTGCTGGTAGAACGCGGCGAGCCGGGACGGCACCTGCTTGGCGGCGCGCGACGTGCGGTGGTGGTCGAGCAGGTCCTGGTAGGTCCCCAGGGCTGTGAGGTACTCGGGCTCGGCGGTGGAGGACGACTGGGTCTCGGCCGTGGCGATGGTCGCGTCGGCCTGCGCCAGGCGGCTCAGCAGCATCCGCTGGACGGCCTCCTGGCGCGCGTTGTCGTACAGGATCGTCCCGCAGATCGGCACCACGAGCAGGACGATCGCCAGGCCGAAGGCCAGCTGCGGGCTCGCCGGCCAGATCAGTGTCCTGCGACGGCTGAGCACGGCGGCCCGGGCCGCGGCGAGGAGCAGGAACAGCAGGTAGATGACGACCACGGCGACCGGGACGCCGTTCGGCTTGGCGGGCAGGGCGATCAGGAGCAGCAGCCCGGTCGCGAGCCAGCACGCCAGCGCTCCCCGCCAGCGGCGGATCAGCACGTGGCCCAGGCCCAGGCCGCTGAGGTTCAGCAGCGCCGCGGCCGCGGCGCGCCACCGGTCCCCCGGCCCGAGGGGCGGGAGCGGCGGGGGCGCGACGGGCATGGGAATGGGCATGCCGGGCATGCCTGGCATGCCGGGCATGGGCGCGACGGGTGGCGCCGGCGGCAGGGACTCGGCGGGTTGAGCCGGCGGCGAGCCCAGGAAATGCGGCGGGATGTAAGCGGTCGGCCTGCTGGGCGTCGGCGTCGGCTGATCGGCCTGCGGCGTCTGACCGATGTGTGCCGGCTGGTCGATGTGCAGCGTCTGATCGGTCTGGGGCGGCTGCGGGCCCTCCCCGATACCGTCCCGCGGCTCCTCGGTCATATCCACGCCCCCTGAATCTGTGTCCTGATAACGCCGTTGCCCGTGCCGCCGGCGCACTGCAAGTACACCGGTCCTCACCTGGCTCGGGCAATGTCGAAACGGTCTCGATGTCGCCGGAACCGGTGGTTTCCTGTTGCCAACGGCCCGCGCTCCGGACGCGGGGACGCTCGATCAGCGGCCCGCAGCCTCTCTGTCACCGGCGGTCGATACATTCCTTGCGCCCGAGCAGCAGACCTCCAGGAGCGGAGCGGATCTCATGACATCGACAGCGCCTTCGGCGACGGAACCCGGCGCGTGGGACGCCACCCTCGGCCAGGCCTTCCAGCTGCTCCTCGGCGGAAAGCCGGAGGAGGACCCCGCCGCCGTGTACGCGGTCTACTACGCCGACGACTCCATCGACGAGTTCTTGTTCCCCAACACCTGGGCCACACCCGAGGGCCTGGCCGACCCCGAGCCCGCGGACCTGCCATTCCCGGGCGCCGACGAGTACCCGTTCTCCCCGGCGATGTGGCGGATCGACTTCAGCGAGTCGCTGTTCCACTTCGACGGCCAACTCCTCGACGCGACAGGCCCCTGGGGCGAGGACGGCCACAAGAGCCCGCGCCCCTTCAGCGACGACTTCGTCGCCGACCTCCAAGCCGCCGCGATCGAAGGCGCCACCGACCTGACCCTACGCGGCGCGGACCTGGCCCCGCTCCTCGCCCGCCACGCCGTCGACCTGACCCACGAGCGCGCCACACAGCTCAACTCCTGGCTGACCATCCTGTTCCGAGTGGCGACCGACGGCACCCTCGCCCACGCGATGCAGGCCGCGACCTACACCAACCAAGGCCCCGACCACCTGGTGCCCTTCGACGACGAAGGCTACGTCGACACCGCCGAGCCCCGCTGGGAGGAGGCGCTGAGCGCACTCCCGCACCCCGCCCTCCGCGACCACCTCCGCATGCTCTGCCTCGACGCCGACGGCGCCCGCTGCTGCGGCGCCTACTACTGCGGCACCGAGAGGTGGCCTGTGGGTACTTACGTCCTGGACGAGATCGGCAGCTCCCTGATCGCCGGCTGGGAGTTCGGCGAATCGCAGGCCGGGACTGCCGTGGTGCGGCTGCCGAGCGGGGCGGACGCGGGCTGAGCTGGGGGACAGGCGATTTTTGCGGCCTCGCGGGGGACGCAGTTTGGTGGAGCGCCGCTGGTTGCGCTGGCGGCTAGCGGGCACGCCCATGCGCCAGCTCGGGCTGGCGGCGGGCACGGGCACGACCGGGCACCGGCTCGCGCTGGCGGCTGGCGGCGAGAACGGGACGGCCACGCACCGGTGCGTGCTGGAGGTCGGGGGGAGTGAGGGCACGACCATGCTGGTGGCTGGTGGCTGGTGGCTGGCGGTGAGCGCCAGCGCGTGCTGGTGGCCGGCGGCGGCTATGGGCACGACCATGCACAGGCTTGCGCTCGCGGCGGGCACGACCGGGCACAGGCTTGAGCTGGCGGCTGGCGGTGGGCGCCAGCTCGGGCTGGCGGCGAGCACGGGCACGGCCATGCACCGGCTCGCATTGGCGGCCGGCACGACCGGGCGCCGGCTTGAGCTGGCGGCTGGCGGTGGGCGCCAGCGCGTGCTGGTGGCCGGCGGCGAGAACGGGACGGCCAGGCACCGGCGCGCGCTGGTGGTCGGGGCAGCGACCATGCTGCGGTGCGGTGTCTTCCGGCGGCTAGTGGCTGGCGTCGGCGGCGCGGCAATCGGGCCGGTGTGGCCAGGCTGCCGGCGTCGGCGAGCACACATCGGATCTGATCACCAGGTCTTCTCCGGCATCGTCGGCGGGTCCTGCCCGACGAGCCCGTCGAGCGCCTCCCGGAGCAAGTCGGCGTGGCCGACGTGCCGGGCGTACTCGTCGTGCAGGTCGGCCGCGATCCGGCGCAGGTTCGGTCGCGCGCCGTCCTCGCCGGTCGTGAACTCGGCGAGCTGATCCAGCCCGCCGTCCCGGGCCAGCGCCGCGGCCATTGCCGTGCGCGAGTGCTCGGCGGCGGTGCTCCACAGTGCGTACAGGGCCTCGGGCGCGTCGTCGGCCGCGGTGCGCCAGGCCCAGTCGGGGTCGCTGTGGTCGGCCACGTTCAGGGGCGGGCCGGGCGCCTCGCCCGTGAAGTCGATCGTGTAGCGCTCCTCGACGAGGGCCAGGTGCTTGAGGAGGCCGCCGAGTGTCATTCGCGACGGTGGTAGGGGCCGGTTCAGTGCGGCTGCGTCGAGGCCGGCGCACTTCCAGGCGAGTTGGGCGCGGGAGCGGTCGAGCAGGTACAGCACTGTCTCGATCTCGCTGGCGGTCATCGGCGGTTCGGTGACGGTCGCCGGCGTGGGGTGTTCGGTCATGCGCGCTACCGTAGGACCGATTCCTGACGTTTTCCGTCCGGGATATCGGCGTCGCTGCGAGATTTCGCGCGCGAGATTCAAGGAGAGGCGAGTGCCCCCTGAGGCGAGCCCGCTGGCCCGGGCCCTGCTAGCGCTCGAGCTCATCCAGGCGCGCCCCGGCATCACCGCCGGTCAGCTGGCGGCCGACCTGGGTGTGTCGGAACGCGCCGTCCGCCGCGGCATCGGTACGCTGCGCGACGCCGGCGTCCCGATCGAGTCCCGAAGCGGACCCTACGGCGGTTACCACGCCGGCCGCGGCCTGCGGCTGCCGCCCCTGACCTTCACCGCGGCCGAGGCCTTGAGCCTGGTCATGGCGGCGCTCGATGGCCACCACGACGCCGCCGACCCCGCCGGGCTGGTCGGCCGCGCCCTCGGCAAGATCACCCGAGCGCTGCCCGAGCAGGTCGCCGTGCGTGCCGAAGCCGTCCGGCAGGCCACCGCGGCCGCGCCCGACCGCACCGCCGCCCGCCCCGACCCGGACACCGTCACCGCCCTCGTCCAGGCCTGCTCACAGACCCGGCGCACCCGCCTGGCGTACCGGTCCGAGGCCGGCCGGCACCGGGACATCGACGTCGACCCCTGGGCCGTCGTCGTCCGTCACGCCCGCTGGTACCTCCTGTGCTGGTCGCACACCTCCGACGCCCGCCGCGCGTACCGCGTCGACCGCATCCAGACGGTCGAACTGCTCCACACCGCCTTCGACCCGCCGCCCGCCGATCTCGATCCCGTCGCGGCGTTGGAGGAGCACCTGGCCGCCGGCTGGAAATACCCCACCGAGCTGGTCATCCAGGCGCCGATCGAGGAGGTGGCGGCACAGTGCCCGCGGGTCCTGGGCACGCTGCACCCCCTCGACCCTGACTCCTGCCGGCTCACCGGCACGACGGGCAACCCCTACTGGTACGTCCAGCAGCTCACTGCGATCCCGGTGCCGTACCGGATCGTCGGCGGCCCCGAGCTCCGCCACGTCGCGCATGAGCTGGGCCAACGCCTGATCGCCGCCACAGCCTGAAATCCGGGATCCGGGCTAGCCGGGATCCGGGCTATCCGGCCGTCGTATCGACGGCGTCTTCGCTCTCCCGAGCCGCGCCGGCGATCGCATTGTCGATGAGCACGGCGGCGATGGCGGCGGCCGTAGGAAAGGATTCGGCGTTCAAAACCAAGGTGCGAGCCGCCGCGCCGTCAAGCAGGAGCGCAAGCTGTTCGCCGAGCCGCTCGGGGTCGGCGGCCCCGGCCTCGCGGGCGGTTTCGGCCAGTCGCCCGGCGATGGCCGCCTTGTACTCGCGTGCGTATTGGGCCGCGGGGTGTTCGGGGTCGTGGAGTTCGACGGCCGCCGCGATGTACGGGCACATCGGCGTCAGCTCCTCCGTCCCGGACGCGGGCAGCTCGAATGCGGCGAGCAGCCGTTCGCGGGGCGTGAGATCGGTCCGGTTGAACACCGAGGGCATGACGTCGGGATCGAACTGCCGCAGGTACTCGGAGACGAGTTCGTCCTTTCCGGCGAAGTGCTGATAGGCCGTCCGCTTCGAGACCTGGGCCATCGCGCACAGTTCGTCCATCCCGGTGCGGTTGATGCCCTGATCGCGGAACAGTTGCCGGGACGCGGTAACGATGCGCTCGCGTGCGCCCCGGCCCCGGCGTCGGCCCTGGGGGCCCTTCTCCAACTCCTCCGTGCCCACTTCCATGTCCTCAGTCTAGCGCCGCCGGGTACGGATCGGTGTACATAACTTGCGTCCCCGGTCGACTCCTCGATACGTTAAGTACACAGCCCGGTGTACATAACATCCGCGCTGCTCCGAATACCCGTCGTTCAATGGAGTGACCATGGGAAAGCTCGATGGCAAGGTAGCGGTGATCACCGGCGGATCGACCGGCATGGCGCTGGCCGGCGCCCGGCTGTTCGTCGAAGAGGGGGCGCACGTCTTCATCCAGGGTCGGCGCCAGGACGCGCTCGACGAAGCCGTCGCGCTGATCGGCCGGAACGTGACCGCCGTGCAGGGCGACGCGGCCGACCTCGACGACCTCGACCGCCTCTACGAGACGGTCGGGAAGGAGAAAGGCTCGATCGACGTCCTCTGGGCGAGCGCCGGAACGGGGGAGCAGGCCAGGCTCGGCGAGATCACCGAAGCCCAGTTCCACGACGCCTTCTCGCTCAACGCACGCGGCACGCTGTTCACCGTGCAGAAGGCGCTGCCGCTGCTCAACGACGGCGCCTCGATCTTCATGACCGGCTCGAACGCCTCACTCCGGGGCTTCCCCGGCTGGAGCGTGTACGCCGGCAGCAAAGCCGTCCAGCAGGCTTGGGCCCGCGTCTGGCTCAACGAGCTCAAGGACCGCCGCATCCGCGTGAACGTGCTCACCCCCGGCCAGGTCGCCACCGCCAAGCAGGAAGAGCTCTTCGACGAGGCGACCAAGAAAGCGTTCGAATCCCTGATCCCGCGCGGAGAGATGGGCCGCCCGGAAGAGATCGCGACCGTCGCGCTGTTCCTCGCCTCCGACGACTCCAGCTACGTCAACGGCATGGAACTGGTCACCGACGGCGGCACCACCGTCATTTGAACCGAACTGAACCGCACCGCACCGAACCGAAGGCAGGGGCACGTCCCGTGGCCGGAAAGCCTTCACAGCGAAGGCTTTCCGGCCAGAAGCAGAGCCAAGCCCCGCGAGATCAGGCCTTAGCCGTCACCCGCTGCGTGTTGTACCCCTCGACCAGCAGCTCCGGCTTCCCCGAAGGCAGCGCACTCTCCGGGAAGGAAACGGAAAGCGTGCGCGACTCACCGGGCAGCAGCCAGAGATAGTTGTCCTCATAAAGCGTCGGCAGCACGCGCTCACCGGAGTGCGAGTCCAGCAGCGACAGCCGCACCATGGCCGCGACCGACGAGCCGTGGTTGCGAACGGTCGCGGTCGCCTGCCGACGCCCGTCACCG
The DNA here is from genome assembly GCF_041261445.1 of Catenulispora sp. EB89. Lineage (NCBI taxonomy): Bacteria > Bacillati > Actinomycetota > Actinomycetes > Catenulisporales > Catenulisporaceae > Catenulispora > Catenulispora sp. EB89. The sequence goes on from NZ_JBGCCU010000010.1 coordinate 80,817, forward strand.
CTGCTCTTCGTGCCGCTGATCGAGGCGGCGATCCGCGTCTGCTGCGCCGCGTTCAACGCCTGCATCGCAGACGGCGCGTTGTATCGCCAGTACGTGTTCTCCGACAGCGTGTGGCCGGCGGCGTCCTGCAGTGTCAGACGCAGCAAGTGCAGATCCGGCAGCGCGCCACCGAACGGCACGACGAACGCCTTCGCACTGTCCGCCGCCTTGACATCAATCGCAGAGCTCTGCGTCGCCCCGAGCTGCCGCCCGGACAGGTCGTAGAGCCGGGCCGAGACCGTCGCGCCGGGCAGCGCGGCGGGCGTGTGGTTCAGCGCGACGACCTGCCAGTCGACCGGATCGGCCTGCACGTGAACCGGTTCGCACGCGCTGCGCGCCCCGTAGTACATCCCGTTGACGTCGAAGTCGTAGTCATACGTCTGCCACACGGTGCTGTGCCACGCCGGGTGCGACATCCACAGCATCAGTCCACTGGCATCCGCCCACAGGTTCGCGTTCCAGGCCTCGAACATCGCCCGGGCGTTCTCGTAGTTGACGAACTGCGCCTTGCGCGTGAAGTCGGCGAGGTTGTCCGAGGGCTGCAAGCGGGCCTCGATGGCGGCCACGTACTGCCCCGGCGCCTGGTTCCCGTACTGACTCCAGTCGTGGTAGTACCACGGACCGCCGATCGGCCACGCGGGCTCGTCCCCGGCCATGTTCTGCATGCTCTGCGCCGTGGACACGACCGGCATGCCGATCTCGGTGTGGAAGCCGAAACTACGGCTGCCGTACGTCGTCGGATCGAAGTACCGCGCCGGCTCCACCCAGTTGTACGGACCGCCGCCGGTGATGTTCCCGCCCGCCGAATTGCTCTGGTAGAGCGTGCCGGGCGCGCCGTTCGTGACGGCCGTCCGCATGCCCGCGTCGATGGCCTGCGGCGGGTTCCCCTCGTTCGCGCCGCACCAGATGACGATGCTCGGGTGGATGCGGTAGCGCAGCACCGTGTCGGCGGCGAGGGTGTTGAACGCGTCGTGGTCCGGCGGGTCCATGCCCCACGCGTTCGGGAAGTCGTTCCAGACCAGCAGCCCGAACTCGTCGCAGGCCGCGAAGAACTCCTCGCGGTCGCTGGAGGCGACCCAGTTGCGGATCATCGTGAAGTTCATGTCGCGGTGCATCCGGACCGCCGCGTCCATCCGCTCGGCGGGCATCCGGCGCAGCAGTTCGTCGAAGCCCCAGTTCCCGCCTCGACACAGTACCCTGACACCGTTCACGCTGATCTTCAACGACTCCGGCGCGAGGCCGACCGTCTTGACGTCCGTCCACGCCGAGCCGTCGTCGGAGACCTGGACCACGTACGTCTTCGGATACGCCGCCTCCCACAGGATCGCCACCTTGTCGAAGGTGCGCGCCGATCCGAGGTCGACCTGGATCCACTGGGCGTCGGCGTAGGAAGAGGACCAGCGGGTGCCGCTGTCGCCGTCGGTGGCGTTGACCGCCGGGTTGGACGGGTCCTCGCTCGACGCTGTCGTCGGCTGGTGCAGGGCCAGGTCCGTGCCGGGCACGGCGCTGTTCAATACCGACAGCGTCCAGAGCGAGTTGCCCCAACTGGTCTCACGCAGGCCGCAGTTGATCCGCACGTAGCGGCCGGACACGGCGGGGAACGACTCGACGTCCAGGCTCGCGTCGCCGCCGTTGAACGGCAGCGGGACCGCGGTGTTGTCCACACTGGCCGCGTCGGTCCACGTCGTGCCGTCCACCGAGACCTGCACGCCGTAGGTGCGCGCGTACGCCTGCTCCCAGGTGACGGCGACCTGGTCGAAGGCCTGCGCGGAGCCCAGATCGACCTGGATCCACTGGCCGTCCGCGTAGTCGGACGACCAGCGCGTGCCGGCGTCGCCGTCGGTGACGTTGGCGGCCGGGTTGGAGGGGTCCTGGCTCGACGCTGTCGCCGGCTTGTGCACCGCCAGGTCGGTGCCGGGTGTGGCGCTGTTCAGGACGGCCAGCGTCCAGATGGAGAAGCCCCAACCGGTCGCGCGCGCCTCGCAGTTGATCCGCACGTAGCGCGCCTGCTGCGCTCCCAGCTGCACGGTCTGGGTGTAGGCGTCTGGCGTGGCGACAAAGGGCAGCGGGGTCTTGTATTCGTAGTCGAACTGCCGGATGCCGAAGCGGGTCGTGCGCTGGTCGCTGGTCTGGCCGTCGACCGCGACGGTCAGCGACAGGTCGTGCAGCTTCGCCTCGCCGTAGCCGTTGGGCCACCACAGCTGCGGATTGTGCAGCTTCAGTTGGGGGAACGCGGCCGGTGCGAACGTGACGTCGAGGCTCTGACCCGCCGCAACCGTGACGGTCTGCGCGATCCGGACGCCGTCGAAGGACGCTGTCACGGTCGCGCTGCGCGCGGCGGAGGCGGCGTTGCGCACGGGGACCACGACGGTCAGCTCGGCGCTGGAAGTGTCGGGCAGCGCGGGCAGCGCCGTGTCCACGCGCGGGTCGCCGACCAGCACGTCCCCGGTGGCGCGCAGCCGCACGTGGTTCCAGATGCCGCTGGCCCGGTCGCGGACGGCCGGCATCCAGTCCCAGCCCGAGACCGACAGGTAGGTGGGGGAGTTCTGGTTCATCATCTGCGCGCCGGCGTCGACCCACGACTGCCCGGCCGTGCCCTTGTCGCCGGGGCTGCCCGGGACGGGCATCGGGGTGATCTTCACCGCGAGCGACTGCGGTCCGGGGACCAGGTGCGAGGTGACGTCGATCGCGGCGCGGGCGTACGGGTAGGTGAGGCTGCCTACTTGGGTGCCGTTGAGGAAGACGTCGGCGTGGTGGTTGACGCCGTCGAACTCCAGCAAGATCCGTCGGCCGGTGCCCGCGCCGGTGCCGGTGCCGGCGTTGAGGCCGTGCGGGAGGGCGAAGTCGCGCTTGTACCACCAGGAGTGGCGCGAGAGCGCTTCGGGGATCCGCAGGTTGTCGAACCCCGCGACCGGATCGGGCAGGTGCCCCTGCTCGACGAGCGAGGCCAGGACGGTGCCCGGGACGGTGGCCGGCAGCCATCCGCCGGTGTCGACGGTCGGCTGCGACAGGGCGGTTCCGTCGCCCGGGGCCCAGTCGTCCATCGTCAGGACCCAGCCGGATTCCAGCGGCACCGTGCCGTCGGCGGCGACTTTCAGGTCCGGGGCGTGGTGGTCGTGCCGGCCCCAGTCGGTCCAGCCGGTGGCGTGCGGGCGGGGGCCGGGGGCGGTGCCGTAGACCTCGAAACCGTTGAGGCCGAGCGGGTTCGCGTCGGAGCGCTTGGTCGCCGTGAGCCGGATCCAGCGTGCTGAGACCGGGGTGGCCAGATCGATCTGCACGGTGCCGCCGGTGCCCGACGAGGTCTGGTACACGCTCGTCCACGACTTCTTGTCCGAGGAGACCTCGACCTGGAACGCCACCGCGTAGCTGGAGAGCAGTTCCTGTCCGGTGGTGCCGTCGGACCAGTTGCCCGAGGTCGGCTTGACGAACACCGGGTCGCCCGCGGCGGCCTCGAAGGTCAGGTGGACCGACGTCACCTGGCAGACCGACTGCAGATCGACCGATATCCACTGCGGATCGCCGGTCGCGGCGCGCCAGCCGGTGCCCCGGACTCCGGCGGAGGACACCCGGTCGACGGCGAAGGCGCCGGGGGTGGGTGCGTAGTCCGTGGAGGAGACCTCGACCGGGCGGTACAGGGCCAGTTCGCCGGGCGTCGGCGTCGGGCGCGACGCGTTCACCGACTGGGCCGCGGTGCCGGCGGCGGTGGGGTCGGCGGCCGCGAATCCGGTGGCGGGGAAGGCGGCGTCGAGCGAGAAGCCCGCCAACAGCGACGCCCCTGCGGTGATGACGCTCCGCCGCGAAGCGTGGAAGGGCTGATCGGCCTGTGGTGCCATGTACGGACGTCCATTCTCGAGGGTCGAATGACAACGTTGTCGCCGCGTGAGGGGGATTTAACTAGGGCGTCGAGTCCAGTGTCAAGGTTCCCCTTTGACTCCGGTCGCCGGTGTTAGAGGTTTGACGTGCAGGTTCTCCGGCGAGGAGCGGATAGTTACGGAACTCCACGCACGAGGCGGAGCCCTTGAGGCGAACCTGACAACGTTATCGGAGCCGTCCGGCTACCCTGGTGCCACAACCGAAGCCAAGAAGGGGTGGTCCAGGTGCGGCAGGACACGTCGGAGCCGTCGGCACGGCCCACGATGAAGGACGTCGCGACGGCCGCCGGGGTCGGGCTCAAGACGGTCTCGCGGGTGGTCAACGACGAGGCCGGGGTCACCGCGGCGACGGCGGCGCGGGTGCGCGAGGCGATCGAGCAGCTCGGGTTCCGCCGCAACGACGGGGCGCGGATGCTGCGGCAGGGGAGCCGTACCAGCAGTGTGGGGCTGGTCCTGGAGGATCTGGCCGACCCGTTCTACGCGCAGCTGAGCCGGGCCGTGGAGGAGGTCGCGCGGTCTCAGGGCTCGCTGATGCTGGCCGGGTCCTCGGACGAGGACCCGGGGCGTGAGCGGGAGCTGACGCTGGACTTCTGCGCGCGGCGCGTGGACGGGCTGATCATCGTCCCGACAGCCGCCGACCACGCTTGGCTGGCTCCGGAGCTGGCGGCCGGCACGGCGATGGTGAGCGTCGACCGGCCCGCGACCGGGCTGGACGTGGACACCGTGCTGTCCGACAACCTCGGGGGCACCGTCACCGGGGTCGACCACCTGATCCGGCAGGGACATCGGCGCATCGGCTTCCTGGGGGACTCGCCGGACATCTACACCGCCTCCGAGCGCCTGTCCGGCTACCGCCAGGCGATGGCCAAGGCCGGCTACGGCGTGCGCGAAGGCTGGGTCGAGATGGGCAAGCCGGACCCGGTGGGCATCAGTCTGACGCTGGACCGCATGCTGTCCGGCCCGGACGCGGTCAGCGCCCTGATGTGCGGGAACAGCCGCATCACGGTCGCGGTGCTGCGCGCCCTGGCCGCCGGCGACCGGCGGGCGGCCGTCGTCGGGTTCGACGACTTCGAGCTGGCCGACATGCTGCCGACGCCGGTGACCGTGGTGGCGCAGGACCCGGTCCTGCTGGGACGGATGGCCGCCGAGTTGCTGTTCCGGCGGATGCGCGGGGAGCGGGGGAAGGTGCAGCGGCTGCAGGTGCCCACGCGGCTGATTCCTCGGGGGTCCGGGGAGATCGCGGACCGCTGACAACGTTGTCCATGGCTGCTGCCGGACGCACTGTCGACCGGTCGTCGACGAACCATCCTCGCCGGTCTCCATCACCACCCAGCCGGCGTCGACACCGGACACGTTCAGGTCGCAACCTTCGTCAAGGTTGCTGAGCAGAGCGAAGGCTGTGGGTGCGGCCCCCTAACGTGCAGCCCATGTCGAACACCACACACCCCGAACCGATCCTCCCGACCCCCGACGAGGAGGAACGCCTCTGGGCGCTCATCGAGCAGGCCTGGTCCGGGGCCGACGAATCCGTGAACGCGGCCCGCCACGCCCTGGCCACTCGCCCGCCGGTGCCGCGTGCCGCCGAAACCGGCGCCGACCACCACGACGACCACGACGACCACGACGACTTGCTGGGCGGTCAGCTCATGGCCACCGTCGACGCCGCCGGCGACGCCTTCATCCAGCGGCTCCGCGACCTCGCCGCCGAGCTCTCCTCACCGGAGCTCACCGCGCTCGACCGTGTCGTCGAGCGCAAGCTCTACGACCTCGACCGCGAGGAGGTCCACGACGTCACCGACGGATCCGACGACGGCTTCCTCTACGCCCGCGGCTTCATCCTCGCCGTCGGCCGTGATTACCACGCCGCCGTCGATGCCGATCCACGGCTGGCCGTGCTGGACGCTGACTTCGAGGGCATGTGCTACCTGTTCGCACACGTCCACGAGAAGAAGTTCGGGGCCTGGCCGGAGACCGGCTCCGGGATCAGCCGGGAGACCTGCGGGAACCCGGCCGGATGGCCCACCGACTGAGACCGCCGAATCGGTAAGCGATCTGTAAGCGCCCTCCCGTAGCGTCCGAACCGTGGTCTGTGCACGGGGCAGACCACATCTTTGCGTACGCCCTGACACCAGGCTTATGACAAACTGCGGTCGTGAGGGTGTACTTCGGCGTGCTCGGGCCGCTGCGGGTCGAGGTCGAGGTTGAAAACGGCGGCGGGCAGCACTCTGCCGCGGGTCCCGAGCGCCTGCCGCGATCGCCGGTGCTCAAGGGCCTGCTCGGGGTCCTGCTGCTGGCCGAGGGGCAGCGGCTCAGTGCCGGGCGGCTGCTGGACCTGGTCTGGGCCGACCAGGCCACGCAGGTCGGGCTCGGCGCGCTGCAGACCGGGGTCTCCCGCCTGCGGAGCTGGCTCGGGACGTTCGAGGACCCTGGCCTCGTCCTGGACTTCGACGGCAGCGGCTACAGTCTGCGCCTGCCTCCCGAGGCGGTCGACCTCGGCCGGTTCCGGCGGGCGGTGGCGCGCGGGGACCTCAACGCTGCGGTCGCGCTCCGGCGCGGGCCGGTGTTCGCCGACGCGGTGCGGGTGAGCCATACCGACCCACTGCTGCGCACCGTCGAGGAGGACGTCCGCGCCGCGGTGCTGGCCTGGGCCCAGGCGTCGCTCGCGGACGGGAGTCCGGAGGCCGCCCTGCCGCACCTGGACGCGCTGGCCCGGGACACCCCGCTCGACGAGCCGGTGCAGGCCGCGCGGATGCGGCTGCTGGCCGCCGACGGCCGGCCGGCCGAGGCGCTGCGGCTCTTCCAGGCGCTGCGGCAGCAGGTTGTCGACGAGCTCGGGGTGGAGCCCGGGGCCCAGGTGCGGGAGGCGTACTCCGAAGTCCTGGCCCTGGACGGCGACGTGCAGAACGTGGCGCCGCGGCCGCTCCCCGTCCCGGCCCAGCTGCCGCCCGACGCCGCGGCGTTCGTCGGGCGCGAGCGCGGGACGGTGCGGATCCGCCAGGCCCTGGCCGCCGGGCGCCTCCCGGTGATCGCCGGCATGGGCGGGATCGGCAAGACCGCGCTGGCCGTGCGCCTGGCCAACCAGGCCCGCGCCGACTTCCCCGACGGCCAGCTCTACGTCGACCTGCGCGGAGCCGGCACCGACCCCGCCGACCCGGGCCTGGTCCTGAGCGGGTTCCTGCGCGCGCTCGGGGTCGAGCCCGGGCAGATCCCGGAGACGCCGGTCGACCGCTCCGCGCTCTACCGCAGCGTCCTGTCCGGCCGTCGGATCCTGGTCGTCCTGGACAACGCCGCCGACGAGCAGCAGGTCCGGCCGCTGCTGCCCGGCGCGGCGGGCGCGGCCGGCTCGTCGGGTGCCGCGGCGCTCGTGACCAGCCGTACCGCGCTCACCGCCCTGGACAACTCAGAGCTCGTCGACCTGTCCGTACTGTCCCCGGCCTCGGCGCTGGCGCTGCTGGAACGGCTGGTCGGTGCCGAGCGGGTGGCCGCCGAACCCGAGGCCGCCGCCGAGATCCTGCGCGCCTGCGACCACATCCCGCTCGCGGTCCGGGTGGTCGGGGCCCGGCTCGCCGGCCGGCCGCGCTGGAGCCTGGCCCGGATGGCCGCGCTGGTCCGCGACGAGCGGGACCGGCTGGACCAGCTACAGGTCGGCGACCTGGCGATCCGGGCCAGCTTCGGGCTCAGCTACGACCGGCTGCCGGCGCCGGCGCGCCGGCTGTTCCGGCTCCTGGGCCTGCTCGACGTCCCCGACTTCGCCTCCTGGGCCGCCGCCGCGGTCGCCGACCTCGGGCTCGACGAGGCCGAGCGGCACCTGGAGTCGCTGGTCGACGCCCACCTGCTGGAGGTCGCCGGCGTCGAACCGCGGCTGCGCTACCGGTTCCACGACCTGGTCCGCCTCTACGCCCGCGAGCAGTCCGACGCCGAGGACGGCGCCGCGTACCAGCTGGCCGCCGTGGTCCGCGCGGTCGGCGGCTGGCTGTGGTTCGCCGAGCGGGCCGCCGACCGGATCCCAGGACCCTGTTACGCCCCGATCCACGGCTCCGCCCCGCGCCGGCCGTTTCCCGGCGTGTCCGGCGCGCTCCTGGCCGACTCGCTGGCCTGGTTCGACACCGAGCGGCCGGCGCTGCTGGCGATCACCCGGCAGGCCTGCGCGCTGAACCTGGTGTCGGCGGCGTGGGACCTGGCGGCCTGCCAGGAGAAGCACAACGACGTCCGTGGGTTCTACGACGAGTGGCAGACCGTCGACCTCGCGGTCCGCGAACTGTGCCGGGCGGCCGGCGACCGGCTCGGCGCGGCCGTGCTGACCCGCGGCCTGATCGAGGTGACGACCTGGACCGGGCCCGACGACGGCAGCCAGACCATGGTCGTCCTGCACGAGCGGGCCATGCGGCTGTTCGCGGAGTTCGAGGCGCTCGGCGTCGACCGCGGCGCCGCCGACGCCCTGGTGATGGCGGCCTGGAGTCTGGTCGCCCAGGGCCGGCTGCCGGAAGCGCTGGCCGTGGCGGGGGACGCCCTGGCCCGCGCGGAGAAGAGCGAGCACCCCGGCGGCCGGGCGCGCGCCCACCAGATCATCGCGATCGCGCGCAGCGAGGACGACGACCTCGGCCTGGCCATCGAGCATCTGTCGCAGGCCCTGGAGATCGCCAGGGCTCTGGGTAACACCCGCTTCGAGGCCGCTGCGGCCCAGTTCCTCGGCGCGGCCTACTGCCGCGTCGGCGACGGCGAGCGCGGCGAGGACCTGCTGATCCGCGCGATGGTGATGGCCCGGGCCTTCGACGACCGCTACACCGAGACCTTCTCCCTGCTGTACCTGGCGAAGTACTACGCGGCGATCGGCGATTCGCGGGCCAGGGCGGCCGTGGAGACCGCCGAAGCGATCAGCCGCCGCAACAAGATGAGCCACCATCTCGCCGACGCGCTGCTCGTCCTGGGCCGCCTTGATCTGGCGGCCGGCGATCCGGTCGCGGCCGTGGCGCACCTGGAGGAGTCCGTCGAGCTGTGGCGGCGGCGCGGCTGGGGATCGTTCCTCGCCGAGGCGCAGGAAGCGCTCGAGACCGCTCGCGCCGCGGCCGCCACCACAGCCGGCTGAGCCGCTGAAGTCGACGCCGAAGCCCTTGCGGCAGGCGCCGAAAGCACGCGGCACGCGCACCGTGGCCGATCAGTAAGCAATCCGTAAGCGCTTGTTCGTACTTTGTCTTCAGGACCCTGCGGGGACAGGGTCCTGCCTGCTTGCGATGCCACCCGTAAGGAAGACATGAACAAGAACGGAAACCGGCGCGGATGGGCGCGGGCTCTGGGGTTGTGGCTGGCCGCCGCGCTCCTGGGCCTCGCGGCGCCGCTTCTCGCGCCGACCGCCGCCTCGGCCGACGGGCCGCCGACGGGTAACGAGAAACCCGTGCTCCTGCTGCACGGCTACGAGCTGTTCTCCGGCCCGGACTGCGGTGCGCAGGACATGTGGGGCCCGGCGATCGACCTGTTCCACCAGTGGGGGTGGAAGGGCCAGATCCACACCATGGCCTACTACACCAGCGACACGAACTGCACCGACCGGTTCGCCAGCGGCGACGGCACGCAGTCGATCAACGACCTGGGCCGCCAGCTCGCCTGGTACATCTACAACCACGACGCCGCGTGGGGCGGCGGCCAGGTGGCCGTCGTCGCGCACTCCATGGGCGGCCTGATCATCCGGGACGCGATCGGCGGGACCCGCACCCACCGCTCCGGCTACCCGCCGTCGATCCCGGTCGACAACGTGGTCACCCTCGGCACGCCGCACCAGGGCACGCTCTGGGCGACCAGCCAGGAGTGCCGGGTCAGCCACGCGGCCAGCTGGAGCAACGAGTGCTTCCAGATGATCCCGGGCTCGGACTTCCTCAACGGCCTGCCGGTGGACTCCGGCGAGGACACGAAGTGGGCCGCGATCGGCGCGGTCGAGGACGGGGTCGTCGGCGGCGACTCGGCGGTCGGCCTGTCGGTGGCCAGCCCGCAGATCCGCTTCGACGACAAGCAGAACCTGGGCCACAGCGAGCTGCACGACGGCGGCAACTCGCGCACCAGCGGCTGGACCGCGCAGTTCTCCTACGACGGCGGCCGGACCTGGAACGACCAGTACACCGGCTCGCCACTGCTGGAGGCGTTCCTCATGGCCCAGCGCGACCCGGGCAAGTTCACGCCCCCGCCGCCCCCGCCGCCGAACGACTGCAGCGCGCACGGCACGCCGACGTCCGCGGCCGCCGGCGCCGCGATCGCCGCGGCCTGCTCCCAGGAGAAGGCGGGGACCTGGTACACGTGGGGCGGCGGCCACGGCTCCGCACCCGGCCCCACCTACGGGATGGTCGACGCCACCGACCCGGTCCGCAGCAAGAACGACCCCTACCGGATCGGCTTCGACTGCTCGGGCCTGGTGCGCTGGGCCTGGTCGCAGGCCGTCGGCTACGACGTCATGGGCGACAGCACCGCGGCCGGCATCTTCAGCATGCCCGGTCAGCGGCTGGGCACCGACACCTCGGCGCTCCAGCCTGGCGACCTCGTGTTCTGGGGCGTCTCGAACGTGCACCACGTGGCCGTCTACCTCGGCGCCGGAAAGATCGTCGAGGCGCGGGAGTCGGACACGCACGTGATGGTGTCGGACCTGACCAGCCACGACATGTCCGACTACGCCGGCGGCCTGCGCTTCGCGGCCGGCGGCACCGGCGGCGGGAACCACATGACGTGGGGCTCGAACGTCAACGTGCGCTCGACGCCGTCGGTCGGCGGCTCGGTCGTCGTCAGCTTCCCGGGGCCGACACCGATCACCGTGGACTGCCAGAAGCACGCGGAGTCGGTGACCGCCGAGGGCGTCACCAACGACGTGTGGGCGCACCTGTCCGACTACAACGGCTGGGTCTCCAACATCTACATCAAGGGCGGCTACTGGCTGGACGGCGTGCCCGACTGCGGCGGGAGCGGCGGCTCGGGCGAGCACTCGACGTGGGGGACGAGTGTGAACGTCCGCTCCCAGCCGTCGGCCTCGGCCTCGGTGCTCACCTCCTTCGCCGGACCGACCGCGATCCACATCGACTGCCAGAAGCACGCCGAGTCGGTGACCGCGGCCGGTGTCACGAACGACGCCTGGGCGCACCTGCCCGACGTCAACGGCTGGGTGTCCAACATCTTCGTCAAGGGCGCGGCCTGGCTCGACGGCGTGCCGGACTGCGGCGGCGGCACCTCGGCCGGCTCCTACAGCTCCTGGGGCACGTTCGTGAACCTGCACGCGCACCCCTCCGCCGGGTCCGACGTCAAGGCGACGCTGGCCGGGCCGACGACGGTCAAGATCGGCTGCCAGAAGCACGCCGAGTCGGTGACCGCCGAGGGCATCACCAACGACGCCTGGTCCTACCTGCCGGACTACAAGGCCTGGGTGAGCAACATCTACATCAAGGGCGCGGCCTGGCTCGACGGGATCATGGACTGCACCAAGCCGCCGGCGCTCGACCCGGACACCGGCGGCGGCACCAGCACCGGCACCGACGGGCAGTGGAGCACCTGGGGGACGAACGTCAACCTGCACTCCCACCCCCGCACCGACAGCAGCACGGTCACCACGCTGGCCGGCCCGACGACGGTGCAGATCGGCTGCCAGAAGCACGCCGGCGCGGTGACGGCGGAGGGCGTCAGCAACGACGCCTGGTCGTACCTGCCGGCGTACAAGGCGTGGGTGAGCAACATCTACGTCAAGGGCGGGGCCTGGCTCGACGGGGTCATCGACTGCACCGTGCCGCCCGCGCTGGATCCCGAGACACAGACCTGAGATGCGGTGTTCGTCATGGTCTCGACTGACTGACTGACTTCAGTGACTGACTCGACCGATTTTGAGGAGAATCCTATGCGAAATCACATAAGCACCGCGGCGGCCTTGTCTGCTCCGAGGCCCCGAACGCGGCCTGTCCGCCCTACGGTCAGAGCCCGGGTCCGGTGCATTTGATCGTCTTGACGCCGGGGCGCCACGCTTCCTGTCCCTGATCCCACCGGGTTCCTTTCCCGGTGGCCCGCGGGGCCCGATCGCCGAGGGGGCGGTCGGGCCCCGCAGGGCGCGTGGAGCCCGACGCCGCTGGCATCGGTGTCGTTTGTCGAACGCGGCGCCCGATCCAGCACCGCGGTCAGCAGACCGCACCGGTAATTCCTTGGCTTATATAGGCATCAAAAGGCATAGCGACGTTATAGTCGGCCACCTTAATGCTTTTGAGTGAACCAATAGCCTTTGTTTCCTTTTGCCCTGGTTATCATCGTCGCTCGTGACGAATGGTCAGGGCGTGATCGTCCTCGGTGCCGGCCCGGCGGGACTGGTGTCGGCCAACATCCTGAACGACGCCGGGGTCGACTGCGTGGTCCTCGAACGCGCCGACCGCGAGCACGTGCGGACCCGGGCCCGGGCCGGGTACCTGGCCCCGAACACGGTGCGGATCCTGGAGCGGCACGGCCTGGCCGAGGGGGTGCGGCGGCGCGGACGGACGCACGGCGTCTGCGAGTTCCGCACCGAGACGACGCGCTTCCGCCTGGAGTACGAAGGGCTCGGCTCCGGGGAGCCGCACACCGTCTACCCGCAGCAGGACCTGGTCGCCGATCTCCTTGCCCGGTACGCCGAACGCGGGGGGCGGATCGTGTTCGGTATCGAGGCGCAGGCCGTCCGGGGTGCCGACGGAACGCGGCCCGAAGTGCTGGCGCACGATCCGGACGGGATGCCGGTCACCTGGTCGGCGCGCTACGTCGCGGGCTGCGACGGCCGGCACGGGGCGGCGCGGCGCTCCATCCCGCCGGGCGCCGTCCGGCGGCACCGCGTGGACCACGGGGTGTCGTGGCTGGGGCTGCTCGCCGAGGCGCCGCCGAGCCTGGACGCCGTGGGCTACGGCGTGCACGGCCGTGGCTTCGCCGGGCACATGGCCCGCAGCGCCGACGTCACCCGGTACTACCTCCAGTGCGAGCGCGGCGCCGGCCCGGAGGCGTGGTCGCCGGACCGGATCTGGCAGGAGCTGTCCGTGCGCCTCGGCGCCGACCGGTTCGGACCGCTGAACCGCGGGCCGATCGTGCAGCGCGCCGTCGTCGACCTCGAGTCCGACGTCCTGGAGCCGCTGCGGTACGGATCGCTGCTGCTGGCCGGCGACGCGGCGAGCCTGATCAGCCCTTCGGCGGCCAAGGGTGCGAACCTCGCGGTGCTGGAGGCGGAGCTCCTGGCCGAGGCGATTGTCGCAGACCTCGTACATGGTGATCCCGAGCCGCTGGAACGGTATTCGCACCGCTGCCTGGAGCGCATCTGGCGAGCCCAGGAGTTCTCCGGATGGATGGTCCGGCTGCTGCACGGAACCGCCGGCGCCGACGGTCTCGGCGCGGACGGCTTCACCAATGCCCTGCGATACTCGCGGCTGGAATCGCTGCGCACCTCACGGAGCCACCAGGACTGGTTCGCCGAGAACTATGTAGGCGTCTGAGCGCTCCCCCCCAATCTCCTGAAGAACACGCGCGTCCAAGGCGGACGCGCGATCCGCGCAACCCCAGAAACGAGGAAGCGTCCTTTCATGCTGACCGCCTTTCCCGACACGGCCCACCTGCGCACGACGGCCGATCTCGTCCGCGACCAGGACACCGCGTCGCTGTTGGCACTGCTCCTGCCCGGGCTCGACGGATCGGAACTGCGGTCGCTCACCGAGCGCTGCCGCTTCACCCACGCCGCGGTCCTGGTCTTCCCGCCGGACTGGGAAACGCTGCACGCCGAACTGGCGGCGTGCGGTCTGGCCGCCGACGTCGATCCCACGCCCAGCGTCGTGGTCAAGGAGCGGCTGGCGGCCCGGCACCGCCGCGACCCGGCCGCCCTCGACGTCCGGATCCTGCGTCCGCCGGTCCGGGGCCGCGGCGGCGAGCCCCGGACGGTCGAGGTGTTCGCGCTGCCGGTGCCGCCCGGTTCCGGCCTGGCGGAGGTCGCGGACGTCGAGCGGGCCCGGCAGCACGAGGCGCACGTGGCGTTCGACGTGGACCGCGCCGATCCGCTGCTGCTGACCGGCTTGCGCGCGATCCTGATGCGGCACGGCGCCACCCCGGACGGCGGCGGCTACAACCTGCACGAGAACGGCACGGTGTTCTACTTCGCCACGCCGCCCGATTCCAGGTCGGGCCATCGGCGGATGGAGCTCTACGCGAGCGGCGACTTCCGGGACGTGCTGGCCGTCCACCTGGTCGAGCAGCAGGCGGACCAGGATGCTGAGAAGCTGCTGCGCTTGATGACCGGGGCGTGGACCACCCAGGCGTTGGCCGCGTTCGCCGAACTGGGAGTCCCGGACGCCCTGGATACCGAGCTCGGGACCGAGCTCGACGTCCTGGCCAAGCAGACCGGGCTGCACGCCGACAGCCTGAACCGGCTGCTGCGGTATCTGGCGATGATGGGGGTGGTGCGCCGGGACGCCGGGAGCGGCGGTGGCGGCGACGGGATCGACGGCAGCAGCGGTGACGGCGGCAGCGATGGCAGCGGCAGCGACGGCAGTGACGGCAGTGGCGACGGCGGCAGCTGGCGGCTCACCAGATTGGGCGCCCTGCTGCGCGCCGACGACTCGCACTCGATGCGGTCCCTGGCCCTGATGTACGCTGGCACCTTCTACCAGTCCTTCACCGGCCTGACCCACACCGTCCGCACCGGCCGGGACGGTTTCGAGCACGTCTTCGGCACCCACCACTTCGAGCACTTCGCCCGGCACCCCGGCCTCACGGACCTGTTCCAGCAGTCGATGGCCGCCAGCGCGCTGATGTTCGACCCGGTCGCGGACCACCCGGTGTTCGCCGCCGCCGTGGCGAACGCCGCCGCGCGCAGGCGCCCGGCCACCGTCGTGGACGTGGCCGGCGGCACCGGCGCGCTGCTCGGCCGGATCCTGACCGCGCATCCCGCGCTGCGCGGCGCGCTGCTGGAACGGCCGCACGTGGTGCCGGCCGCCCGGCAGGCGATGCAGGCCGCAGGGTGCGCGGACCGGTGCGGGTACCACGTCGGCGACTTCGCGGACGTGCCCGCCGGCGCCGACGTCTACCTGCTGTCCCGGGTGCTGCACGACTGGGACGACGAGCGCTGCCGGGAGATCCTGCGGCACTGCGCGAAGGCCATGCCGGAGCACGCCGATCTGCTCGTCCTGGAGCGGGTGCTCCCGGTCGGGACGGTGCCGTCGTTGGCCGGCTCCTGGGACCTGCACATGCTGTGCAACGTGGGCGGCCGCGAGCGCCACACCGGCCACTACGCGCGGCTGCTGAGCGAAGCAGGGCTCGAACTCGTCGCGCATTCGCCGCTGCCGCTGGAAGGACGCCTGCTGCACGCGCGTAAGGCATCCCGCGCGTAAGGCATCCGTGTAAGGAGGCTCGGCAGCGCGAGGACCGGGCCCTGCGAGGTGCTGCCGGCGAGGTGCTGCCGTTGGGGTGAAGGCGCGCGCCAGGACGGCGTGTTGGTGCCGACCTGGCACGTCGCCGAGCCCACAGTCCTTGCATGACACGTATGCGACCGGCCGGACGGCGGTTCAGGACCACCGCGCTGGCACTTGCCGGAACGATTCTGCTCACCGTGGCGACGGCCCCGGCCACCCAGGCGGCCGGGGCCGTCCGCACCGCTTCGCCGACCGGGTTCACGATCCCGTTCACGGGACCGTCCCGGTATCTGCCCTTGGCGCCGACCGAGACGACCGTCGCCTCCCAGCTCCACCAGGCGATCGGGCAGCAGGCGGCTGACGTGCTCGCCGCGCGGATCGGGCTGCGGAGGTCGACGTCCTTCACCGAGCAGCAGTACCTGGAGTTCATCGCCGGCCAGGGTGTCGGCGGGGATCCGGTGCCCGCCGCGTTGGTGGACGCGAGCGTGAAGATCCTCACCAACACCACCGGGCATCCGCTGTACTCCGTCGTCAACGGCGTGCTCACGCCGACAGTGCTGGCCAGCTACGGCCTGTTCGTGACCAAGGACGGCTGGCTGGAGAGCCCGGCCTACCGGACCGCCCCCACCCGGTTGGTGAACACGGTGATCGCGCCCGGCGGCTACATGGGCCGGTGGATGCGGGCCAACGGCGCGACGTCCTCCCTGATCGCGCTCTACCGGTCGGCGTACCTGGTGGAGGCCGCGTTCGGCTTCGTGTGCCAGCAGATCTCCGGCGAGGCCCAGCTGGCGCCCAACACGAAGAACGGGACGTCGGTGGACGTCGGCATGTCGATGGCCCCGGCGCTGTGGCTGACCAACTTCGCCCGCATCTACACGCTCAACCCGGCGCTCGCGGCGGAGATGCCCGCGGGGTGGGCGCCGATCCCCGCCACGGTGGCCGCCGCGATCCTGACCAGCCCCACCGGCCGCGTCCGGTACAGCGATTACGCGTCCGCCCTGCAGTAACCGCGGAGTCGCCGGGGGCGCACCACATCGAGAACACGAAGCCCTGGTCAGCCTGGCTGCCAGGGCTTTCGTCATGGCCGCCGCCGGTTCGGCGGCCGGGGGAAACCGTGAGAAACCCGTGGGTTTTCGGGCAACGGTACTATCGCGCGTCGTAATTCACGCCATTGACCCTCCGGGTCCGCGCTGCTACGTTCCGTTTAAATACGAACCCTGCGATACCTGAGGGTCGGGCACCGCGCCGGCGAGGACCGCCACGGGCCTGGCCCTTCCCCGTAGGTCCGTATCCCCACATCACCGCCGGTCCGCCGGCGGTTCCTTCGGGACGCCCGGAAAGCATCGCGAGTCCGCCGGGACGCCGGCGTGCCGGAAAACGGCGAGCGGTGTTCGAAGGCGCGCCCCCCGACCTCGCCGCCGGACCCGCCGACACCGGTGTCGGATTCCCGCCGGAGCACGCCCGTGCCGCACGCCGCACATCGCACGCCGCACGCCGCACGCCGCACGCTCCGCGGTCCGTCCGCGGCCGCTTCGAACTCGTCACACCGCACCGCGGCCCGGCCACCAGCCCGGTCGTCCCCCAGATTCATCTCTCGGAGGATCTCAGTGACAGCTCGTATCAGACTTCTGTTCTCGCTGCTCGCCGCGCTACTGCTCGCCACCGCCGCCGTGCCGGCGTTCGCCGACGCGAACACCTCGGCGGGGACCGCCCCGGCCGGGGCCGCCTCGGCCGCGGCCACCACCTTCGCGCACCCGCTGTTCGTGGCCGGACACGCCGCGCCCGGCGCGCACCCGGCCCTGGTCCCGTCCGGCTACGGCCCGGCCGACCTGCAGTCCGCGTACAAGCTGCCGTCGAGCACCCGGGGCGCGGGCCAGACCGTGGCCATCGTCGACGCCTACAACGACCCGACCGCCGAGGCCGACCTCGCCGTCTACCGGTCCACGTACGGCCTGTCGGCGTGCACCTCGGCCAGCGGCTGCTTCCGGAAGGTGAACCAGAGCGGCGGGACCAGCTACCCGCCGACCGACGCCGGCTGGGCCACTGAGATATCCCTGGACCTGGACATGGTCTCGGCGGTCTGTCCGCAGTGCCACATCCTGCTGGTCGAGGCCACTTCGGCCTCGTACGCCAACCTGGGCGCGGCGGTGAACGAGGCGGCGGCGCTGCACGCCAGCACGATCTCCAACAGCTACGGCGGCAGCGACCTGCCCGACACCTCGGCGCCGTACTACAACCACCCCGGCATCATGATCACCGCCAGCTCCGGCGACGGCGGCTACGGCGTGGAGTTCCCGGCGTCCTCGCGCTACGTCACCGCGGTCGGCGGCACCTCGCTGACCCGCGCCTCGAACGCCCGCGGCTGGACCGAGACCGCGTGGTCCGGCGCCGGCTCCGGCTGCTCGGCCTACAACCCGGCGCTGAGCGGCCAGGCCCCCTACGGCACCGGCTGCCCCCGGCGCGCCGTGGCCGACGTCTCGGCCGTGGCCGACCCGGCGACCGGCGTCGCGGTCTACGACACCACCCCCTACGGCGGCCGCAGCGGCTGGCAGGTCTACGGCGGCACCTCGGTGGCCTCCCCGATCATCGCCTCGGTGTACGCGCTGGCCGGCAACGCCGCCACGATCAACAACAACTACCCCTACACCCACGACTCCGCGAGCACCTTCTTCGACGTCACGACCGGTTCCAACGGCACGTGCTCGCCGACCCAGCTGTGCCACGCGCGCGTCGGCTGGGACGGCCCGACCGGGCTGGGGACGCCGAACGGTGTCGGCGGGTTCTGATTCGCTCGCTCTGATTCGCAAGTTCTGATTCGCATGCCCTGATTCGCACGGCACTTGCCGGCGAACAGTGAGCGGCGTGGCGACGGTATCCCTTGCCGTCACCACGCCGTTCGGCTTTCAGCGCGCGGTGCGCGCGGTCCTTCGCAGATTTTCAGGCCGGCCACAGAACCGAACGCCGGCCCGAGGACTCTAGGAGATGTGGAAGACGACATCGAAAGCTCAGGTCGCACCCGCGGGTTCAACCGCGAGGAAACCGACGCCGATTTCACGGCGTTCGTCGCGGCGAACGGTGGACGTCTGATCCACATTGCCGAGCTGATCAGCGGTGAACCGCACCGCGCCGCGGATCTCGCGCAGGCGGCGCTGGAGAAGGCGTACCGGCGGTGGAACCGCATCCGCTCGGACGATCCCATGGCGTACGTCCGGAAGATCCTCGTCAACCAGCACAAGACGTGGTGGAGCCGGGACCGGGAGCGGCCCGGCACCGTGCCGGAGCACGTCACGGCGCACGACTTCGCGCACGAGCACTCGCAGCGGACGGTCGTGCTGGGTGCGCTGGCCACGCTCACCAAACGGGAGCGGCACGTCGTGGTCCTGCGCTACTACGCGGATCTCAGCGAGGCCCAGACGGCCGCGGAACTGGGCATCGCCCCGGGCACGGTGAAGAGCACGATGCACCGGGCGCTCATGAAACTGCGGGGCTCGGAAATCCTGACACTGAAGTACTCGGACCGGGAGAGCTGACTCATGGAAACCGAAGAAGAGAACGCCGTCATCGCGGCGTTGGACTACCGCGACGAGTACAACCCGACGCTTTCCGCCGCAGCCGTCATCGCCGGTGCGCGGCGGAAGCAGACCAGGGCCCGGCTGACGTTGTCCGGCGCGGCGCTGGCGACCATCGGCGTGGCGGCGGGTGCCGTACTGGCGGTCGGAGGGACGAACGGATCGGGTTCCGCAGCCGGGGCAACGGCCGTCGGGAAGAACGCCGACCCGGCCGGCGGCCTGCACTCGCCGGTCATCAAGTTGGCGACCGGTCAGCGCTTCACCGTGCCCGGTTCATCCGGCGCGACCGTGTGGTTCACGGACAAGCAGATCTGTGTCGACTACACCGACAGCACCTTGTTCAAGACCGGAGGCTGCACGTCCGACCAGGTTTTCGACTGGGGCGACCCCTACCCGCCGTCGGCCGGCAACGTGGCGGGTCTCAAGCCCGGGCCTCTCCATGTCGTGGGCAACAGCATCGTGGCTGCTCCCGGGACGGACGGCAACGCCTACGGAATGACGCTCGCCGCGGTGAAGCCGACGCTCGCCACCGTCACCGGCGGCGACGGCGAGACCCACGTCGCCACGATCGTCGAGGCGGCGTCGGGCCAGCTCGGCCTGGTGTTCTTCACGCCGGGAGCCGCCATCGCCGCCCCGGGCAAGTCATCGCCGGAGCCCATAAAGGTCGTACTCTCCACGAACGGCAGGACGCTCTGCACGATCGACCTCGGCTCGCCCGACAAGTACTCGTCTTGCTGAAGGAGCCGATGGCTTCTCGCCGCGAACTCGACTCCCGGCGAGGCTTCACCCCTCGGTGTTTCCCCAGGGTTTCGGCCGTGCTCCCATCGCCTGCGAGGTCGTGACACGGTCCTGCCTGGCGCTGTGACGCGACCATCGGAGTTTTCCCGACGTTCGCGGGGATCCATTGGCAAGGCCATACGACGCCTGTGAAGATGTGGGCGCCAGCGCGGGGCGGTGGACGGCGTCTCCACCTCGGGCGGGCGCGATGACGCCGTCGCGCTCGGCAGTGCCGTGCTCATTCACAGGAGCTAGACCTACTCGGGCAAGGGGTCATGATGCGTGCAGCAGTCCTGTTCAAGATCGGCGGCGAGGCCCTGGAGGTGCGCGACGACGTCTCCGTCGTCGGCCCCGGGCCCGGCGAGGTCCGGATCCGGGTGCGGGCCACCGGGGTGTGCCACTCGGACCTGTCGGCGATGACCGGGGTGCTGCGCCAGCCCGCGCCCTTCGTGCCCGGCCACGAGGGCGCCGGGGACGTGGTCGCGGTCGGCGAGGGCGTCACGCGGGTGGCGGTCGGGGACCGCGTCATCGTGTGCTGGAACCCGTCGTGCGGCGAGTGCTCCTTCTGCCGCGGCGGCCAGGGCAACCTGTGCGTGAACATCTTCGTCGGCATGATGTTCGAGCCGCACTTCCGGATCGACGGCGCCGAGGTCTACGGCTTCGCCGGCAACGGCACGTTCGCCGAGGAGATGGTGGTGCCGTGGCAGTGCGCGGTGAAGGTCCCCGATGACGTGCCGTACGAGATCGCGGCGCTGATCGGCTGCGGCGTGACCACCGGTGTCGGCGCGGTGTTCAACACCGCGCAGGTGCAGCCGGGCTCCTCGGTCGCGGTGATCGGCGCCGGCGGCGTCGGGATCAGCGTGATCCAGGGCGCGCGCATCGCCGGGGCCGCCGAGATCGTCGCCATCGACCCGGTGGAGAGCAAGCACAAGGCCGCGCTGAGCTTCGGCGCCACCCGGGCCGTCAAGCCCGAGGAGGTCAACGCGGCCAAGGCCGAGGTGACCGGCGGGGCCGGCTTCGACTACGTCTTCGAAGTGGTCGGCCAGTCGGCGCTGGTGAAGCAGGCCTACGGCCTGGCCCGCCGCGGCGGCACCGTCACGGTCGTCGGCGCCGGCAAGAACAAGGACCGGGTCGAGTTCGACATGTTCCAGCTCTTCTCCGAGAACAAGAAGATCCTCGGCTCCTACTACGGCGGCGCCGACCCTCGCCGCGAGTACGACCGGATGATCGCGCTGTGGCGCGCCGGCCGGCTGGACCTGGAAAGCATGATCACCGCCCGGCTCAAGCTCGACGAGGTCAACCAGGCGCTGGACCTGATGCGGACCGGCGAGGCGATCCGGACGATCATCGAGGTCTGATCCGCCCCGTAAATCTTCTGAGAATCTTCTGACGCCCCCGTGCCGCGATCGTCGCCGGCCCGGGGGCGTCCGTGTGCCCGCTGAGTCGCCCGAAACGACGTCGGAGACAAGACCCATGAGAATAGTCGTGCGATCCCGTTGATCCACGATCTCTTTTGTGTGACAGCGATCGAAAAGAAATCACGCGAGAGCGGTTGACGGACGGCCCGAGCGTTTCCATACTCTGACCCAACCGGCGTTTCGGAAACGTTTCCGGAATCGCCCGTCCGTCACCCACTCACGCACTCGTGCAGCGCCGCACGGCGGGGGAGTGGGCGCTCAGCCGATCCGCGCGGTGTTCCTGCGCGCTGATCGCCGCGTCGCCGAGTACCGGGCTCCGGCCCAGGTCCCGGGCATCGCCATGTCAGGTTCCGGATTCACGGTTCATGCTCGCCAGCTCCGAGGAGAGTGCCCATGACGGTCAGCCGCAGAAAGTTCCTTGCCTCCTCAGCATTCGTGGGAGGTGCCGCGCTCCTCGGCGGCGTCGGTGTCGACGTGGTGGGCTCGCGCGCTTCGGCCGCCACCGCGTCCACGCTGTCGGTCGCGCTGAAGAACAACACAACCTCGAACACCGTCTACGCGTTCGTGACCGGGCAGGCGATCAGCAACAACGCCCTGGTTCTGCTCGAATCGGACGGGCATACCCTGTACTACCCCGCTTCGCCGAGCTCGACCGGCACCCCGCTGGGTGCGAACTGCGCGATTCCGCTGGGCGGACCGGGCTCGACGACCACCATCACCATCCCGCAGCTCGCCGGCGGCCGGGTGTGGTTCTCGATCGGCAGCCCGCTCACCTTCCTGCTCAACCCGGGCCCGGCCCTGGTCGAGCCGTCGGTGAGCAACCCGTCCGATCCGAACATCAATCTGCGGTGGGACTTCTGCGAGTTCACCTTCAACACCTCGCAGCTGTACGCGGACATCTCCTACGTGGACTTCGTCTCCATCCCGATCGGCATCAGCCTGACCGACACGTCGGGCGCCGTGCAGAACGTCACCGGGATTCCGGCCGGCGGCCTGGACACCGTGTGCTCCGGCCTGATCGCGCAGCACAACGCCGACGGCGCCGGTTGGAACCAGCTCATCGTCACCTCGGGCGGGTCGAATCTGCGGGCCCTGAGTCCGAACAACGGGATCGTGATGAACTCCTCGTTGTTCTCCGGCTACTTCCAGCCCTACATCGACCAGGTCTGGTCCAAGTACCAGAGCACGTCGCTGACGGTCGACACGCAGGCTTCGTGGGGCAGCGTGACCGGGCAGGTCTCCGGCGGCGTGCTGAACTTCCCCGGCCTCGTCAGCTACGCGCAGCCGGCGGCAAAGGACATCTTCAGCTGTAGCACCGGGCCCTTCGCCAACACCGCCGGCGAGATCGGCGCCGTGTCCGCGCGCCTGTGTGCGGCGTTCAATCGCAGCACCCTGCTGATCGATACCAACCAGCCGGACGGCGAGAACGTCTCGACGTTCTATCAGAACACGATCACCAACCACTACTCCCGGATCGTGCACGCGGCCAACACCGACGGCCTCGGCTATGCGTTCCCGTACGACGACGTCGTGGGCAACAACGCCAACCAGTCCGGCTACGTCGCCTCGGGCAGCCCGGCGCTGTGGACGATCACGGTCGGCGGCGGTGGCGGCACTCCGCCGCCACCGCACACGGTCACCGTCACCTCGCCGGGCAACCAGACCAGCACCGTCGGCGCGTCGGCGAATCTGCAGATCAGCGGCACCGACTCCAGCGGCGGCTCGCTCACCTTCACCGCCGCCGGTCTGCCGCCGGGCGCGAGCATCAGCGCGGCGGGACTGATCACCGGCACGCTGAGCACCGCGGGCACCTTCACCACGACCGTCACCGCGACCGATTCCAGCGGGGCCTCGGGCAGCGCCTCGTTCACCTGGACGGTCGGCTCCGGCGGCTCGGGCGGCGGCTGCGCCGGCGTTCCGGCCTGGAGCGCGACGACCTCGTACGTCCCCGGCAACCAGGTGACGTACGCGGGCACCCTGTGGACCTCCACCTGGTACTCCACGGACGCGGTGCCCAACGCCCCGCAGTCGTGGGCCGTGTGGAAGAACTCCGGGGCCTGCTGACCAGCCGCATGAGGCGGCGCGGGTGTGCTCGCCCTGATACGCATCCGCGCCGTGTCCAGCGGAAAACGCCACATCGACACTGAGGATCGTCCATGCCATTCAAAGACGCATTGAGCCGTCACGTACGGCAGCGGGCCGGCGCGATCGCGGCGGTCTGCGCCCTCGCCCTGGCCGGCCTGGCGGCCGCCGCGACGACGTCGACGGCGGCGTCGGCCGGCGCCCCGGCGGCCACCGCGAATCTCGTCCAGAACCCCGGATTCGAGTCCGGGACGCTCGCGCCCTGGTCCTGCTCGGCCGGAGACGCTTCCGTGGTCACCAGCCCGGTGCACTCCGGTTCCCACGCCCTGCTCGCCACGCCGACGAACAGCGACGACGCGCAGTGCTCGCAGGCGGTGAGCGTGCAGCCGAACTCGGCTTACACGCTGACCGCCTGGGTCGAGGGCAGCTACGTCTACCTCGGCGATACCGGAACCGGCACGAGCGATACCAGCAACTGGACGAGCAGCAGCTCGTGGACCCAGCTGAGCACCAGCTTCACCACCGGCGCGGCCACCACGAGCGTCACCGTCTGGCTGCACGGCTGGTACGGCCAGGGCAACTACTCGGCGGACGACGTCACGCTGTCCGGCCCGGGCGGTCCGACCTCCGGGCCGAGCACCCCGACCTCGCCCACGTCTCCGTCAACGTCTCCCTCCACGTCGCCGTCGACGTCTCCCTCGACCTCTCCGTCGTCGAGCCCGTCCGGCACGCCGCCTCCGCCGACGGGCGGCGGACTGGGCCCGAACGTGATCGTGATCAGCCCGAGCGAGTCGGTCAGCTCGATCGCGAGCACCTTGAACGCCCTGGGCACGCAGCAGGCCCCGAACCAGTTCGGCAACCAGCGCTACGAGATCCTGTTCCAGCCGGGCACCTACGGCTCCACCGCGGCGCCGTTGGACTTCCAGCTCGGGTACTACGAGAGCGTCGAGGGCCTGGGCCAGAACCCGGGCCAGGTCGTGATCAACGGAACGATCGACTCCTGGAACCAGTGCACCAACGGCGCGCTGAACCAGTGCTACGCCACGAACAACTTCTGGCGCTCGATCTCGAACCTGACCATCAACGTCACCGGCCTGACCGGCTGCAACGCCGGTGAGGACGTCTGGGCCGCGTCGCAGGCCTCGCCGATGCGCCGGGTCGTGGTCAACGGCAACCTGACGCTGATGGACTACTGCGGCGGGACGCCGGGCTGGTCCAGCGGCGGTTTCATCGCCGACTCCCAGCTCAACGGCACCATCGAGAACGGCTCACAACAGCAGTACCTGGTGCGCAACACCACCATCGGCAGCTGGACCAACGGCGTGTGGAACCAGGTGTTCAGCGGCGACCCCGGCGCTCCGGCGCAGAGCTTCGGCACCACGCCGGTGTCAGCCGGCGGACCGCAGCCGTACACGACGCTCGGCACCAGCCCGACCACCGAGGAGGCCCCGTACCTCTACACCGACTCCGCCGGCAACTACAACGTGTTCGTCCCCTCACTGCGGACCAACACCAGCGGTCCGACGTGGACCAACGGCAACACCCCCGGCACCTCGCTGTCGCTCAACACGTTCTACGTCATCGACGCGTCGAGCACCGTCAGCCAGATCAACGCGGCACTGGCAGCAGGCGACAACCTGCTGTTCACCCCCGGCGTCTACAGCTACAACCAGACGATCAACGTCACCAGGGCCGACACCAAGATCGTCGGTCTCGGGTTCGCGACGCTGGTCCCCAGCGCCGGCCAGACCACGATGAACGTGGCCGACGTCAACGGCGTCAACGTCTCCGGGCTGATCTTCGACGCCGGACCGACCACCTCCCCGACCCTGCTGACCGTCGGCACCCAGGGCTCGACCACCGGCCACGCCGGTGACCCGGTCACCGTGGACGACGTGTTCTTCCGCGTCGGCGGCGCCACCGCCGGATCGGTCACCGACGCGTTCATCGACAACAGCAACAACTCGATCCTGGACAACATCTGGTCCTGGCGCGCCGACCACGGCGCCGGCTCCAACTCCTGGACCACCGACACCGCGGCGACCGGCCTGACCGTCAACGGCAACAATGTCACGGCCTACGGTCTGGCCGTCGAGCACTACCAGCAATACGAGACCGTCTGGAACGGCCAGGGCGGCACCGTCATCTTCTTCCAGAACGAGAACCCCTACGACGTGCCGAACCAGGCATCCTGGATGGCCACCCCGAGCCAGAACGGCTATCCGGCGTTCTACATCCCGAACAATGTCACCACGTTCCAGGGCTACGGCATGGGCGTCTACTCCAACTTCACCGCAGGACCGCCAATCGAGAGCGCGATGGCCATCCAGGCCCCGAACACCTCCGGTGTCGCGTTCCACGACCTCCTGACCGTGTGGCTCAACAACTACGGAGGCATCCAATCGGTGATCAACGGGACGGGCGCGGCTGTCAGCTCCGGGAACGCGGGACCGGTGAACGTGGTCTCGTACCCGTGAGGTAGGTAGGCGGTGGCTCGTACCTTCCAGGGGAGGGTACGAGCCACCGGGTCGTTCGCGTTCGACAACCGCAGTCCGGAACCGCCGACGAATCCGACACGCGCAGCGTGCGGTGCGGCCCGGAGCAGGCGAAGATCGGTCTTCTCATCGGATGGAGGTCCGACCGCGATGCCGTCAACGCCGATCACGCCGATCACGCCCGGCGTACTGGGCCGCTTCGTCCACGCGGAAGAGGAACGCCTCGCCGAACGCCCGCGGACTCTCCCGTTCACCGTCGAGGAGTACAGGTCGCGCCTCGACCGGCTGCGCGCGCGGATGGCAGCCGACGGGATCGACACCTTGATCCTCACCTCGCCCGACGCCCTGTGCTGGCTGACCGGCTACAGCGGGCGCTGGTACCGATCGCACAGCAGCACCCGCTTCCCTTCCGTGCACTGCGCGGTCGTCCACCTCGGCCACGACCGGCTGTTCTTCGTCGAATCGCCCGCGCACGAGATGCTGGTGCGCCTGACCACCTGGGTGGACGACTTCGTCGGTGCGCCCGAGTCCTTGGACGGCCCCGACGCCTCTCCAGAGGAGTTCGCCGCCTTCCTCGGGCGGGAACTCGCGTCGCGGGGTTGGGCGAAGGGAAGGGTCGGAGTCGAGCGCTGGAGCAGCGTCCCCAACCCCGCCGGCATGCGGGCGATCGAGGCACAGCTCGCCGGGCGGGGCTGCACGGTCCTCGACGCCTCCCTGACCATCCGGTCGGTGCGGCGGTTGAAGTCCGCGGCCGAGATCTCCGTGATCGAACAGGCTCAGAGCGCGTGCGACGCCGGACTGCGTGAGCTGCATCGACAGGCCAGGCCGGGAATGACAGAGCTCGAAGCCTGGGGAGCCTACATGGCTGGCGTGATCGCGGCCGGCGGAGAGCCGACCGCCATGCACGAGACCGTCGCCGCCGGTCCGCCGATGCCGTTGCTGCACGGAGTGAGCACCCGCCGCCCGATCGGGCCGGGGGAGTACTTCCACGCCGACGTCGCCGCCGCCGTGCACCACTACCACGCGCGGGCCACCCGCCCCTTCACCATGGGGCCTGCCTCAGGACCGGTCACCCGGCTCTCGCAGATCATCGCCGGAGCCCACGACGTGCTGCTCCAGATGGCGCGCGTCGGCCTGCCGTTCCGCCAGCTGCACAAAGCGTTCCGGGACTACTTCGCCGCCGAAGGCCTCGGCGAGGAGGGCATCGAAGGGTGGGCCGGCGGCTACGAACTCGGCGTCTCCTTCCCGCCCGACTGGGTCGGAGAGTTCTGCTGGGACAGCTCCGACGACCGCACCGAGGCCGTGATCGAGGCCGGGCTGGTCACGAACTTCGAGAGCTGCGCCCACCTGGCGATGGTCGACACCGTCGTGTTCGAAGACACCGGGGCCAGGCTCCTGTGCTCCCTTCCCCGTCAGGCGCTGGATATCACCGCGTAGCCGTGCGGTGCGCGCTGTTGATCCGCGTCAGCTTCAGCGCCAGGTGCAGCGTCAACCGGTCCAGGCCGTCGTCCAGGTTCAGCCCGGTGACGGCCTCCACTCTTTTCAGCCGGTGGTACATCGTCGTGCGGTGGACGTGCAGCGCGTCGGCCGAGGCGGCGACGTCGCCGGCCCGGTCCAGGAACTCCTCCGCGCTGGTGGCCAGCA
Organism: Catenulispora sp. EB89; assembly: GCF_041261445.1. Classification (NCBI taxonomy): domain Bacteria; kingdom Bacillati; phylum Actinomycetota; class Actinomycetes; order Catenulisporales; family Catenulisporaceae; genus Catenulispora; species Catenulispora sp. EB89. Next base: position 108,079 of record NZ_JBGCCU010000010.1, read on the forward strand.
GATCGTTGGCCGGATCCGCGAGCAGGTCCCGGACGCCGGGGAACGGCAGCTCCTCGGCGAGCTGGTCGAAGTCCACGCGCAGCAGCATCGCGAACGGCCCCAGCGCCGACCACGACGCCACGTCGCCGAACATCGGCAGCAGGAGCGCGGCGCGGACCGCCGTCGCGGCCTGGCGGTGGGCGTCGGCGACCGATTCCAGGCCGGGCCGGGCGGCACTGACCCCGACCGCGCACCGGCGCCCCGGGCCGGCCAGCTCGGTGAAGCGGGCCCGGATCCGGTCGGCGACGTCGCGGGCGGCACCCTCGCGCGGCGGCCGGGCCGAGCCCAGGACGATCACCGCCCGGCGGTGCTGGAGCAGGGTCAGGAACGTCGCCGGAGGCTGCCGGCGCTGGACGTGCTCGACCGCGGTCTCCAGCGCCAGGGAGCTGTCCCGGTCGGACTCGCCGTCGATCTCCACGGCGAGCACGACCACGGTGGCGCTCGCGGACAGCAGCCCGTCGCTCTGGATCTCCTCGGCGGCGCGGCGGCGGTCCTCGGCGTCGGGCGAGAGCAGGTTCCGCAGCGCGGCCTCGGCCACGGACCGTTCGCGCTCGTGCAGCAGCATGCGGCGGTAGAGGATCACGCCGATGGTCTCCGCGGCGTCCACGGCGGTCTGGACGGTGCTGTCGGCAAGGTCTCGGTCGGCGTCGATGAGCCAGAGGAAGCCCAGCAGGACTCCGTGACAGCGGACCGGGACGCACAGGCGGGGCAGGAGGCCGAAGTCGGAGTCGGGGTGCCCTCCGATGCGGCCCGGCGCGGTCCAGTCGGCGATGCCGTGCCCCAGCACCCAGCGTTGCAGGTGGTGCGGGATCTCGCGGTCCAGGACCGAGCGGATCCGGATGGGGTCCTCGTCGCCGAAGTGCTTGCTGGCCGCGATCAGCCGGATCGCCTGGTCGTCGACGGCGACCGAGCGGCCGAGCCGCACCGCGAGCGCGTCCACCACCGACTGGACGTCGTCCCCGGCCATCGTCCCGCCTCCTGCCGTTCGCCGTTCGCCGTTCGCCGTTGGGCCATCATCCTCACCCGGATCGGCTCCGCGATCAACAGTTGTCGCGGGTTTTCCGCGCATACGTGCTACAGCTGTCGGTAGGGCGGCCCGTGCGTTCCCCAGATCATGGAGGCATGGAGGAGTCATACAGCCACATCGTCGTCGGGGCCGGGGCGCTGGGGACGGCGACCGCCTACCGGCTGGCCCGGGGCGGCGCGCGCCGGGTCCTGGTCATCGAGCAGTTCGCCCTGGGCCACGGTTTCGGCGCGTCGGAGGACCACTCCCGGATCATCCGCCACACCTATCACGCCGCCAAGTACGCGACGCTGACGCAGGCGGCGTACGACGCCTGGGCCGAGGTCGAGGAGGAGAGCGGCGTCCGCCTCGTGCACAAGACCGGCGGCCTGGACCTCGCGGTGTCCGGGACCGAGGCCGCCGAGGTGGAACTGCGCAACTATCGCGCGGCGATGGACGTCTCGGGGGTCGGCTACGAGGTCCTGGACGCCGTCGAGATCCGCAAGCGCTGGCCGCAGTGGCGGATCGGCGACGATGTCGAAGGGCTCTACCAGGCCGACGGCGGGATCCTGGACATCCGCAAGGCGAACGCGGTGCACATCGCCCTGGCCCGTGCGCTCGGCGTCGAGTTCCTGCCCGAGACCGCCGTCACGGATCTGATTTCGACGGACAGCCACGTCACCGTGGTCACCGACCGGGGCCGCTTCACGGCCGAGTCGGTGGTGCTGGCCGTCGCCTCCTGGACCCCGAACCTGCTGCCCCGGCTCGGGATCCACTGGCCGATCAGCCTGAGCCAGGAGCAGGTGTGCTACTTCGTGCCGTCGGTGCTGCGGGACTTCGCGATGGAGCGGTTCCCGGTGTGGATCTGGCACGCCGAACAAGTCTGGTACGGGTTCCCGATGTACGGCGAGACGGCGATCAAGGTGGCGCGGGACCTCAGCGGCCGGTTCGTCACGTGGGACACCCGGTCTTACGTGCCGGATCCGGCGGAGACCGCGAGAGTCGCGGAGTTCATCGCAGAGCTGATGCCCACCGGCGCCGGACCAGAGCTGCTGAGCAAGACCTGCGTCTACGACATGCCGCCGGACCGGGACTTCGTCCTGGACGTGCTGCCCGGCCACCCGCGGATCGCCATCGGCATCGGCTCCGGCCACGCCGGCAAGTTCGCCGCCCTGATCGGGCAGATCCTCGCCGACCTGGCCACGACCGGGAGCACGCCGTACCCGATCGATGCTTTCCGGGCCGACCGGCCGGCGCTCACCGATCCGGGGTTCGAGCCGGCCTTCCGGCTGGTCGGGTGAGCTGAACGGTCAGACCCGGTCCGGCTCGACGAAGAACCAGTGCTCGACGATCCGGCCGTCGACGACGCGGACCAGGTCCATGCCGCGGGTCTCGGTGCCGCCGGAGCCCGGGGCGCCGTTGAGCCGGTAGAGGTTGGCGACCCATTCGCGCCGACGCCGCACGCAACCGCGAACGGCTGCTCACGGCCGCCGACAGCGTGCTGAGCAGCCATGGCGCGGCCGCTTCGCTGGACGAGATCGCCCGGCTCGCGGGCGTCGGCAACGCCACGCTCTACCGGCACTTCCCGACCCGGGCGCGGCCGATCGAGGCCGTGTACGAGCAGCGGATCGGCGAGCTCTGCGACAGCGCCCGGGACCTCTCGGCGGCCCCGGACCCGGGTGCGGCCCTGACGACGTGGCTGCGCGCCGTCGCAGCGCACGTCGCCACCAGCCGCCTGCTCCGGGAGGCGTTCCTCGCCGACCATCCGGGTCCCGCCGACGTCGAGCCGCCCCAGGCGACCGCGTGGCACGAGGCGTTGTACGAGGCCGCCGCGCCGCTGCTGTCCCGGGCCCAGGACGCCGGCGCCGCACGGCCCGACATCGGCATCGCGGAGTTGCTCATGTTCCTGACCGCCGCCACCCGCACCGCCCCGCAGTCCGCAGACCGCGCTGTGGAGCTGCTGATGGAGGGCGTGCTCCCGCGATCTGTTCCGGCAGCCTGAGCCCACCGCTATGGTGTGCCGATGAGCACGAAGACAGGCATCGAACTCGGCGCGGAGGCTGCCCGCCGCCTGCGGCGGTGGGGTGCGGCCGAGTGCGAGATCGAGCCGGGCCTGACCGACGAGGAGTTCGCCCGGATCGAGGACGAGTTCGGGTTCCGGTTCGCCGACGACCACCGGGCGTTTCTCGCCGCCGGCCTGCCGGTCAGCGTGCCGTACGACGACCCGCCCGGCGTCCTGCGGGCCTGGGCCGAGCCGTGGCCGGACTGGCGTGACGGCGACCGTGCGGCGTTGCGCAGGCAGGTGGCCTGGCCGCTTGAGTGCGTGGAGAACTACGTCGAGCACTACGGATTCTGGCTTGAGGAATGGGGTCCACGGCCGGAGGCTCTGGAAGACGCGCTGTCGGTGGCTCGGAAGGAGTTGGCCGAGGTCCCGGTGCTGGTGCCTGTGTACGCGCATCGCTTCCTGCCGGCCGGCCGCGGCACCCACGGCCATCCGGTCCTGTCCGTCTACCACACCGACACCATCTACTACGGCGCCGACCTGGCCGAATGGGTCCTAGCCGAATTCGCGGACGAGGGTGCGGACGAGGGTGCGGACGAGCCGGCCCCGGACCGCGTGCCCGAGTCTCCGCAGGCGACGGTGCGGTTCTGGCGGGACGTGCTGTAGTCCGGCGGGCTCAGACCTTTGCCATTGCCATTGCCATTGCCATTGTCAGTCGTCCGCCAGATGCCGATCGAAGAACTCGAGCATGCGGACGCTGAGGTCGATCAAGGCCGGTCGCTGCCGCACCCCGTGTCCCTCCTCCGGGTAGATCACCAGAGTGCTCTCGCGGCCGTGCTCGACCAGCGCGCGGTGGAATATCGCGGCCTGCTCCGGCGGGGTCGCGAGGTCCTTCGCGCCGGCGACGAGCAGGACCGGCGTCCGGACCTGCGCGGCCAGATACAGCGGGCTGCGGAGGCGGTAGTCCGAGGCCGGATCGGACGGGTCGCCGGTCAGGCACAGGCGGTCGAAGCCGGGGAGGTTGGAGGCGAAGTGCTGGCTGACCCAGTCGGTCACCGGCGAGCGGATCACCGCGGCGGCGAAGCGGTCTGAGGTCGCCACCAGCCACGCCGACATGAAGCCGCCGTAGCTGTTGCCGGTGACGCCGATCCGCCGCGGGTCGACGCGGCCGGCCGCGACGAGCGCGTCGACGCCCGCCAGGATGTCGGTGGCGTCGGCGCCGCCCATGTCGTGCAGCCCCGCGCGGACGAAGTCCTGGCCGCGCCCGATGCCGCCGCGCATGTTGGGGTGCAGCACGGCGTAGCCGTGCGCGGCCAGCAGCGGCGTCAGCGGAAAGTGCATCGACCACTCGTCGCGCCAGGCCCACACCGGGCCGCCGTGGAGGTGGACGACCAGCGGATGCGGGCCGGGCCCGGACGGGGTGACCAGGATGCCCTCGATCGTGCGGCCGTCCGGCCCCTGCCACGCCACCGGTTCGGACGTGCCGCCGGCGGCGGCCAGATACCGCGAGCCCGCGTGCGCCAGGGACAGCCGGCGTTCCGCGGCGCCGTCCGCGCCGAGCGTCGCGACGGCGCGCGGCTGTCCGTAGCCGTGGGCGACCAGGGCCGTCGTGCCCCCGGACGCGGCCAGGTCGGGCAGCAGGTCGCCGCAGGTCTGCGACGTCCGCCACAGGGTCCGGCACGCTCCCGAGGAGACCGTGTACTCGCCGATCACCGTGTCCAGGCCGTGCAGCGCGGCGAACAACACATGGTCGTCGTCCGTCCAGATCTGGGCCGTGATGTCGTCCCCGAATTCGGTGACGCCTCCGGTGGCCACGTCGACGACCGTGAGGCGCCCGGCGTACAGGCCGCGGTCGCTCATCCAACCCGCCACCGCCGAGACCAGCGTGCCTGACGGATTCGCCGCCGGGATGCCGATCTGGGCCTCCGGTCGCAGAACACTGCGCAGCCGGCCGGAGGCGACGTCCAGGACGGCCAACTCGGCGCCGTACCAGTCCGACTCGGTGGGCCCTTCCGACGCCACGCACACCACGGACCCGGGCCCGGCCCACGCCGCCTGCCAGACCGTGGTCCCGGACGGCGAAACGCAGGTCGCCTCGGAGCCCGCGAGCTCCACCAGCCATACGCGGCGCCCGCCGGACGGGGATCCGGCTCCGGAGACCTCAGGCAGCCAGCTGGGCAGCGAGGCGTCCCCCGGTAGATAGCCCGAGCCGTGGACGTCCGACCGGGACGCGCCGGGCTCGGCCGAGCAGACCGACAAGGCCCCGCCGTCCGGGCGCCACCCGATGCTCTCGGGGAACCCGGGCACCGCATAGCGCGCTTCGACCACCAGCTCAGAACTCCCGACGACGATCTCGCCTTCCGGACCGGCGCCGATCCAGGCCAGCCGCCGACCGTCCGGCGACCAGCACGGCGCGCTGCCCTCCGGCGCGGTGTCGAGACCGCCGAGCAGCGCACCGGAGTCGAGGTCGAGCACCGCGATCCGCCGGACCGGCTCAGCCTCCCCCTTCGCCGTCACCAAAGCAGTGAACGCGACCGCCCGGCCGTCAGGCGACACGGCCAGCTCGACCGCGTTGTCCAGGTCGCCGTCCCGGCCCTCGACCCGGTCGAAGAACTCGGCGACAGTGTCAGCCCGCTTCATCGTCATCCCGTTCGTCATCCCTATCGCCGAGCCGGCATCGCTTCGAGCACGGCCTTCTCCGTCGCGAAGTCCTCCGGCGCGAACCGGTCGAGCCGGTAGGACGACGGGTCCACCCAGTCCGATCCGCCGTCCAGCACCACTTCCGCCAGCAACCGCCCGAGCCCCGGACCGTGCGTGACCCCGGCCTCGTTGTCACCGGTGAGGACGTGCAGCCCCTCGACGCCCGGCACCGGACCGGCGAGGAACTTCCGGTCCGGCGTCATGCACGGAATCCCCTGAAGCCACCACGACATCGAGATGTCGTGCGCCGGCACCAGAGCCCGCAGCTTCGGCACCAGCGCCTTGTCGAGCCGTTCGACCAGCTCTGGGAAACCCGGCCGGCTTGTGACACCCACCGCGCTGCCCATCTCGTACGACGGCGCGTACCCGTCGCCGTTGCCCCAGGTGAGGCCGCCGCGATGCTCCCGGACCCAGAGCCCGTACAGGTCCGGGACCATGAGGGTCGGCATCGTGCCCGGCACCCCGGACGGCGGGGACACCACCCGCGTCGCCACCATCCGCAGCAGCGGCACCCGCCACCCGACCGCCGCCAGCAGTTCGTTCGTCCATGCCCCGCACGCCAGCACCACCTTCGGCGCGTGGATGTCCCCGGCATCGGTGCGCACCCCGGCCACGGCGCCGTCGCTCACGAGCAGCTCGGTGACCCGGGTCCGTTCCCTGAGCTCGCCGCCGAGCTCGGCGACCCGCGCGGCGAGCGCCCGGGTGGCGCGCCCCGCGCTGATCTGGATCCCGCCGGGGTGCAGAGCACCGCCGAAGACCGCCTCCGCCGGAACGACGCCGCCGGTCACCTCGGCCACCTGGGCCGGGGACACCTCACGCGTCCCGGCCGGGGCCAGCCGGTGCCCGACGACCGGCTCGACCCAGCTCTTCCAGCCCTCCTCGGTGGTGGCCAGGTAGAGGTTGCCGTTGACCTTGCACTCGACGGTGGGGTCGGCCTCGGCCAGCGACCGGTAGAAGTCGATGCCGTACTGCTCCAGGGCGAGCTCGGTCTCGGTCAAGAAGTGCGCGTATCCGGCTGCCCACAGGCCGACGAAGCCCGCCCCGGCGCCCGAGGTGGCCGCCGCCGAGGTCCCGGCCTCGACCACCACGACCCGGCCCGCGCCGCGGGTGAGCAGATGGTGGGCCACCGACGTGCCGAGCACGCCCGCCCCCACGACGATGACGTCGGCGACCTCGTAGTCGGAGTGGTCAGACATCAGTACCTCTTCTTCGTGTCGTCGGTTCGTCGTCGGTCGAGGTTCCAAGGTTCTAAAGTCCGGCGTCGGCCAGGAGCTGCGCGTAAGCCCGGTAGAAGTCCAGGACGGAAGCCTCGTCGGCGGCCAGCGGCCCCGGCACGTACGACTGCGACCTGACACCCAGCTGCGCGCGCTCGCACAGTTTCCAGTCCTGCCGGTTGGTCTGGTCCCAGACCTTGATGAGGTTGTCGACGTCGTAGTCCGTGCCGGCCTCGGCGGAAGGGTGGACGAGCCAGCTGACCCGCACCTTGGTGCTGCCGAGCCCGTCGGGGGAGTCCGTCAGGATGATCGCGTAGTCAGGGCTGCACACCACCGCGACCGTCGGCTTCAGGTGGATCGCGACGGTGTACGGCTCGCGCCCGGCGGCGAACTCGCCGAGCAGCTTGGCGACCGCCGGCCGGCCGTCCACGGTCAGCGACACCGCGTCGGACCGCAGCGGCAGCTTCGCGTACTGCACGCGCCGGTCGTCGCTGCGCTGGACGTCGCACTCCCGCCAGTCGGGCTCGTTGATCGAGGCGAGGTCGAAGGCCTTCAGGAACTCGGGGTGGTTCGCCATGCAGTGGTAGCACTCCTGGGCGTTCTCCCAGACCAGCTTCCAGTTCGCCGCGACCAGGTAGTCCTCGGTGTGCGCGACCCGCGCCTCGGCCAGCGCGAACGGCGCGACGACGGCCTCGCCGTCGGCGAACAGGGCACCGACGCCCGGCCCGGGGTCGGCGGCGAGGTTGACGAAGACCAGGCCCTGCCAGACCTCGACGGCCACGGTCGGCAGCGGATGCTCCGCCGGATCGAAGTCCTTGCCCATCCTGGGCGCGCCGAGCAACGACCCGTCCAGGCGGTAAGTCCACTGGTGGTAGGGGCACACGAAGCGCCGTGCGCTGCCGCAGCCCTCATCGACCAGGCGCGCGCCGCGGTGGCGGCACACGTTGTAGAACGCTGAGATCGTCTCGTCGTTGCCGCGCGCGACGATGACGCTCTCGTCGCCGCTGGCCACGGTCAGGTACTGTCCCGGCCGGGCGATCTCCGACACGTGGCCGGCGTACAGCCAGCTGCGCTGGAACACTGCGGCGAGTTCGGCCTCGTACAGCTCCGGCGAGGTGTAGAGCTCGCGGGGCATGCCGGTGCGGGCGGCGATGTGCTGCTGGACGGTTTCGCTATAGGCGGCGGTCATTTTTGGTCTCCTGACTCTTCTTCTGCACTGAGCGGCCAGCCGTCCAGGAACGCGCGGATGAGGGCGAGATAGCAGTCGGCGTTGGCGGCCTCGAAGATGGTGTGGCCGTTGTGGTTCAGGGTCAGCCACTCCGCGCCGGGGATGCCTTCGGCCATGACGCGGTTGGTGGAAGCGTCGGACATGTCCCGGCCGCCGTGGACGACCAGAGTCGGGACGGCGATCTCGGCCAGGCGCGCCTCGACGTCCCAGTCGCGCAGCGCGCCGTCGGCGAACCAGAGCCGGTAGCCCCACAGCCCGCGGCCCGCCGGGCCGGGGGACAGGGCCTCGGCCGTGGCCAGTTCGGCGGCGTCCATGTCCCCTTCCGTCGCGAAGCGTGCGAGCCAGCGCGTGACGGCCGACCGGTACGCCGGCGCATCGTGGTCGCCGAGCATGTCGGCGGTGATCGCGGCGGCCGTCTCGGACGCCGACAGGGTCGCGCGGAGCTGGTCCAGGAAGCCGATGGTGATCCGCGCGGTGCTGGCCGCCGTGTTGGACAGCACGAGCCGGTCAGCTCGGGCGGGGCGGTCCAGGACGTACTGAAGCGCCAGCATCCCGCCCCAGGAATGGCCCAGGATCTCGGTCCCGCCGAGCCCGCCGCCGGGCCGGTCGCCGAGCTCGGCGGCGAAGTACCGGCGGACGGCTTCGACGTCCGCGGCCGCGCCTCGGACCGTCCACTCGTACTCCGGGCCCGGGACGTCGGACTTCCCCGTCCCGAGCTGGTCGAAGGTGACCACGGTGCGGTCGGCGCCGGCCAACCGGTGCAGCGGATCCAGGTACCCGCCGCCGTCGCCGCCGGGGCCGCCGTGCAGCCCGATCAGCAGCCGTCCGCCGCTGCCGGAAACCGTGCAGGACAACCGGAATCCCTCATCCGTGGTGACACTCACGTTCCTTCTCACGGCTCTCCTCCGGGGTGCCGGGCCAGCGTCGGCGCGGCGGCGATCAGCCGCCGGGTGTAAGGGTGCTGCGGCGCTCGCAGGATCTGCCCGGTCGGGCCGCTCTCGCAGACCAGACCGTGTTCCAGCACCAGGACCCGGTCGGCGGCGACCGCGACGACGCCGATGTCGTGGGTGATGAGCAGCACCGCCACGCCGAGGTCGGCGCGCAGGCTCGCCAGCACCTCGATGATCGCCGCCTGTACCGAGACGTCCAGAGCCGAGGTGACCTCGTCGCAGACCAGCACGTCGGGCCGGGCGGCCAGGGCGCGGGCGATGGCGACGCGCTGGCGCTCGCCGCCGGAGAGCTGGTGCGGGAAGCGGTCCGCCAGCCGGGCGGGCAGCCGTACCCGCTCCAGCAGCGCGGGGACCTCCGCCCGGGCGTCGGCCGCGGACAGGCCGCGCAGCACGCGGCCGGGGCGCGCGAGGTCTTCGCCGATGCGGCGCCGGGGGTTGAGCGACTGGAACGGGTTCTGGAAGACGTACTGGATGCCGCGCCGCTGCTCGACGGTGCGCTTGCGGATCCGGTCGGCGAGCTCCGTCCCGGCCAGGGTGATCGTCCCGGCCTCCGGGCGGTGCAGACCGACCAGGCAGCGCGCGATCGTCGACTTGCCGCTGCCGGACTCCCCGACCAGGGCCACGCACTCGCCGGCCGCGACGTCGAAGGTGATGTCCTCGGCCGCGACGACGGTTTCGGCGCGGCCCCGGTGCGTGGCGCGCAGTCCGGTGACGCTCAACGCCGCCGCCCGGGCCGCTGCCTCCTTGTGGGAGCCCAGCGCCGGACCGGCCTCGACCGGCGGTGTGGCGGCGTGGTGCAGGCAGCGGACCAGGTGTCGGCCGCCGGGGGCGAGGGTGGGGTCGACGGCGGGGTCGAGGTCGATAAGCTCCGGGCCCGGGCCCGGGCCCGGGCCGGGGCCGAGGTCGATCAGCTCCGGCAGCGCCTCGACACAGGCGTCGGTCTGCTGCGGGCAGCGCGGCGCGAAGGGGCATCCGGTCGGCCGGTCCTCGACGCCGAGCGCGGTGCCCTCCATCGGGACCAGGGCGGTCGGCTGCCGGTGGTTCGGGATCGACTGGATCAGGCCCCTGGTATATGGATGCCGCGGGTTGTTCAGCAGGTCCGCGGTCGGCCCTTCCTCCACCACGCGCCCCGCGTACATGACGGCCATCCGGTCGGCGATCTGCGAGACGACGGCCAGGTCGTGCGAGACGTAGACGATGGAGACGCCGCGCTCCTCCCGCAGCCGTCGTACTTCCCGCAGCACGCTCTGCTGCGTCACGACGTCGAGCCCGGTGGTCGGCTCGTCCATGACCACGACCGGTGGTTCGCAGCCCAGCGCCATCGCGATGGTGACCCGCTGCTGCTGTCCGCCGGACAGCTGGTGCGGCAGGCGGCGGGCGAAGGCGTCCGTGTCCGGCAGGTCGACCGCCGCCAGCAGTCCTCTGATCCGCGACGTCCCCTCAACGCCGCGGGTCCTGATCACGTCGCCGATCGAAGCGCCGATCCGTAGCGACGGGTTGAGCGCCGGCCCCGCGTCCTGCGGGACGTACGAGATCAGCCGTCCCCGCACCTCGCGCAACGCACTCTCGGACAGGCCGAGCAGGGATTCGCCGTCGACCTCGACCTCGCCGCCGGCGATCCGGGCGCCGCGTGCGGCGTAGCCGAGCAGCGCCAGCGCCATGGTGGTCTTCCCGCTCCCGGACTCGCCGACGATGCCGAGCGTCTGTCCGTGCTCCAGTGCCAGGTCGACACCGCCGACGATCTCCGCGCCGGCGGCGGTCTGGATCCGCAGGTCCCGGACGGTGAGGATGGGAGCGCCGTCAACCGCTGGTCCGCTCATCGGTCTCCTCCGGACATGTCGTCGCCGAGCAGGTTGATCGCGAGCGTCAGCACGCCCAGCAGGGCGGCCGGGATGAGCATCGCCGACGGGTTCAGCGCGGCGCCGCCGCGGTTCTCCGAGACCATCAGGCCCCAGTCCGCCGCCGGCGGTTGCAGCCCCAGCCCGAGGAAGTTGACGCTGGCGATCAGCAGCACCGACCAGGTGAACCGCAGCCCGATGTCGGCGGCCAGGGTGCGCGAGATGTTCGGCAGGATCTCTCTGCGCAGCACGGAGAAGGTGCTCTCGCCCCGGGCCACCGCAGCCTCGACGTAACCGCGCACCGACTGCTCCAGCGCGGCGGTTTTGACGATGCGTGCGATCGGCGGCAGCTGGACCACCGCGCTGGCGATCACCACCGAGCCGATGCCGCGTCCGGCGGCGGTCGCCAGCAGCAGCAGGAACACCAGAGCGGGGAAGGACAGCAGGACGTCCACGGCCCGCATCAGGACGCTGTCCAGCCACGACCGCGAGTAGCCGGCCACCAGGCCGATCGTCAGGCCGCCGGCATAGGCCAGCAGCGTCGCCAGGCCCGAGTACAGCAGGACGCTGCGTCCGCCGCTCAGGACCCGGGAGAGCACGTCGCGGCCCAGGAAGTCGGCGCCCAGCGGGAGCCGGCCGCTGGGCGGCGTGTAGGGCGCGGCCAGCGTCCGGTTCGGGTCGTGCGGCGCGAACCAGGTCCCGGTCAGGGCGATCAGGACCACCAGGAGCAGCAGCGCCAGCCCGACGCGTCCGGAGACGGTCCTGGGTATCACCCGAGTCACCACCCGAGTCCTGACCTGAGTCGTCCGGCTGCTCATGCGGCACCGGTCCGCAGCTTGGGCACCGCCGCCATCACCGCGAGGTCCGCGACGATCGTGGTGGCGATGTAGAAGGCCGCCAGCAGCATGGTCACCGACTGGACCTCCGTGTTGTCGTGGATGCTGACCGCGTCGACCAGCTCCTTGCCGATACCGGGGTAGCCGAACAGGTACTCGACGATCAGCAGGCCGCCGACGAGGTACTGCGCAACGAGCGCGAAGACCTGGATGCTCGGCGCGATCGCGTTGCGCAGCGCGTACCGGCGCACGACCCGGCCCTCGGCGATGCCGTTGAGCCGCGCCACCGCCACCGTGTCGGCGCCCAGCGCCTCCAGCATTCCGGCCCGGACCATCCGCGCCGCCGGTCCCGCCGTCACCCCGACCAGCGTCAGCACCGGGAGCACCAGCACGGACGGAGTGGCCAGCGGGCTGCTGCCCGGAGCCACGACCGACACCGGCGGCAGCACGTCCAGCCAGCCGAAGAAGACGGCCAGCAGCACGGTGCCGAGCACGAACTCCGGCAGCGCCGAGGGCACCAGGGTCGTCACCGAGATCAGGTGGTCCTGCCAGCGTCCGGCGCGCAGCGCCGAATACACGCCGAGCAGCACCGAGACCACGGCGATCGGGACGAACGCGCACAGCGCCAGGACCGCCGAGTCGCCGAGCTTTCCGGAGACCTGGCTCCAGACGCTGACCTGGCCGCCGGAGGCGAATCCGGCGGCGGAGTCGCCGAGGTCGCCGTGCAGCAGCCCGGTCAGCCAGTGCCAGTACTGGACCGGGATCGACTGGTCCAGACCCATGCGGTGCCGCAGGTCGGCCAGCGCCTGGCCGTTGGCCTGCTTGCCGAGGACGGCGCTCGCGGCGTCGCCGGGCAGCACCGAGGCCGCGGCGAAGACCAGGACGGACAGGACCAGCAGCGTGACCACGCCGGCGGCGACGCGCCGGAGCGCCATCCGGGCCAGCGGGTGCGACGACAGGAATCCAGATCGTGTCAGGGGCCCGTGGGCCGTGCGGCTCGGAGAGCCTGGCGGTCGGCGGCTCATGCGACGAAGTACGCTTCCGCGAGCGAGGTCGGCAGCCCCAGGTTCTGGGACACCCCGGGCACGATGCCGCCGACCTTCTTCGAGGCGGCGTCGAGGTTGTCGCAGTTGCCCCACCAGATGTAGCCGCCGCTGTCGTATTGCTCCTGCTGGACGGCGTCCCACGCCATCCGTGCCGAGGCGTCGTCGGGTGCGGATACTCCGGCGTTGATCAGGTCGGCGGTGTGCTGGCTCGTCCAGTGGGTCTCGTTGCCGGGCGCGCCCTTCAACAGCGCCGTCTGGTAGAACGAGCCCAGGCTCGTGATCCCCTGCCAGACGGTCTGCGCGAACGGCATGGTCAGGTAGTCGCGGGTCGGGTCGAAGTAGGCGTCCGGGTCGACCTGCGAGATCCGCACGGTGACACCGGCGTCTTTGGCCTGCTGCTGGAAGAGCGTAGCGGCCTCGACCATCCCGGGTGCCGCCGCTGAGGTCTGGAGCCGCAGGGTCAGGCCCGAGGCGTGCCCGGCCTGCGCGAGCAGGTCCTTGGCCTTGGCGAGGTCGCGGGTGCGCTGCGGCAGGGCGACGTCGTAGTACGGCAGGGCCCTGCCGTACAGGTCGTTGGCCACGGTGCCGAATCCGTTGAGGGCGACATCGACCAGTTGCTGGCGGTCGACCAGCAGCCGCAGCGCCTGACGGATGCGCGGATCGGTGAACGGCTCCTGATCGATGGCCGTGTAGAAGGCTTGTGCGGTGAGCCCGGGACTGCGCAGCAGCCAGAAGTCCTCGGAGATCGAGGACTTGGCCTGCGCGTACGGCAGCTGGGCCATCACGTCGGTCTGCCCGCTCAGCAGGGCGTTGAGACGAGCGGTGTCGTCCTTCAGGGAGAGCAGCCGGAGCTCGTCCACGTACGGCTTGCCGGTGTCCCAGTAGACCGGATTGCGCTTGCAGACGCTCTGCTGACCCTGGTCGAGCGAGACGAAGGTGAACGGTCCGGTCCCGATCGGCTTGGTGAAGTCCTTCGCGCCGGCCTGGACGATCCACGCCAGCGCGATGGTCTCGGGGAACCGCGTGTCGGGGCTCTTGAGCGGCACCACGACCGTGTTCGGGTCCTTCTTCCAGACCTTCGCGGTGTCGACGTTGGCCACCGCGGGTCCCAGTCCGCTGCCGGGCGTCTCCATCCATTGGAGGGAGTAGATGACGTCGTCGGCGGTGAACGGCTTCCCGTCGTGCCAGGCGACGCCCGGCCGCAGTTCGAAGGTCCAGGCCGAGCCGGAGGCGTCCGAGGTCCAGGACGTCGCCAGCGCCGGCCGTAGCCGCATGTCCGGCCCGTAGGTGATCAGCGGATCGAACACGGCGCAGGTCATGGCGACGTTGATGAGTGCGGAGGAGGCGGCCGAGGGGTCGAACGACTCGCCCTTGCCGGCCCCCACCATCCCGATGCGCAACGTCCCGCCGGGCTTGGGCGCGCCGGTCGGTGCCGCGGTGCTCTGGGCCATGGACGGCTGCCGCCCGCACCCGGCGAGCGAGGACGCGCCCAGGCCGAGCATGAGCCCGGCAGCGGACGCGTCGCGAAGGAAGCTACGTCGTGAGTAACTGGTTCCGGTCACAGCCGACTCCCGCAGAGTGTCGGTTCGGGAAACATTGGTGCTGCTGACGCCGCAAGTGTCGCAACGCGCCGCTGACCTGCGCACGCATCAAGGGCTGCGAGATCAAGAAGTTCACCGCTACAGCTGTAGCGGTGGCGGCGGTGGTGGCCGTGGTCGGAGACGGTGATGGCACAGCTGGAACGCGGTCTTAGCGTCAGTCACGGCGCCCAGGCGCAGCTGGATCGCGTCGTCCGCGACGCGCAAGAGGCGCGCTACCTGCGCTACGCCACCCGGATGACCACCAAAGTGGTGCCGCGCAGCCTTGCCGCGGCCGCCTCGCACGCGATACTGGGGCGATGGTGTCCGAGGAGTTGCGTCAGGTGGCGGCGGCGCTAGGCGATTCGGTGGTCGGGGCGCGGGTCTTGGCCGGCGGGTTCTCCCATGAGACCTCGTTGCTCACGCTGGCCGGCGGTCAGGTCGTCGTCCGACTCGGCGCCGCCGATCATGGCATCGAGGCCGCGGTCATGGATGCTGCTCGGCCGCACGTTCCCGTTCCCCAAGTGTTCAAGGTCCTCGACGCCGGGTCGATGGACGGCAGCGCCCGGTCGGCCATGGTGCTGGAGTACGTGACCGGGACGCCGCTGAGCGAGGTGCTCGGCGGTGCCGGGACCGGTGCCGGGAGCGATGCCGAGACCGACGCCGGGGAGTTGGAACGGCTCGGCGCCGAGGTCGGGCGGGTCGCCGCTCGTCTTTCCTCGGTGCGGTTCGGCCGGCCTGGGTTCTTCGCCGATGCCCGGCTGGGCGTCACGCCGGGTCCCTCGTGGTCGCAGCAGCTCCCCGAGTTCGCCGAGCAGTGCATGACGGCCACGGCCGAGGAGCGGTTGGACGCGGACACGCGCACGTCCTGGGCTGAGCTCTGCTCGATCCACGCCCCGGCCCTGGTCGGCGTCGACGACCAGGCCCGCCTGGTCCACTCCGACCTGAACCCCAAGAACATCCTGGTCACCCGCGCCCGCGGCGGTTGGCGGGTCGACGCGATCCTGGACTGGGAGTTCAGCTTCTCCGGATCTCCGTATGCTGACGCCGCCAACATGGTCAGGTTCCGCGCCGACACCCCCGGCCCGTTCCGAGCCGGTTTCCGCGCGGCGTTCGCCGACCACCTGCCCGCCGACCTGCGGGCCGGCGACGACTGGCTCTTCCTCGGGCGGGTCATGGACATGTTCGCCCTCAGTGATCTGGTGACCCGCCCCGCCGGGCATCGCGTCGCCGACCAGGCGGCACAAGAGATCCGCCGCTGGGTTGCCCACGGAGTGCCCGACTCCTGGTGAGGCTTCGGCGGGAGAAAGTCTGTGGACGCTGCCACAGCCGGGCGGAAACAGTAGGCGCATGGAGAGCGATAGCCGGCGGAACCGGATCGCGTGGGAAGCCGCGTCGGAGAAGCACGTCCTCGAATACCAAGAACATCTGGCCCAAGCCAGGGACGAGTGCTCGCTGTTCGCCGCCGAACTGGACCTGCTGCGGCCCATTTTGGCGACCCCGCCCGACGTCGTTCATCTACAGAGCGGCCACGGCCTCGACGACATCGCCCTGGTCAAGGCTGGCGCGCGCCAGGTCATCGGCGTCGACTTCAGCCAGGTCGCGGCGACGGCGGCGCAACGGCGCGCGGACGAGCTGGGCGCGGCCTGCCACTACGTGGTCGCGGAGCTGCCGGGCGCGCCGCTGCGCGACGCCTGCGCAGACCTCGTCTACACCGGCAAAGGGGCGCTGATCTGGCTCCCGGACCTGCGCGCGTGGGCCGCGGACGTCGCGCGCGTACTGCGCCCCTCAGGGCACCTGTTCGTCTACGAGGCGCACCCGGCCGTGCCCCTGTGGACCTGGGACGAGGACGAGCCCCGGATCCGCCCCGACCGCGGCTACTTCGCACGCTCGCACGTCAACGACACGTTCCCGGCCCACGGAGCGGTCGAGTCGCAGGCCACCCTGGCGGAGATCATCAACGCGGTACTCTCCGCCGGCCTGGAACTACTGCACGTCGCAGAGTACGCCGAACCCTTCTGGCGCCCCGACCACGTCGCCGCGGCGGCATGGGAAGGCCGGCTCCCGAACGCTTTCTCGCTGCTCGCGCGCCGGAGGCCCGAAGCGATCGGGTAACTACCGCCGCGACCAGGTCGCCGCTCAGATCGCCGCCCAGGTCGCCAGGTGATGCCCGGCGACCGCGGCGAACTCGGGGGAGCGCTCGTGGAAGGGCTGGAACGAGATCACGACCTGCGCCGGCGCCGGAGGCCCGAACCGGCGTGGCGCCGAACCGTCACGTACCGCTGATCGGGACTGTCACGCGCGATGTCTGTCCGGCGCGGGGCACGGTGACGGTCAGCACGCCGTCGGCCAGATCGGCACGGACGTCTTCGCGGTCCGCGTCGGCCGGAAGCGTCGTGCGGTACGCGAAGCTCCCCGCCCGGGCCGCCAGGTAGCTGCTTCCCCCCGCCGCGGCCTCGTCCAGGTCGCCACGAACACACAGCTGGTGGCCTTCGACCTCGACGAGGATGTGGTCGCGCGGGATCCCGGGCAGCTCCACCCGGACCCGATAGGTGTCCGCGGTCTCGTTCTCCTCAACCGTGGGCGTCCAGCGTGTGCCGTGCGCTCGGCCCCCGGTGGCCCGCTCGGCCCATCTGCCGAGGCGGTCCACCAGCTCTTCGAGCTCTGCCGGCGGACCCCAGGGCAGGCCCCAGGTCCGGTCCGATCGTTCTTCGCCTCCGGGATCACGGGAAAAGGGTGAGTTCATGGTGCTTCTCCTTTACCACTGACAATCTTCACTGCATCCGCCTTATGGCCGGAGCAGTAGTCGCCGAACAACCGCAGGTGCGTCTTATCCGCGCCGCAGGAACATGACCACCACGACGATGAGGAGAACGAGGACAACTGTGCCGGCTCCGATATACATAAGTGACTCCTTCGAAGATGGATAGCGTTCGGTCATACGACGGTTGGTGTGTCGCCGGGTCCGCATACCCACGTTCGGAAAATGAAACAAACAATCGATGTTTTCTGAGCCGGTCTCTCGAACGGGCCGCTTTACGACGCGCGCTCCGTGGGCTCCACGCGTTCCGCGAGGAAGGGCATCGAAGCCTCGTAGGCGCGCTCGATCCGTTCCCGCACCAGGCCCAGCCCGCGCCGCCCGTAGCGGGGCCGCAGATCGGCGGCCGAGTCCGGGGCGCCGGTGGGCAGCACGAGGACGTCCACACCGGCCACGGGATTGCTCAGCGCGGGCACGTACCGGTGCCGGCGAGCGATCTCGAACGCGACCACGGCGACCTCCCGCGGCGTGCGCGGGGCCTGCAGCGGCTGGTCGATGGGGCCGACGTGCAGCACGTAGACGGTGCGGGCGCCGGAGGCCAGGGCCCGGCCGACCGGGACGCCGTCCACCAGCCCGCCGTCCAGGAAGTGCTCGCCGCCGACCAGGACCGCCGGCAGCAGACCCGGTACGGCGGAGGAGGCCAGGACGGCTTCGACCAGCGGGCCCCGCGTGAACCAGTGCTCGGCGGCCCGCTCGATCGACGCGGCGACGCATTCGAAGGGCACCGTGAGGTCCTCGATCTGCGCGGTGCCGAACTCGCGCTCTATCAGGCCGCGCAACGCGGCGTTGGAGAACACGTGGGTCCGGCTGCGCAGCGCGGTCCCCAGCTGGGCGAACAGCGTGTCGGCGAACACGCCGTGCTCGCGCAGCGAGATCCAGAGCTGCTCCAGGCGCGTGACCGCCGCCGGCCGGGGATCGGCGGCGATCATGGCGCCGTTGAGCGCCCCGACCGAGGACCCGAGGATCAGATCCGGCCGGATCCCGTGCTCCATCAGGGCTTTGAGCATGCCCACTTCGTAGGCGCCCAGCGGACCTCCGCCGCCGAGCACGAACGCCACCGGCCCCGCTCTTCCCGTTGTCGGCATGCAGATGTCCCTCCTACCTGGGCGGCGCTCGGCGCCGGAGCCTCCGCGTACCCGACACCGCCGAAGTGAATCCGTGCCCCCGTTTCGAACCGCGCGATCAGGCCATGGTGAGGAAACTGTGACGCTCTTCACGAGAGTGTTCCGCTCCCCACGAGAGAAGGCGTCCACCATGGACGAACGCCGCTCCGGATCAGGCATCGCCCGCTTCATATCAGCGCTCTTCGCCGTCATCGCGATCATCCTGATCGTGCACATCATCCTCGTCTTCGCCGACGCCTCGACGACCTCCACGGTCGTGAAGGACATCGGCGACGTGGCCGCCAAGCTGGCCTGGGGCTTCAAGTCCTTGTTCTCCTTCGACAACGCGAAGCTCACCGTCTTCGTCGACTACGGCCTGGCAGCGCTGGCCTACCTGCTGGTCGGCGGCGTCGTGGTGCGGCTGTTCCGCACCGCCGCCTAGTCCCGCGGGAACGGTGAACCGGATCCGCGCAGCCGTGCGGCGCTTCGACTCCTACCAGCAGCGGCACCCCTGGGCGGGGTTCCCGGTCGCCGTCGGCAGGAAGTTCAGCGATGACCGGGCCGGCTCCCTCGGCGCGGTCATCGCCTACTACGCGTTCCTGGCAGTGTTCCCGCTGCTGTTGGTGCTGGTCGTCGTCCTGGGCGTCGTGCTCCACGGCCATCCGGCGCTTCAGCAGAAGGCGCTCGGTTCCGCGCTCGCGGACTTCCCGGTGATCGGCGGTGCGCTGCGGACGAACGTGTCCGGCCTGCACCGGACCGGGTTGAGCCTGGTCCTGGGGCTGCTCGGCACGCTGGTCGGCGCCCGGGGCGTCGCGAACGCGGCACAGTACGCCTTCAACACGGTCTGGGCCGTGCCGTACAAGCGCCGACCCGGCTTCCCCGGGTCGCAGTTCCGCAGCTTCGCGGCGATCGGGGTGATCGGCCTGGGGGTCCTGACGACCACCGCGCTGTCCGGCATCGCCGAGGGCGTCTCCCACCTGCCGGTGCTGGTGCAGGCGGGGGTGCGCGCGGCGGCGTTCGCGACGTCGCTGGCGTTGAACATCGCGCTGTTCTGGCTGGGCTTCCGGATCACCACGGCCGCCGAGGTGCCCACCCGCGCGCTGCGCACCGGGGCGGTGCTCGCGGCGGTGGCCTGGCAGATCCTGCAGGCCGCGGGCGGCTACCTGATCGGCCACGAGCTGCGCCACGCCAGCACGCTGTACGGGGTGTTCGGGCTCGTCCTCGGGCTGCTGTCCTGGCTGCACATCCAGGCACAGCTCACGCTCTTCGTGGTCGAGGCCGACATGGTGCGTACCAGGGGTCTGTGGCCGCGCAGCCTGCTCCCGCCGCCCTACACCGAAGCCGACCGCGAGTCCTTCACCGCCTACGCCAAGGTCGAGGAACGGCACGACGAGGTCACCGTGGACGTCACCGTCGACGATGCCGGGCGATGACGAGCCTGCCTTCCAGATCGGTGCGGCTCGGGTGACGCGGAAGCCCGCGGCGTCATCCGTTCCGCATCGCGTCGATGAGCTCCGGGAGCCGGACGGTGGCGAAACCGATGCCCACATCGCTGAAGCCGTAGGGGATGACGAGGTTCTCACCGTGGCGGATCGCACCGCACGAGTACACGACGTTGGGCACATAACCGTCGCGCTCTTCGGCGTCCGGGGTCAGCAGCGGCCCGTTGAGGCTGCCGACGACCTTCCGGGGATCCTCCAGGTCCAGCATCATCGCGCCGATGCCGTAGACGCGCATCGGACCGACGCCGTGGGTCAGCACCAGCCACCCCTCCGGGGTCTCGATGGGCGACCCGCAGTTGCCGCGCTGGACAAGGTCCCAGCTCAGCTCCGGTCTCCTCAGCGGCTGCGCGTCGCCCCAGACGCGTCCGTCCGCGGAGGTGGCGACGGAGGTGCTCTCGCGGTCCCATCGGGAAAGAGCCATGTGGACTCCGCCGACGAGCCGGGGGAACAGTGCCATGCCCTTGTTCCGCGCGGCCGGGCCGAGCAGCGGGGAGACGCGGAACACCCGGAGGTCCTCGGTCTCGATCAGCTGGGGTGCGGTGGTGAAGCCGTCGAAGGCGTTGTAGGTGGCGCGATAACCGGCGGCTCCGCCCTCGTCGACGAAGCGGACGAAGCGGGCGTCTTCCATTCCGCGCGAATCAGTGGGGCTGATCGGCCGCAGCACCCGCTCGGAGAGGTCGGTGTCCTGGGGGAATTCCAGCACGTACTGGCACGCCGCGACCAGCCGGATGCTCTCGATCGCGGCGTGCGCGCCGTTGCGGGCCATCAGACCCGCCGGGACGTCGGCCAGCACGTGTTCGAGGTCTGCGTCGGTGAACTGTGCCGGAAGGCGGTGCAGGAGGTAGGAGTGGACTTCGTTGTCGTCCCCTGCTGCGGCCAGCCCGTGCTCGAAGAATCTCCGGTCGTACCGCGACGCGCGGGGCCGGCCGGCGCTCGCGAACCGCGACGGCTCGTCCACCGCGACGGTCCCGTCCGGCCCGATCACGCCGGTGCGGAACTCGACGCAGGACAAGTGTCCTTCGCCGATGGCGCGCGCACTCAGCACGAAGCGGAGACACCCCGGGGCCAGACCGCTCTGATCGGGGTGTTCGACCAGGGAAGGGTTGGTCAGGGCAGCGGCCTCGATCGCGTATTCGCGGGTGAAGTAGGCGCCGATGAGCAGACGACGCCGGTCCGAGACCTGCGCTCCGGCCGCTATGCGATGGCCGACGGTTTCGGAGTGCTCTGCGAACGTCTTCTCCAGATCCCGGTGCCGCGTCGAGAAGTCCGCCAGGGTGCGGGTGTAGGCGCGGTCGACCGTGTCGTCGTCCAGGGCCATGATGCGCTCGAACACCATCGCCGCGCGCGAGACGCTGCCGGGCAGTTCCTCGCCGGGGACGAACAGGTCGGTGACGACCCGGCGGGGGTCGTGGCGCAGCCGCGCTCCGCCTCGGACCACGAGGTCCGCCCGGACGCCGTTGTGCGGTGCGGCATCGAGGGTCTCGATCGTCGGCTCCTCTCGGCGGACCGCCGTCCCGGTCACGCGGTGGCCTTGGCCCGAGCGCCGATCAGCGAGGCGGCCAGCGCGCGGTAGGAGGCCGCGACCGCGGACCATTCCAGGGCCGGGGCGACGCGGCCGGACGCCGCGGTCATCGCCGCCGCCAGCCCGGGGCGGGTCAGCACCGAGCGCAGGGCCTCGGTCGTGGCGGCGACGTCCCGGTGCGGCACCAGCAGGCCGGCGCCGTCGGCCAGCAGTTCCACCGCGTGCGGGAACCGGGTGGCCACGATCGGGCGGCGGGCGGCGACGGCCTCGATGAGCACGCCCGAGGTGGCCTGCTCGGTCGAGTCGTAGGGCAGCAGCACGACGTCGGCCTGCCGGACGAGGTCGGTCAGCGCGGCGGTGGTGCGGTAGGCGGGATCGAATTCGACGTCGGCGGACACGCCCAGGGCCTGCGCTCGGGCCTTCAGGGAGTCCCGGTACGCCTCGCCGTCCCGGGCCAGGACCTTGGGGTGGGTCCGGCCCGCGATCAGGTAGCGCGGCGCCGGATCGACGCCGGCCAGGCCGGCGAACGCCTCGATCGCCCATTCGATGCCCTTGCCGGGTCCGATCAGGCCCCAGGTCAGGATCGTCGGGCGCGGGCGGCTCGGCGCGGGCGGGGCGAACGGGTCGAACGCCGCCGGCGGGGACAGCCGCCGGACGCCGGGCGCGCCGTGCGGGATCACCGAGACCTTGCGGGCGTCGACGAGGTAGGACTCGTTCAGCAGCCGGGCGGCCGTGTCGGACATGACCACGACCGCCGCGGCGGCGTCCGCGATCCGCTCCAGCACCTGCCGCTGGTGCGGCGAGGGGGCGGAAAGCACCGTGTGCAGCACCACGATCGCCGGAACGTTCAGGTGGGTCAGGACCTGGATAACGTCCGCGCCGTCACGGCCGCCGTAGATGCCGTACTCGTGCTGCACGATGGCGACGTCGAAGCGGTCGAGCACCCGCGCCACCGCGGCCGGCCCCTCCGGCGAGCCGTTGACCAGCTGCGCGACCACGTCCGGGTAGACCGCCGGCTGCGCGGCGTCGACGATCCGGACGACGGCGGCCCGGTCGCCCGAGCCCTGGGGCGTGAGGTGCTTCAGCAGCGCCGCGCTGAAGGTCGCCACACCGCATTGGGTGGGCGGGTACGTACTGAGGAATCCAAAAGCGGTCATGGCGGAGCCCTTACTGGTTCGGGGAGGTGACAGCGTCGATCGAGGCGTGGACCGAGCACGGCTGACGAGCCTGCGCTCGAGATGGGATGTCCGAGGCGATCGCGGTGTCGGGACGACCACGGGCCCTGGCCGGGTACCAAGGGCGCGGAGCAGACTGCTCCGCTGTTCCGGCAGGTTGCACCGTCGCTGAAGGGCGGTATCGCATCCCACGGTAGCAGGCCTGCGTGCGTCGGACGGACCGTTCCGTTGATACCGCAGTCTTCGGTATATCGAGGTCTAACAGGCGTAAGGTGTAAATAAGCCCAAGTAGAGCTTTTGTCCCTTCGCGACCGGAGGGAGATCGGTGGTCTCACGATGAGACCCGACAGGAACGACGTCATCGGCGCCCGTAGCCTTCATACGACTGAGTATCGCCAGGTCACCACGCCCGACAACGAAACGCGGGTGCGCGGCGGCGTCCCTCCGCAGTCCTCGCAGTCCTCGCAATCTCCCCGACCGCCCCGTTCCGGCCGGGAGCTCAGGCTGAACGAACAGCTCAAGCGGCTGCTCAGCCAGAAGAGGGGCCCGGACGCCGTCATGATCGGCGCGCTGTCGGTGGCTCTGCTCTGCGGCCTGATCGGCTTCGCCGCGAACTTCATGTGGATCGTCGCCATCGTCGTGCTGGCGCTGGCGCTGGGATTCGTCGTCGCCGACAGCCGGCGCAACCGCATCGACATCGCCAATCAGCGCGCCGAGGGCAAGGACGGCTGACGAGGAGCGCGGCCTTCCCCTCGGCGGATGTTCCGGCCGCCGAGGGGCTAGAGTGGCGGTACGCCCGGCTGATCCGGGCGGTCCCCTGGACCCTGGTGACGCTTTGCACACCTGCGGCACGTTCTAACGTTCGACACCCGCTCGCGCCCTTATGTAGTGGTCGATCTGGCCGGGTTGTACTTCTGTGAACGAAGCGCGTCCCACCCAAGAGGACAGGAACACTCATGACGGAACTCACGATCCGTCCGCAGGAGATCCGCGACGCGCTGGAGCGTTTCGTCGACTCCTACAAGACGACGACGGCGCCACGGGACGAGGTCGGGTCCGTCACGGTGATCGGTGACGGCATCGCCAAGGTCGACGGTCTGCCCTCGGCCATGACCAACGAGCTGCTGAAGTTCGAGGACGGCACCCTGGGCATCGCCCTGAACCTGGACGTCCGCGAGATCGGCGTGGTCGTGCTCGGCGACTACGAGCGAATCGCAGAAGGCCAGTCCGTGCGGCGCACCGGCGAGATCCTGTCCACCCCGGTGGGTGACAAGTTCATGGGCCGGGTGGTGAACCCGCTGGGTGAGCCGATCGACGGTCTGGGTCCGATCGAGGCTGAGGGCACCCGCATCCTGGAGCTGCAGGCGCCTGGTGTCATGGCTCGGCAGTCGGTGAAGGAGCCGTTGCAGACCGGTATCAAGGCCATCGACTCGATGACCCCGATCGGCCGTGGCCAGCGTCAGCTGATCATCGGTGACCGGCAGACCGGCAAGACCGCGGTGGCTGTGGACACGATCATCAACCAGAAGCAGAACTGGGCGTCGGGCGATCCGAAGAAGCAGGTCCGCTGCATCTACGTGGCCATCGGTCAGAAGGGTTCCACCATCGCGGCCGTCAAGGGCGCGCTGGAGGAGGCCGGCGCGATGGAGTACACGACGATCGTGGCCTCCCCGGCTTCGGACCCGGCGGGTTTCAAGTACCTGGCGCCGTACACCGGCTCGGCCATCGGCCAGCACTGGATGTATGACGGCAAGCACGTTCTGATCGTTTTCGACGACTTGACCAAGCAGGCTGAGGCCTACCGGTCGATGTCGCTGCTGCTGCGTCGTCCGCCGGGGCGCGAGGCGTACCCGGGTGACGTGTTCTATCTGCACTCGCGTCTGCTGGAGCGTTGCGCGAAGCTGTCCGATGACATGGGTGCCGGTTCCATGACCGGTCTGCCGGTGATCGAGACCAAGGCGAACGACATCTCGGCGTTCATTCCGACCAACGTCATCTCCATCACCGACGGTCAGTGCTTCTTCGAGACCGACTTGTTCAACTCCGGTGTCCGTCCGGCGATCAACGTGGGTACCTCGGTGTCCCGGGTCGGTGGTTCGGCGCAGGTGCGGGCGATGCGTTCGGTGTCTGGTTCGCTGCGCGTGGACCTGGCCCAGTTCCGTGACCTGGAGGCGTTCGCTGCTTTCGCCTCGGACCTGGACGACGCCTCCAAGGCCCAGCTGTCCCGCGGCCAGCGGATGGTCGAGCTGCTCAAGCAGGGCCAGTACGAGCCGTATCCGGTGGAGGAGCAGGTGGCCTCGATCTGGATCGGCACCTCGGGCTCGATCGATGATGTGCCGGTGGCCGACGTGCGCCGCTTCGAGAAGGAGTTCATCTCCTTCCTGAAGACCGACCACGCCGGTGTGCTGGCCACGATCCGCGAGACCGGTCAGCTCTCCGACGACACCGTCACGGCGTTCAAGGACGGCGTCGCGCAGTTCAAGCGCGGCTTCGAGCTCGGCGACGGCACACTGCTGGCCGACCAGAGCAAGGTCGACGCGATGGACGAGGACGACGTCGGCCAGCTCACCGTCGCCAAGCACGTCAAGGCCCGGTGACGGCGGGATCGCCGGACCCGCCGTGGGCCCGGCGATCCGGGGCCGTGTGGGGTTTTCGCGCCGCTCTGTTTGGATTCTGCGATTCGGGTACTCATGGGCGACAAGCCCCTTGAGGAGGCCCCATGATCACAGTCGCGATCATCACCATCGTCGTGATCGTCCTGGTCATCGCCGTCGTGGTGTACACCAGACGGCGAGAGAACGCCAAGCGCCGGATGCGGACCTCGTTCGGGCCCGAATACGCCCGGGCGAGCGCCGAGTACGGCGGCCAGCAGGCCGCGGACCGGGAACTGGCCCGGCGCAGCCAGATGTACGGCCGGCTGCGCCTGGAACCGATCAGCGCGGCCGACCGGGACTTCTACACCACGTACTGGGAGAACATCCGCAGCGGCTTCCTCGACGACCCGTCGGCCGCCCTTTCGGGCGCCGAGCAGCTGATCGCCCGGCTGATCGAGGCCCGGGGCTACCCCGTCGACGACCGCGGCGAGCAGCTGGCGCTGCTCTCGGTCCGGCACGGAGGCGTCCTGGCGAACTACCGCCAGGCGCTGTGGGTCAGCGAACGGGTGCGAACCGATTCGACGTCGATACCGACCGAGGTGAAGCGCGAAGCCCTGATGCAGTACCAAACGTTCCTCGACGACCTGCTCACCGAGCCCGGCGCCGTGGTTCCGCGCGGGACCAAGGAATCGGAGGCCACCTTGTGAGCGCCGAGCCGGTCATGAACCAGGACACCCTCCCGACCGAACCGACCCATCGGTGGGCCGACGACGGGGGTGTGCTCACCGAGGAGCGGCTGCCGGTGCCGGAGTCGGTGCCGGCACCGGAGCCGGAGACGCCGATGGAGGTGACAACGGAGACGCCCATGGCCGCGGAGCCCGAGGAGCCGGAGGCGCCGACGGACACGTCGACGGCGGGGCCGACGGACACGACGACGGAGACGACTTCGACCCCTGTCGTCCACGAACCGCTCCTGAGCCACAAGGCGGAGCAAGCCTTCCGCAGCCGCTGGACCGAGATCCAGGTCGGCTTCGTGGAGGACCCGGCGGAGTCCGTGCGTGACGCCGACGGCTTCGTCGCCGAGATCGCCGCGGCCCTGCTGAGCTCCTTCCAGGCGCGCAGGACCGATCTGGCGGCCGCCTGGCAGCAGGGCAGTCCCGGAACCGAGGACCTGCGCCAGGCCCTGCGGCGCTACCGCGCTTTCCTCGGCGTCGTCCTCCCCGAGTAGGCACCCCTGGACCGATGCCGCGTCTCACCCCGCGAGGCGCGGCATCGCTGCACGCTGGGCACGAAGTATGGACGCTGTATACGCGCCCTACCGATCGGCGCTACTCTGACAGTAACTTCATACGCCCCAGACTTTGGCGCCGTGAATTCCGACGCGCCGTATGCGGTCGGGGCAGGCACCGGTTTCACCTTGGCCGCGAAAGCCCTCCCACGCAGCCGACGCCCCATATGCGAAAGCGTAGGGCGTTCCATGGGCACAACCTCTGTCAGCACACCGACACACGAGGTCCGACCACACGCTTCACGAGATCAACCGCACCGTTCGCGGACGGACCGGCGGAGCCGGCTCGGCGGGTGCGCGGCGGAGCCGCGGATCGTCCGCGGTCTCGATCGCAACGGCCGCGACCGGACCGATCAGCGGGCCGCGGCGCTGCGGTCTTTGGACCGGATGCACCGCCTGCCCCCCGGCGACGCCGAACGGGCCGCTCTGCGGGTCGCCGTGATCACCGAGTACATGCCCTACGCGCGCCACCTGGCGTCCCGCTACGGCGTGCGCGGCCAGTCCGCGGAGGACTTCCTGCAGGCCGCCTACGTCGGCCTGGTCAAGGCGGTCGACCACTTCGACCCCGACTTCGGCGCCGGGTTCCTCGCCTTCGCCACCCCCACGATCCTCGGGGAGCTCAAGCGCTACTTCCGGGACACGACCTGGGCGGTCCACGTGCCGCGGCGGGTCCAGGAACTCGCCGGCGAGCTGCGGGACGCCACCGAGGACCTCTCGCAGCGGCTGCACCGGGCTCCGACCGTCCAGGAACTGGCGGTGCCGCTGGGCGTCGACGCGGCCGCGGTCGTCGACGCGATCGAGGCGTCCGGGCTGCACGCCCTGGCGTCCCTGGACGTGCCGACCGCCGTCGAGGACGGAGGCGGCTCTTTGCTGAGCGACCTGCTGGGCGCCGACGACCGCGGCATCCAGAACGTCATCGACCGGGAGACCCTGCGGCCGCTGCTGGCGACACTGTCCGAACGGGAGAAGAAGATCCTGCTCATGCGCTTCTTCCGGGGCATGACGCAGACCGAGATCAGCGCGGAGCTCGGAGTCTCGCAGATGCAGGTCTCCCGTCTCCTCGCCCAGATCCTCGGCCGGCTCAGAGCGCACGCCGGCTGATCCCGCCGGTCTACAGTCCCGCAGTCCTGCACTTTCACAGCCCCGCCGGTCCCGGGCGCGGCCGGCAGCGGTGTCGACCGCGCCCGCCGAAACCCCGGCGGCCACTTCCGAGGAGAACCCTTCGATGAGCGTTTCCGACCCGTCCCGACACCATCCAGCCGTCGCCGCGCACCACGCCACCAGGGCTGCCGACGTCCAGCTGCGCATCGCCGACGCGATCACCAAGTTCGCCGGCTCCATGATGTTCGTCTACCTGCACGCGGTGATCTTCGTCGGCTGGATGCTGTTCGTCGAGACCAACCCCTGGCCCACGCTGACCCTGGTGGTGTCCCTGGAGGCGATCTTCCTGTCGACGTTCGTCATGATCGGCCAGAACCGGCAGGCGTCCTTCCAACAGGCCAAGGCCGACCACGACTTCGTCGAGTCGGAACTGGAGCTCAAGTCCAACACCGACCTGACCCGGGCCATCCACGCCATGACCACCGAGCTCCACAACCGGCTGCCGGCGGGATCGGAAACGCGATAGTGCCGCACAGAACGGGCCGCCGCGGGCTGGTCCGTTCGCCGAGTACCGGCTGTCAGGACCCTGCACCCACCTCCGAACGCTGAGGCACATCCGTCGGCTTGGCGGGCGTGGCCCGCGTGAGGTACTGCGGGACCGGCGCCGCGTCCGTGCCGGTGTCGCGCACCAGGCCGTAGCGGACGATGCCGTGGCCGTCGGGGGCGGCGTCGATGTCCTGGGTGACCTGCGCCCACGTGAACGGCGTCACGCTGAGGTTGTAGTCGGCGTAGCCCTCGGTCTCGTGCAGGGTGACGGTGCCGTCGAGGTAGAAGAACTCGTTGTTCCACATCTGCTGCGCGCCCGGCGGCAGCGTGATGTAGCCGGCCTTCGGGTTGCCCATCCAGGTGACGTCCGTGGGCTGGCCGGCCCCGTTGTCGTCCATGCGCCGCCCGCCGCCGGAGGCGACGTGGAACAGCTTGCCCCGCAGGCCCGTCCAGGTCGGCATCACCATCCCGCCGACGCGGTTGAACCACGCGATCTCGTAGCGGACGCGGAAGTAGCCTGTGCCGGTGATCGTGACGCTCTGTCCGTTCCAGAACATCAGGTACGTGCCGCCGAGCGAGCCCTTGAACGGCTGCGAGTAGTTGCCGGTGGCGGTGATCGGCACGGTTTCGGGGCGCCGGGGCAGCGGTCCGGGCTTGGCGAGGCGGTCGGGCGCTGCGTCGACCGTGTCGACGGTCTGGCCGTAGACCGGCCCCGCCGGGGTCACCGAAGGGCGCACCGAAGGGGAAGGGGAGGGGGACGTGCTCGTCGCGGAAGCCGCCGGTGTCGGGGTGCCCGGCGCTGGCGTCGATGAAGCGGGGGTCGGCGTCGCGAGGCTGGTCGGAGCCGGCGAAGCAGCCGACGTCCCGGCCACCCCGCCGACCGTGGACCGGTCAGCCACCGGACCGGCATTCGGCGACGTCGTCGACCCACTGCCCGCCATCGCGATCGCGGCGCTCACCCCCAGAACCGCGACCGCCGCCGAGGCGACGACCAGCTTGCTCGTCGGCAGCAAGGACCGGCCGACGTTCGGATGCCGCCGTGCCGGCTTCCGCCAGGCGCGGCCGCCGAGATACGCACCCGTGAGCGTGAGCGGCAGCGGCAGCAAAGCGACCCCGGCCAGCAAGCTCTCGGCCGGCACCAATCCCCGCTGGAACTCCGAACACTCACCGCACTCCCGTACATGCCGGGCCAGGCGCTTGCGCCACAGCGGCGACGGACGCCCGTCCCAGTCCCGGATCGCCGCGTCCAACCCTCCGCACCGCGGCGTCGCCCACACCGCGCGCACCACCGCCCGAGCCGTCTCCAGCTGCGCCTTCATCCGCTGCACCCGCACCGCGGCGTACGCAGGCGTCTCCTCCAACGCCGCCGCCAGCTCGCCGCGCGTGATCTGACCCGCGGCCTCCAGCCACCACAACGCGAGCAGGTCGCGATCCGCCTCGTCCAGCCAGCGCGTCGCCTCCGCAGTCTCCCGCCGCTGGTCGGACAGGCCGAGCCGGAGGATCGTCAGGTCGACGAAGTCCGCCCCGGGATCCGCGACGCCCTGCAATTCCTCCAGACCGCCGCCGTAGCCACTGTCACCACCGACCGGCCGCTGCCGGCTCTGGTTCTGGCTCCGGCTCCGGCTCCGATTCCGGCTGTCCCGCACCTCGCGGATGGCGATCGACACCAGCCAGGACCGGAACGCCGCCGGGTCACGCAGCCCGGCCAGGCCGTTGACCACCCTCAGCATCGTCTCCTGGACCACGTCGTCCACATCCGCGTGCCCCTGCAGCGCACGGCCGACGATGTTGTAGACCAGCGGCAGGTACGCGGCGATCAACGCGTCGAGCGCCTGCTGGTCGCCACGCTGAGCAGCGAGGATCAGGTGTGGATCGAGATTGTCCGCCATGGGGTCTCCGCCTTTGCAGGAATGAGCGAGCGTCGGTTCACCTTTGGAGACCCGGCACCACCGCAGCGGATATCACTTCCTGAGCGATCCGCGAGCATACCCTCACCCGAGCGACGGAACGCGGCCGGAGGATATCGTCCTCAATCGGTACAATTCGGTGTATGGCGACAGCCGAGTGCGTCGTCGACGCCCAAGGCCGGGTGACGCGCTGGAACCAGGGTGCGCAAAGCCTGCTCGGCTACCCGGCCGCCGAGATCGTCGGCCACCCCGCCGCCGAACTGATGGCCGAACCCGCCTCAAAGGCGGATTTCCTGCACGCCGTCGGCACCGACCCCGAACGCTGGAGCGGCGAGCTCGCGCTGCGCCACCGCGACGGCCGGCGCGTCGACGTGGTCGTCGTCGCGCACCACGGCGCCCCGGGATCCGGCCCGGACGCCTGGCGCGTCGTCAGCCCCCTGGACGGCACGCAGCCGCGCCCCGAGGACGACGACCTCGCACACTGGGCCCTCGACCAACTACCGCGCTGTTCCGTCTCCCTCTACGACGCAGACCTCAGATACCGCCGCTCCAACCAGTCCATGGAAACCGTCGTCGGCCTGCCGGACGCCGCGATCCGAGGCCTCCCCATCCACGACATCACCACGCAGCCGCAGACGTCGGCCCTGGCCGACGGCCTGCGCAGTGCCGTCGACAGCGGTGAACCCTGCCGCCTGGAAAGCTTCCAGCGCACCGGCGGACAACGGCGCTCGCACGCGTGGTCCGTCGACTTCGCGCCGCTCAAGGACCCCGGCGGCGAGGTGCGAGGAGTGGCGCTCGTCGCCCACGACATCACCGAGCAGTACTGGGCCCGCAAACGCCTCGTCCTGCTCAACGAGGCCGCCAGCCGCATCGGCAGCACGCTGGACGTCGCGCAGACCGCGCGGGAGCTGATGGAGGTGACGGTTCCGGAGCTGGCGGACTTCGCAAGCGTCGACCTCCTCACGGCTCTGGAGAGCGATGCAGAAGTGGGGGAGGAGGCTCTGCACGGCACCGTCACGTTGCGCCGCGTCGCGCACCGCTTCGCCCCCGGCAGCAGCCCGGCGCTGAAGACCGTGCTCGACATCGGCGTCGCGGACAGCTATCCCGAGTTCACACCTCCGGCGCGCGCCCTCGCCGGCGGTGCGGGAGTTCTGAGCAACGCCGAGGACGCCGAGTTCGTGGAGTGGATGCGTACGGACTCGGTGCGCGCCGCTCGGATCCGCGAGCAGGGGTACCACTCGATGCTGGCCGTGCCGCTGCGTGCCCGAGGCGCGACGTTGGGCGTCGCAGTGTTCTACCGCCGCAGTCGTCAGGACCGGATGGAACGGTTCGACCACGACGACCTGCTTCTCGCCGAGGAACTTTCGGCGCGCGCGGCGGTGGCGATCGACAACGCGCGCAGATACACGCGCGAGCGCGAGACGGCTCTGTCGCTGCAACGCAGCCTTCTGCCTCGGCGGTTTCCCGACCACAGCGCGGTCGAGGTCGCCACCCGGTATCTGCCGGCGGGGGCGCAGCCGGGGATCGGGGGCGACTGGTTCGACGTGATCACGCTGTCCGGGGCGCGGGTCGCGCTGGTCGTCGGCGACGTCGTCGGGCACGGTATTCAGGCCTCGGCGACGATGGGGCGGCTGCGCACGGCGGTGCGGACGCTGGCCGACGTGGACCTGCCGCCCGACGAGTTGCTGACGCATCTTGACGACCTGGTCGTGCGGTTGTCCGACGAAGCCGAGGCCGGAGCCGGGGCCGCGACCACGGGGAACGGTGCCGCGCGCGTCGGCAGCGAGGTCGGCGCCACCTGCTGCTACGCCGTGTACGACCCGGTGTCCCGCACCTGCACCCTGGCCAGCGCCGGCCACCCGCCGCCGGTCATCGTGCCGCCGGGCGGCCCGGCCACGGTGCTGCCGATCTCGGTCGGGCCGCCGCTCGGCATCGGCGGCCTGCCCTTCGAGGCGACGGTCGTCGAGTTGGCGGAGCACAGCGTCCTGGCCCTTTACTCCGACGGTCTCATCGAGACCAGGGAGCGTGACCTCGACGAGGGGATGGCGAAGCTGTGCGACGTCCTCAACGCTGCCGACGGGCC
Organism: Catenulispora sp. EB89; assembly: GCF_041261445.1. Classification (NCBI taxonomy): domain Bacteria; kingdom Bacillati; phylum Actinomycetota; class Actinomycetes; order Catenulisporales; family Catenulisporaceae; genus Catenulispora; species Catenulispora sp. EB89. The sequence goes on from NZ_JBGCCU010000010.1 coordinate 140,151, forward strand.
GTTGGACGAGTCGTGCGACGCCGTGCTGAGCACGTTGATCACCGGCCGACCGCAGGACGACGTCGCGCTGCTCCTCACGCGTACCCGGGCGTTGGACGCGGGGCGGGTTGCGGCGTGGGACGTGGTGTCGGATCCGGTCGCGGTCAGCCAGACCCGGAAGGACGTCAGCGGGCGGTTGTCCGCGTGGGGTTTGGAGGACCTGAGCTTTGCCACCGAGCTGATCGTCAGCGAGCTCGTGACCAACGCGATCCGTTACGGGGCACCACCGATTACTTTGCGGCTGATCCAGGACAACACTCTCATCTGCGAGGTGTCCGACTGCAGCAGTACCGCTCCGCACCTGCGCCGTGCGCGCGTGTTCGACGAGGGCGGTCGAGGCCTGATGCTCGTCGCCCAGTTCGCGCGGAGCTGGGGGACCCGGCACACGCCTACCGGGAAGACGATCTGGGCCGAGCAGAACCTGATGCCCACTGAGTGAATGGAGTCGCGATCATGTCCAGCCCGTCTGCGAGTGTTGGTGCGCGTGCCGTTGTGCTCAGCGATCGGCAAGGCTTCAATCGGCGGTGGTTCGCGCCGAAGCTTGAGGCTGTTTTTGTCCCGAGGAATGATGCCGAGGCGGTCGCGCAGATCGGCGAGGCGATTTCCCGCTTCGGGCGCGACGTCAAGGTCGTGTCCGGGCGGCATTGCTATGAGGACTTCGCATACAACGGCACTACCAGGGCCGTTGTGGACATGTCCTCGATGAGCCGTGTCGGCTGGGATGAGGGTCGTGCTGCTTTCTTCGTCGAGGCGGGTTGTGAGAACTGGACCGTTTACCGGACGTTGTTGAACGGTTTCAACAAGACGCTTCCTGCCGGAAGCTGCTACTCGGTCGGTGCCGGCGGTCACATCACCGGTGGCGGGTATGGGCTTTTGTCGCGAATGCACGGTTTGATGGTCGATCATCTCAGTGCGGTCGACATCGTGACGTGGAACGCGTCGTCGAAGAGTGCTGAGCTGCATCACGTGTCGGCGGCGAGTTCGTCGAGTGACGAACGAGATCTCTTCTGGGCTCTGCAAGGGGCTGGGTGCGGAAACTTCGGCGTCATTCTGCGCTACTACTTCGACGCGCTGCCCGACGCCCCGGAGTTCGCCTCGATCTACACCCTGTCATGGGACTGGACGGCGATCGATGCGCAATCCTTCGCGAACTTGCTCGCTGAATACGCGGAGTTCGTACAGAGCCTGCCCGAGACCGATTTCAGCTTGTTGAAGCTGATGCACGTGTCGGCCGGGCAGATCGGGATGGTCGTGCAAGCCGTGTCCCCCGCAGGGGCGACGCTGCTCGAACACCGGGCCGAGGTCGAGCGTCGGTATGGGGAGGCGCGCACGCGTTTCGGGGCGATCGTCGAACCCGCGCCGCTGCGGTACCCGCTCGGCGGGCATCCGGGGTGGACGACGTCGGTCGTGGGGAACGACAGCGTGCAGAACGTCACGTATCTCGAGGCGCTGCAGACCATGAACAGCTCGGGGCCGAACCAGTTCGGGAAGTACAAGTCCGCGTATATGAATAGGGGTTTCCCGTCGAATCAGGTCGCTGCGATCTACCACTGGCTCCACACGACTCCGAACGGCGTCTCGGAGTCGGACATGAGCCAGAGCCTGCTCCAGGTGGACAGCTACGGAGGGGCCATCAACCGGGTCGCCTCCACCGCGACGGCGGTGCCGCAGCGCGACGCGATCATGAAGCTCCAGTACCAGACGTACTGGCTCAACGCCTCGCGCCCCGGCGAGGGAGCCCAGCCCCCGTACGACGTCCAGACCGACGCACACCTGCGGTGGATCAACGACTTCTACCGGGAGGTCTACGTGGAGTACGGCGGGACCCCCGACCCGGCCAACGACCCGACGGGCACGGTCGCGGGCGCGTACTACAACTACCCGGACAACGTCCTCGGCACCCACTCCAAGGGCGACGTCGACCACGCGCTGTGGCTGTACTTCCTCGACAACTTCCGCAAGAACCCGCGGAACCTGGTCGCGGTGAAGCGGCGGTGGGATCCGGCGGATGTCTTCCATCACGAGCAGTCGATTCCGGTGGTTTGAGGGTGCGGTCGGGCTGGGGGTGGCATCAGCGGCCCGCAGCGTCCAGCCCCCGCCGCAGCGCCCGCAGGAACCCCCGCCCGAAGTGCCGGTCCGGCTCCATCACCGAGCCCTCGGCCCATTCGTTCCACGACTTGACGAACACCATCCGCGGCCCCGGCATCTCCTGCTCCCGGCGTGCCGCCTTCGTCACCGCGGCCTCGAAGATCTCCGGATCGGGATCGTGCAGCAGTACACCGCGTCGCCCTGAACGCGGGGTGTTGTCGAAGCCTGGCACGACGCACGGATGCCGCCGGATCGGCGCGCCGCACCCGTCCAACAGCCAGTCCGCGTAGATCCCGTCGTAGCGGTACGTCCGGGGCGCCTCGTGCAGCGGCGTGCCGCCGAACGCCGCCTCCAGCGGGTGGCCGGCGGGCGGCGGCGCGGGGTTGAACACCGCCGCGTCCAGCTGCGGGTCGGGGGTGTGCACCCAGGCGCCGTCGGCGTCGCCGACCAGGTACAGGCCGGGCAGGCCGGCATCGGTGGCCATCCGGCGCCACAGTGCGACCAGGCGGGGGAGGTCGGGGATGTCGTCGGGGCGGAAGAGGTAGAACACCGGGCGGCCGTCGACGGTCAGGTAGCGCTCGTCCGTGAAGTGCGGGAGCAGGCACTTGAAGTGCTCGATGTCGTCGGCTTCGCCCGGGTAGTCCTGGCGTTGCAGCACCTCGTCGCCGCGGCCGTGCCAGACGCCGGTCCAGGACTGGTTCGCCCACGCCAGGCAGTACCGGTGCGGCAGGCCCGGGTCGTTCAGCAGGTCCGTCTCGGGGCGCTCCAGCAGCCGCACGCCGCCGAACCAGTAGTGCCAGTAGCACAGCGCGCTCACGCCGTACTCGGCGGCGAGCTCCCACTGGGCCCGGCGGCTCTCGCGCAGCCGCAGGTCGTAGAACCCCAGGTCGGCGGGTAGGCGCGGCTGGAGATGGCCGTCGAACAGTGGACGCGCCGCCGCCGCGTGCGTCCACTCGGTGAAGCCCGGTCCCCACCAGCGGTCGTTCTCCGGGATCGGGTGGAACTGCGGGAGGAAGAAGGCCACGACCTCAAGAGGAGAGACGTCGTGGGCCCCGCCATCAGTACCCTCATCAGCCTCGTCAGCCATGCGCCGGTACCTCGTGCCGCCCGGGCGCTCCGCCGACGCCGAGCGCGGCGGCCACCACGACCGCTTCCATCTCCAGCGCCAGCGCCTCGATCTGCCGCCGCGCGAAAGCCCGGGTGTCGGTCCAGATCTCCAGGTGAACCGCAGGCGGCGCCGCCCCGGGAACATGCCGCTCGGGAACCAAGGGCTCGGAGTCGACCTGGATGAACAAGGAGCCGTCGAACACCGGCGTCTTACGCCCCCAGTACCACCTGCTCAGCGGCAGCACCCGGGCCACGTCCCACACCTCGGGCACGAAGCGGTCGCCCTCGCCCGCCCCGGTCTTGTCCCGCCGGTCGTTGAGATGCCACGTGATGTCCAGCGCCCGCCCACGGCGAGCGCCCGCCTCGGCCAACAGCGCGTCGCACTCGACCGGGTCGTAGTACCCGGCGAAGCAGGCTCCTGTCACGGCCTTCTCGGCACGCGCCACGACCTCGTCGAACCCGGCGCCCGCGACGTCGACCACGCAGATCCCGTGTTGCGACACCTGCGAGACCAGCTCGGCGAAACCCGGCCGGAACCGGTTGCCGACCACGATCTGCGCCACGCCCGGATCCCGCCCGAACACCCGGGCCACCGCCACCGCGTACGCGGCCAGCAGCACGTGGGTCGTGCCCGCCCCGGTGCGCGCCGCGACCGCGCGCATCCCCAGTTCCATCGCGGGGGAGTAGCCGACCAGCTCCCAATGGCGCGGCTCCTGCTCCTGCGGCGGGTCGGGGGCCGGCCAGTCGGTCAGCCGGTCGAGTTGCGCGGCCCAGTGCCGGACGGCGCGGCTGCTCTGCCGACGCCCCGCAGCCGTGGCCTGCGCCTGTGCCACGTCCAGAGCGCTGGGCGGCGCGGGCGGCGGCGCGGTCGCCACCCCGGACGCCCCGGAGGCCCGGTTGAAGTGCTCCAGATCCCGCGCCAGCGCACGGATCGCGGCCCCGTCCACGAAGACATGGCTGTAGCCGATCACCAGATGCGCCGCCGTCCCGGACCGCGTGACGACCGCCATCCGCACCGGGAACTCGTGCTCGTAGTCGAAGGACTCGAGCTCGTACCGCGACCGCAGCTCGTCCACGACCCCGGCGGCGTCCTCATCGTCCCCGATCTCGACGACCCGCAGCGGCACGACCCCGAGCCCGCGACGACCTGCACCGGACGCCGCCCTCCGTCCGGATCCGGCACGAACCGCAGCCGCGTGCGCAGTGCCGGATGCCGTCCGACCAGGAAGCGCAGCATCCCGACCAGCTCCGCCACCGGCGTGCCGTCCGCCATCGGCACGGCCACGACCAGGTTCATCGTCCGGCCGGTCTGCCGGGTTCGGCGCCAGATGCCGAGCTGTCCCCACGTCAGCTCGCCCACCCCGGCGCCGTCACCCTCGAACGCCACCGGAATCTCCTGCACAGTGCCAGCCACACCCGGTCTCCCCTCCAGGCGGCACGCGGATTCCGTTCTCACCTAAGGGCTCCGGCGCGTAGCGTGCAAGCGGCGCACGAGCCGCGTACGAGCGCGGCGCCGTGACCTCCGGGCCCGGTGCCGCCGACGGTGAAAGTTTCACGGCAACCTTTCGGCCCTCCCGGACCACATGACTGGCGCAAGGTATCCGATCGCTCGAAGGGGGGCCTGTGAAGGCCACGCATCTGACCACGCCGCACCACAAGCCGCGCACCAGGCGGCTGCCGAAATCCGCCGCGGCGTTGCTCGTGGTCGTAGGACTGATAGCCGGCCTGGCTGCGTGTTCGTCCGCGCAGCACCAGGCGGACCCGGGCTTCGCGGTGCCTGGTGCAACGGCGCCGGGCACGTCCGGGACTCCGACGAGCGCCGGACCGACCGCCACCCCGACCTCCGCACAGTCGGCAGTGCCCACGGGGACCACGGCACCTTCATCCGCAAGCCCCGCCTCGGCGCACAAGTCACCCACGGGCACCGCCACGACCTCGCAGACCTCTGCCACCCCCGCCCACAGCGCTTCCACGAGCGAGACGAACACGTCCCTGGCCGGACGGATCCAGCCTGGCGTCGCCTACCAAGGCGTCGCCACGGAATACGCCGCCGCCGACGGCAACGGCGCCTGCCTGTTCGGCCCCGCCGCCGACATGATGATCGCGGCGATGAACGAGCTCGACTACCAGAACTCCGAAGCGTGCGGAGCCCACATCCTGGTCCGCGCGGCCAACGGCGCCACGGTCACGGTCCTGATCACCAACGAGTGCCCCTATCCCTGCGCCCCCGGCCAACTCGACCTCAGCCAGCAGGCCTTCGCCAAGATCGCCGACCCCAAGGCCGGCCGGATCTCCATCAGCTGGCAGCTGATCAGCCCCGCCACGAGCAACAACATCTCCATCCGCTACAAGGCCGGCTCAAGCCAGTACTGGTGCGGCATCCAGGTCATCGGCGAACGCAACCCGGTCGGCCGCCTGGAGATCAGCACCGGCAGCGGCTGGCAGCAGCTGCCGCGCGCCAGCTACAACTACTTCCTGTCGGCGAGCGGCGTCGGCTGCGGCAAGGCGATCAGGATCACCGACATCTTCGGCGAGCAGCTGACCACCGCTGCCTTCCCCGTCGAACCGGACGTGGTCCAACCCGCCCAGGCCCAGTTCGCGCAGCACTGAGCGGGTGGAGTCCGCCGGGCCGGGCGACCGTCCCGGCCCGGCGGAGTTCGGGGGTACGAACGCACCGTCAGCCCTCGACGACACTCACCCCCGGCTGGAACGCACGATCGAAGCCGACCTGCCGGGGCGGCCCGACCAGGCGGGCGGCGAGTCGCCCGCGGATGTCCCGGCTGGAGGCGCCGATCCACAGTTCCACCTCGCCCGGCTCGACGATCCGATGGCCGGCGCGCCCGGTGTAGGAGGTCGCGTCGGCGGGCAGGTCGATGGTCACCGTGCGGGTCGCCCCCGGTGCCAGATCGACCCGAGGCGCGGCGATCAGCTGCTGCACGGGACGCGCCACCTCGGCCTGCGGATCGTGCAGGTAGACCTGGACCACTTCGCTGGTGGGGGACAGGCCGTCGTTTCGCAGGGTCACCGCGAGCCGTAGCGTGCCGTCCGTCGGCCAGGTCGGGCCCTCGGGCAGCTCAGTCTCCGTCCAGACCGCCGGGTTGTACGACAGGCCGTGGCCGAACGGGTACAACGGCGTCGGGTCCACGGTGCTCACGTCGCTGCGCAGGCCGAGCGTGGCCGTGAGGTACGTCGAGGGCTGATTCGCCCCCTCCGCCGGGAACCCCACCGGCAGCCGCCCGGCCGGGTCCACGCGCCCGGACAGCACGTCCGCCAGCGCGTTCGCGCCCTCCTCGCCGGGCAGGAAGCCGCAGACGACGGCCGCGAGCCGGTCGGCGTACCGGGACAGCTCGTACGGTCGGCCCACCAGCAGCACCAGGACGACCGGCGTCCCGGTCTCCAGCAGCGCCTCCAGCAGCTCGCCTTGCCGTCCGGGCAGGTGCAGGTCGGAGGCGTCGCAGCCCTCGCCGGACGTTCCGTTGCCGAACAGGCCCGAGACGTCGCCGAGCACTGCGACACACACCTCTGACGAGCGCGCCGCCGCGACCGCCTCGGCGATCTGCCGGTCCCCGAAGTCCCGCACGGCCGCGTCGTCGGTGACGCTCGCGACGTCGGCCGCCGACCCGCCCTCGGCGGCCGCGCGCTCGGCCCGCAGCCGGACGGAGCTCGCGGTATCGGGGACCGGGCAGCCCTGCGCGTAAGTGACCTGATAACCGGCCGGATCGGCTTGCAGCGCCTCAAGAACCGTGCGCGCCTCGATGCCCAGCGCGACATCCGGATGGTGCACGCCGATGTGCCGCGGGAACGAGTAGCAGCCGAACGCGGCGTCCGCGACGTGCGCACGCGGTCCGACGACCGCCACGCGCTGGCCCGGAGCCAGCGGCAGCACGCCGTTCTCGTTGCGCAGCAGGACTATCGCGCGCCGCGCCAAGCGTCCGGCCAACGCCCGGGATTCCTCGTCGTCCAGGCGCGGGTCCTGCTCGGTGAGGATCGGCGGCTCGGGCGACCAGTCCGCGTCGAGCAGCCCGAGCTCGCACTTCTGCAGCAGCACCCGCTCCAGCGCGCGGTCCACCAGCGCCATGTCCGCTTCGCCGGCCTCCAGCGCGGCGATCAGCGGGCCGCCGAAGCAGTCCAGGGTCGGCAGCTCGACGTCGATGCCGGCGGCCAGAGCCTGCGCGGCGGCCTGCCCCTTGGAGCCCGCGGTGCGGTGCAGGCGCTGCAGGAAGACCACCGAGAAATAGTCCGAGACCACCGTCCCGCTGAAGCTGTAAGTTCCCCGCAGCAGGTCGGTGAGCAGCGCCGGGTCGGCGGCCACCGGTAGGCCGTCGTTGTCGGCGTAGGAGTTCATCACCGAGCGCGCCCCGGCGTGCAGCGCCATCTCGAACGGGGGCAGGATCACGTCCGCCAGCTCCCGCGGACCGATCGACACCGGAGCGAGATTGCGTCCCGCGCGCGAAGCGCTGTATCCGGCGAAGTGCTTCAGGGTCGCGATGACGCCGGTGGACTCAAGGCCCTGAACGTATGCCGCGCCGAGCGTGCCGACCAGGTACGGATCCTCCGCGATGGTCTCCTCGACCCGCCCCCAACGCAGGTCCCGTGCGACGTCCAGCACCGGCGCCAGACCCTGGTGCACGCCGAGCCGCCGCATCGTCGTGCCGATCCGTTCGCCGACCTGCCGCACCAGCTCCGGGTCGAAACTCGCGCCCCAGCACAGCGGCGCCGGGTAGACGGTGGCCTGCCAGGCTCCCAGCCCGGTCAGGCATTCCTCGTGCACCAGCGCCGGGATCCCCAGGCCCGCTTTGGCGAGCTCGCGCTGGGTGTTGGCCACCGCGCGCGCCCCGGTCACCGGGTCCACCGGCGCGGTGCCGAAGGGCCGGGTCAGCTGCCCGACGCCGTCGCGCAGCACGTCGGACCAGTCCGCGGCCGGCGCCTCCGAGGAGTGCTGGAACGGCGCGACCTGCCCGGAGGTGGCATCGGCGCCGACCCAGACCCCGTACAGCTGCGCCACCTTCTCCCGCACCGACATGCGCGGTATCAGATCCTTGATCCGGTCGGCGGCCGGGGCGGCGGAGTCGCGCCAGAGTTCGACGACGGCGGTGTGTTCTATGGCCATGTGCGGCTTTCCTTAATCGGGGAGCATCGTTGGTGCGAAAGGGGAATCCATCAGGCCGGGGCGGTGGACCCGCGCACGACCAACTCCGTGGCCAGCGTCAGGTGGGTGCGTTCCACGGGCTCCCCGCGGATCAGCCGGATCAGCATCTCCACCGCGCGCTCGCCCATCGTGCGGATCGGCTGGTTGACGGTGGTCAGTTGCGGGACGCACAGCGCGGACTCGGGGATGTTGTCGAAACCGACGACCGAGACGTCCTCGGGTACCCGCAGCCCCAGGTCCCGGGCCACCGCGATGGTGGCGATCGCGGTCACGTCGTTGGCGGCGAACACCGCGGTCGGGCGGTGCGGCAAGGTCAGCAACTCGTGGGCGGCGAGCGCCGAGACGTCCGCGTCGTAGCCGCCGACCCGGACCAGCGACTCCTCGAACGGCACGCCGGCCGCCGCGAGCGCCTCGCGGTAGCCCTGCTCGCGCAGCTTCGCCGACTCCAGGTCCTTGCGGCCGGTCAGCATCGCGATCCGCCGGTGCCCGAGGGCCAGCAGGTGCTCGGTCGCCAGGTGCGCGCCGCGCAGGCTGTCGGCGTCCACGGTCGGGAAGCTCGAGGAGCCCGCGTGCGGATCGACCGCGACGACCGGTGCGCCGTAGTTCACGTCCACGACGGTGGGGGTGACCAGCACCGCGCCGTCCACCAGGGTGCCGGACAGCCGCGAGAGGTAGCGCCGCTCCCAGCCCACCACGTCGCCGGTGCGGCCGCCGGCGCTGTAGACGACCAGCTCGAAACCGCTGCCGCGGATCGCGTCCGCCGCGCCCTTGAGCAGTTCGGTGCTGAACGGTTCGAGGTCCGCGACCAGGATGCCGATCACGTTCGTGCGGTGGTTGCGCAGACTCTGCGCGACCAGGCTCGCCTCGTAGCCGAGTTCGTCGATGACCGCCTGGACGCGCGCCGTGGTGTCCGCGGCCACGCCGTAGCGCTGGTTGATGACCTTGGACACGGTGGCGACCGAGACGCCAGCCTGTTCGGCGACGTCCCTGATGGTGACTCTGGGTTGCTGCACGCCGCCACGTTAGCGATAGAAAACGTTATCGACAACGATTGACACGACGGAAACGTGCGCGCAAACTCATCGCCATCCCCTGGGGACCCGGTGTCCCCGGAGCTCTCATGAATCCCATCGCCCCCGTTGCCCCGGGGCCAGGTGTTGACCATGACTACGGACAAGGAGTTTCCACAGTGACGAGGAAAACACGCACCGTGATGGCCGGCCTGGTCGGCTTGAGCGCGGCTCTGGCCGCCGCCGGCTGTGCCGGAGGCAGCAGCAACGGCGGCGGAAGCGGCGGCAGCGGTTCCAGCGGCGGCCAGGTCAAGCTGACGATCTGGCAGAACTCGACGACCGGCCCGGGTCAGCAGTTCTTCCTGACCGCCGCGAAGGACTACCACACGCTGCACCCGAACGTCACGATCAACGTCCAGACGATCCAGAACGAGGACATGGACGGCAAGCTGCAGACCGCGCTCAACTCCAACTCCGCGCCGGACATCTTCCTGCAGCGCGGCGGCGGCAAGATGCAGGCGATGGTCAACGCCGACCAGGTCCAGGCGCTGAACCTGACCGCCACCGACAAGGCGAACATCGGCGCGGCGGCCCTCGCGGCCGAGTCGATCGACGGCACGGTCTACGCGGTCCCGATGGACACCCAGCCGGAGGGCTTCTACTACAGCAAGAACCTGTTTCAGCAGGCCGGAATCGCCTCGACGCCGACGACGATCGACGAGCTGGAGGCCGACGTCGCCAAGCTCAAGGCGATCAACGTCGCGCCGATCGCGGTCGGGGCCAAGGACGCCTGGCCGGCGGCGCACTGGTACTACAACTTCGCGCTGCGCGAGTGCAGTCAGGCCACGATGACCAGCACGGCCAAGTCGCTGAAGTTCAGCGATCCGTGCTGGACCAAGGCCGGCGACGACGTGGCCGCGTTCCTGAAGACGAGCCCGTTCCAGAAGGGCTTCCTGACCACCTCGGCGCAGCAGGGCGCCGGCTCCTCGGCCGGCCTGCTCGCGAACCACAAGGCCGGCATGGAGCTGATGGGCAACTGGGACCCCGGCGTGATCGCCAGCCTGACCCCGGACCAGAAGCCGCTGCCGGACCTGGGCTGGTTCCCGTTCCCGGCGGTGGCCGGCGGCCAGGGCGACCCGACCGCCATCATGGGCGGCGCGGACGGCTACTCGGTGTCGAAGAAGGCGCCGAAGGAGGCCTTCGAGTTCCTGGAGTTTCTGGCGACCAAGCCCGAGCAGGAGGCCTACGCCAAGGCCTTCGACGCGATCCCGGTGAACCCGGCGGCGCAGGACGCGGTCACCGATCCCTACAACGTCTCGACGCTGCAGGCGTTCAGCAAGGCCGCCTACGCGATGCAATACCTTGACACGCAGTTCGGGCAGAACGTCGGCAACGCCATGAACACCGCCGTGGTGAACCTGATGGCCGGCCAGGGCAGCGCCGCCGGCATCGTCTCGGCCACCAACAGCGCCGCCGCGAGAGGCTGAGTACCAAGACGATGAGCGACACCGTGGGTACCGACACGGGCCTCGAGCGCCACGCGAAGCACCCGGCCGAGGCCGGGGGCGCGGTCACTCCGCCGTCCCCGGCCTCGGCCCCGGCCCCAGTCCCGGACGCGCGGCGCCGCCGGGGCCGCGGCCGGATGCGACTGGAGATAGCGCTCCTGTCCGGACCGCCGATCCTGGTCTTCGTGGCGTTCGTGATCTTCCCGGTCGTGCTCGCCGCGTACTACGGCTTCTACCGATGGCAGGGCTACGGCGCGGCCACCGACTGGGTCGGCCTGAACAACTACCGGCTGATCCTCACCGACCCGGCGTTCCAGCAGGTGCTCTGGCACAGCCTGCTGATCCTGGTGCTCTCGCTGGTCATCCAGGGACCGCTGGCGATCTTCCTGGCGGTCCTGCTCAACCAGCGGATCCGCGGCCGCGCGGTGATCCGGGTCCTGATATTCGTGCCCTACGTCATCTCCGAGGTGATCGTCGGCACCGGCTGGTCGCTGATGCTGCAGAGCACCGGCGCCCTCAACGACCTGCTGAAACACATCGGCCTCGGCTCCTGGCAGAAGGACTGGATCGCCGATCCGAAGCTCGCCATCTGGACCCTGATGGCCATCATCTCCTGGAAGTACATCGGCTTCGCGGTGATCCTGATGCTCGCCGGCCTGCAGTCGATCCCCGACGAGCTCTTCGAGGCCGCGCAGATCGACGGCGCCTCCTACTGGCAGATGCAGCGCCGCATCACCCTGCCGCTGCTGGGGCCGACGATCCGCATCTGGGCCTTCCTGTCGATCATCGGCTCGCTGCAGTTGTTCGACCTCGTCTACATCATCTGGGGCCAGTACGTCTCGGGCACCGCGGGCACCTCGACCATGGCGATCTACATGGTCGCCCAGGGCCGGTCCGCGGGCAACTACGGGTACGGCAGCGCCGTCGCCGTCGTGATGTTCCTGATCACGCTCGTCGTCGCGCTGGTCTACCAGCGCTTCGTCCTGCGCCGGGACCTCCGGGGCGCCATCACCGAAGGAGTCAGCTGATGAGCACGCGGACCGCCGACTGGCTCGGATCGGCCGCGAAGCCGAAGGCGCCCGGCAGACGGCGCGACGACCGGGACAGACCGGCGAAGTGGGGCAGCCCCGCGGTCTACTTCGCCGCGCTGGTGTTCATCGCGGTCTGCGTCGCGCCGGTGCTCTACATCGTGCTCGGCGGATTCCGCACCAACGCTCAGATCACCACCAGCCCGGCCGGCCTGCCGCATCCCTGGGTCTTCAGCAACTATGCCAACGTCCTGAAGTCGAACACGTTCTGGGGCGAGTTCGCCAACTCCGTCGTCGTCGCCCTCGCCAGCACCGTCGGCATCGTCATCCTCGGCCTGATGGTGAGCTTCGTGCTCGCGCGCTACGACTTCAAACTCAAGGGCGCGATGTACTCGCTGTTCGCCGCCGGCCTGATGTTCCCGCTGGTCATCGCGATCACCCCGCTGTACATCGTGATCAAGGACCTCGGCCTGGTCGACAACCTGGCCGGCGTGATCATCCCGGAGATCGCGTTCGGGCTGCCGACGACCGTCATCATCCTGGTGCCGTTCCTGCGCGCCATCCCGAAGGAGATCGAGGAGGCCGCCACGATCGACGGGGCCGGCCGGCTCGGGTTCTTCTTCCGCATGGTGATGCCGCTGTCGCTGCCGGGCGTGGTGACGGTCGGGATCTTGGCGTTCATCGGCAGCTGGAACAACTACGTCCTGCCGCTGTACATCCTCAACTCGCAGGCCAACTTCACCCTGCCGCTCGGCGTCCAGGCGTTCTCCTCGCAGTACTCGCAGGACACTGCGAAGGTGCTCGCGTTCACGTCGCTGGCGATGCTGCCCGCGCTGGTCTTCTTCTCCATCTTCCAGAAGCGGATCGTCGGCGGTCTCACCGGCGCCGTGAAGGGATGAGGCCTTGCCCCGCGCACACATCACGCTCGACCGGCAGGCCGTCATCGCTCCGGTGCGGCGCCGCACCTTCGGCTCGTTCGTCGAACACCTCGGACGCTGCGTGTACACCGGGATCCACGAGCCCGGGCATCCGAGCGCGAACGCGGACGGGTTCCGGATGGACGTCGTGGAGCTCGTCCGGGAGCTCGGCAGCACGACCATCCGCTACCCGGGCGGCAACTTCGTCTCCGGATTCCGCTGGGAGGACTCGATCGGCCCGCGCGAGAAACGCCCGGTACGCCGCGACCTCGCCTGGCACTCGCTGGAGTCGAACCAGGTCGGCCTCGACGAGTTCGCCCGGTGGCTCAAGCTCACCGACGCGGAGCTGATGCTCGCGGTCAACGTCGCCACGCGCGGCATCCTGCCCGCGCTGGACCTGCTGGAGTACGCCAACCACCCGTCCGGCACCGCCCTGTCGGACCTGCGCGTCGCCAACGGCACGCCGGAGCCGCACGACGTGCGCATGTGGTGCCTCGGCAACGAGATGGACGGACCCTGGCAGACCGGCTTCATGACCGCGGAGGACTACGGAAAGGCCGCCGCGCGCACCGCCGCCGCGATGAAGATGGCTGACAAGGACCTGGAGCTCGTCGTCTGCGGCTCGTCCGGGTCCGGCATGCCGACCTTCGGCGACTGGGAGCGCACGGTCCTGGAGCACAGCTACGAGCACGTCGACTACATCTCGTGCCATGCGTACTACCAGGTACACGACGGCGATCTCGGCTCGTTCCTCGCCTCAGCGGTCGACATGGACTACTTCATCGACACCGTCGTCGCGACCGCCGACCACGTCGGCTACAAGAAGCGCTCCAGCAAGAAGATCGACGTCTCCTTCGACGAGTGGAACGTCTGGTACCTCAAGGAGCACCAGGAATCCCAGGAGGCCAATTCTGAGGCGGTCAACGCCGAGTGGCGGCACGCTCCCCGGCAGCTGGAGGACGTCTACACCGTGGCGGACGCCGTTGTGGTCGGCAACCTGCTGATGACGCTGCTCAAACGCAGCGATCGGGTCGCCTCGGCCTCGCTCGCGCAGCTGGTCAACGTGATCGCGCCGATCATGACCGAGCCCGGCGGCCCGGCCTGGCGGCAGACCACGTTCTACCCCTTCTCGATCACCAGCCGGCTCGCTGCGGGGGAGGTGATCAGACCCCTGATCGAGGCGCCGATGTACACGACGGCGCGCCATGGCGAGGCGTCGGTCATCGACGCCGTCGCGACGGTGGACGAGGACCGGGTCGCGGTGTTCCTGGTCAACCGCGACCTGACGCAGGCCGTGCAGGTGGCGGTCGACGTGCGCGGTCTCGGCTCGGCACGGGTCGTCGAGGCGGTTACGCTCGCCGATGCGGATGTCTACGCGAAGAACACGCTGGCCGAGCCGCAGCGGGTGGTTCCGAAGGCGAACTCGAGTGTGACGCTCGCTGACGGCGTGCTCAGCATCGAGCTGCCGCCGGTGTCGTGGACGGCGATCGCGCTGCGCTGAGTCTTACTGATTCGAGCTGCGGCGACCCGGGGAAACAGGCGCTGCTGCTTGGTGTGGGTGGCTGGGGTGTGGCGGGTGCGGTTCTGTTGGTGGGTTTTAAGAGCTTTTTGCGGCTTCGCCTAAGGTTTGGTGACCTTGAATCGCTCCGGATTTGATCCAGACTCGATCGGTTTGTAAGGATCAAGTCGTTATGCCTCATGTCAAGCCATACCCCGCCGACCTGCGGGACCGGGCAGTCCGCCTGGTTTTGCAGACGACCGACCAGTACCCGTCCCGGGATGCCGCGATCAAGTCGATCGCGGCGAAGTTGGGGATCGGGACCGCGCAGACGCTGCGCAACTGGGTCCGCCAAGCCGAGATCGACGCCGGCGCCCGCCCCGGTGTGACCACCGAGGAAGCCGCCCGGATCAAGGCGCTGGAGCAGGAGAACGCCGAGCTACGGCGGGCCAACGAGATCCTCAAAGCCGCGGCGTCTTTCTTCGCGGCCGAGCTCGACCGGCCACTAAGACGCTCGTAGCCTTCATCGACGAGCACCGGGACCGCTTCGGCGGCGTCGAGCCGATCTGCACCACCCTCACCCAGCACGGCTGCAGCATCGACCCCTCCACCTACTACCACTTCAAGAAACGCCCGCCCTCGGCCCGGACCATCCGCGACACCGAGCTGAAGAAACTCATCGCCGATATCCACGCCGACAACTACAGCGTCTACGGCGCCCGCAAGATCTGGGCCGCACTGAACCGGCAAGGAGAGCAGGTCGCCCGCTGCACCGTGGAGCGGTTGATGCGCGAGTTGGGCCTGGCCGGAGCGACCCGCGGCCGCCGCAAAATCCGCACCACCGTGCCGGATCCGGCCGCCGACCGGGCACCGGACCTGCTCAATCGCGCCTTCGTCGCCCCGGCACCCAACCGTGTGTGGGTTGCCGACTTCACCTATGTGCCCACGCACGCCGGCACCGTCTACGTGGCCTTCGTCCTGGACACCTTCTCCCGGCGGATCATCGGCTGGTCCGCTGCCACCAGCAAGACCACACCCCTGGTGCTCGCCGCGCTGGAGATGGGCCTGTGGCAACGCGACCGCACCGGCGAGCCGCGCCACGGACTGATCCACCACTCCGATGCCGGATCGCAATACACGAGCTTCCGGCTCGCCGCACACCTGGCCGTCGAAGGCATCGCCGCCTCCATCGGATCAGTCGGCGACGCCTACGACAACGCGCTCATGGAATCAGCCATCGGCCTGTTCAAGACCGAACTGATCAACCGACACGGCCTCTGGCGCACCCTGACCGACATCGAACTCGCCACCGCCGAATGGACCGACTGGTACAACAACCGCCGACTCCACGGTGAGATAGGACACAAACCACCCGCAGAATACGAAACAGAGTTCTACCAAAACCAGCCAACAACCCAGCTCACAACCCAACACTAGAGTCTGGACCCCTCCCGGGGCGGTTCACCTCGCTGGGTGGCGCAGTTCGGTGGTGTGCCGCTGGTAGCGCTGGCGGCCGGCGGTCGTTCTTGTGCACGACCGCGCACAGGTCCGAGTCACTGCGCACACCTGCGGGCGGTGACGTGGCGTGCCCAAGACGCGGGAATCCTTCCCACAGGTGGGGTTGTCCCGGATCCCTCGTCGCTGTCGGCGGTGCTTGCACAACCAGCCCGGACTGGCGGGGTCAAGCCGGACGAAAGCCAACCACAGCAGCGTGTGATGCGGCTTTACCCCGCCAGGCCGGGATGGTTCCCTTTAGGGCGACGACAGCGACGAGGGATCCGGGACGAGGTGACCAACACTCGGACCGCCGCCGAGGCGGGGGGTTGGGGATCCCTCAGAGCCTCGAGTGCCCCCGCCGGAGGCGCCTGCCTTTGATCTTAGGCACCCACCACGCCCAACGATCGCCGCCTACGCAACGCGTGCGCAGTGACTCGGACCGGTGCGCGGTCGTGCCCAGCAACACCCGCCGGCCGCCAGCGCAACCTGCGGCACACCACCGAACTGCGTCCCCCTGCGAGGTCACCAAACCTTAGGCGAAGCCGTAAAAAGCTCCTAAAACCCACCAACAAACCGCACCCGACGCACCCACCGCACCCCAGCCATCCACACCCACACCCACACATCAAGCAAGAGCACCGGAAAACAGTCCCCTCCAGACATGTGCCGGCTCAGCCCGCAGGAGCCGGGATCTCCCCGGAGCCCCGCGCGATGTAGCGCGTGGGCACGATCGTGTGCCGCGCCGCCCCCTCGTAGCCGTCCAGCCGCGCGAACAGCAGGCTCGCGGCTTCGCGCCCCAGCTGCGCCGGGTCCTGCGCGATGACCGACACCCCCGGCGTCAGCAGGTCCGCCAGCGGGAAGTCGTCGAACCCCACCAGCGCGATCCGGTGCTCCAGTCCGGCCTCCTGCAATGCGCGGCGGATGCCGATGGTGATCAGGTTCTGGCCGGACACGAACGCGGTCGGCGGCTCGGGGGCGGCCAGCGCCTCGCGCGCCGCCTGCTCGGCCTGCTCGATGCTGGTCAGGCCGCGGACGACCGGGATGGCTGCGTTGGCCGGCCCGGCCGGGCCGACCGAGCCGGCCGGGGTCTGCGGGAAGACGTCGAAGAACCCTGCGAGGCGCTCTCCAGCCGTCCAGATACTCGGCTGGTCGCCGAAGTACGCGACCCGGCGGTGCCCGGCGGCGCGCAGGCGCTCGGCGGCCGCCGCGGTGCCCTCGCGGTTGTCGACGGTGACGGTGTCGACGCCGGTCAGGTCGACCATCCGGTCCACCGCCACCAGCGGTGTGCCGAAGCTCTGCGCGGCCCGCAGGGCGTCGTCCGCGCGGCCGGTGGGGACCACGATCAGGCCGTCGGCGCGGCGCGCGGTGAACGTCTCGACCAGATCCCGCTCGCGGAGCGGGTTCTCGTCGCTGCTTCCGGACAGCACCAGGATGCCGCGCTCGGAGGCGGCGTCGGTGATCGCGCGCTGCAACGCGGAGGAGAAGGGGTTCGCGACGTCTTCCAGGACCAGCGCGACCGTGTCGGTGCGCCGGTCGGCGCGGCGCAGGCTGCTGGCCGTGGCGTCGTGGCGGTAGCCGAGGTCGCGGGCCGCCTCGCGCACCTTGTCCGCGAGGTCCGGGGCGACGCTCGCCCCGCCGTTGACCACCCGCGAGACGGTGGCCAGGCCCACGCCGGCGCGCTCGGCCACGTCGCGCATGGTGACGCTGCGCCCGGCCCCGGTCTGCCGACGGCCTTCGGCCACGGTTCCCCCTTGCCTCGCCCACGGCGGTGTCGGAAACGGAACAGTCACGATCGACTTCGATTCTCGCCTACCCCTGGACAGCGCGTCACATCAGCCCTACGGTACCAGGAAACGTTTCCAGGGAAACGTTTCCAGAGACCTTGTGGAAACGTTTCCCTTCCTTTCTCCACCGAGAACGCGCAGGTCGGCCCCACCCACACAGCCGGACGCCGCGTTGCCCACCGCACAGCAGCAGGTCCCGAAACCGACCCGAAACCCCATCCGAACAGGGAGCATCCCCATGTCATCGCGGCTCACTTCCCAAGCGATAATTTCGCTCGCGGTCGCCGCCGGCCTCGTCGCCGGTCTGACCGCCTGCGGCTCCGGCGGTTCGTCGAGCGCCGGCTCTGGTTCCGGAGGCTCCGGAGGCTCCGGCTCGATCACCGTCGGGCTGATCACCAAGACCGAGACCAACCCCTACTTCGTCACCATGAAGAAGGGCGCGCAGGCCGAGGCCGCCAAGGACGGCGTCAAGCTGCTGACCGCGGCCGGCGCCTACGACGGCGACAACTCCGGCCAGGTCACCGCGGTGCAGAACATGATCGCGGCCGGGGTGAAGGGCATCCTGATCACCCCGAGCGACCCCAAGGCGATCGCGCCGACCCTGGACCGCGCGCGCCAGCAGGGCGTCGTGGTGATCGCCCTGGACACCCCGCCGGACCCGCAGAACTCCGCCGACGCGCTGTTCGCCACGAACAACACGACCGCCGGCAAGCTGATCGGCCAGTTCGCCAAGGCCAAGGAGGCCGGCAGGCCGGTGAAGATCGCCATGCTGGACCTGACGCCCGGCGTGGACGTCGGCGTGCAGCGGCACGACGGCTTCCTGGCCGGCTTCGGGATCGCCGAGGGCGACCCGTCGATCGCCTGCGAGGCGGACACCGGCGGCGACCAGGCCAAGGGGCAGACCGCGATGGAGAACTGCCTGCAGAAGGCCCCTGACATCAACCTCGTATACGCGATCAACGAGCCCGCCGCGATGGGTGCCTACCAGGCGCTCAAGGCGGCCGGCAAGGACAAGTCGGCGACCATCGTGACCATCGACGGCTCCTGCACCGGGGTCAGCGCCCTGGCGCAGGGCGAGTTCGTCGCCGACTCGATGCAGTTCCCGCTGAAGATGGCCTCGCTCGGGGTGGACGCCGTCAGGGACTTCGCCAAGACCGGCAAGAAGCCCAGCGGCTACACCGACACCGGCGTGGACCTGATCGCGCCGTCGCCGATCACCGGCGTCGACTCCAAGGACACGGCCTTCGGCCAGTCCAACTGCTGGGGATCGTGAGGCCGCGATGAGTTCTGTGAGTACCACGACCGCCGAGCGCGCCGCCTCCGCGGCGCCGCCGGCCGAAGCGCCCGGGAGCAGGGTCGGTGCCCTGCTCCGGGTCCCCACCCTCGGCCCGCTCGGTGCCCTGCTGCTGGCCTGCCTGTACTTCTCCTTCGCCTCCGACCGGTTCCTGACCGGCGGCAACCTGTCGCTGGTCCTGCAGCAGGTGATGGTGGTCGGGACGCTGGCCGTCGGCCAGTCCGCGATCATCCTCACCGCCGGGATCGACCTGTCCAACGGCGCCGTGATGGCGTTCGGGTCGATCGTCATGACCAAGCTCGCGGTCGCCGGCGGCCTGCCGGCCTGGCTCGCGATCGCCGCCGGAATCGGGGTCTGCGCGCTGTTCGGCGCGGTGAACGGCTCGCTGGTGACGCTGGCCAAGCTGCCGCCGTTCATCGTCACGCTGGGGACGCTGAACATCGCGATGGCGCTGACGCACATCACGTCGAAGGAGCAGACCGTCACCGGGCTGCCCACGGTGCTGACCAAGCTCGGCGACACGTTCCCGCTCGGTCAGACCCGGGTCACCTACGGCTCGGTGCTGATGCTGGCGCTGTTCGCGGTGGCCTGGTACGTGCTGCGGCACACCGCGGCCGGCCGCCACCTGTACGCGGTCGGCGACAACCCGGACGCGGTGCGGCTGGCCGGCGTCGACGTCCGGCGCCAGCTGATCACGGTGTACACGATCGCCGGGGCGCTGTACGGCGTCGCGGCGCTGCTGCTGGTCGCCCGGACCGGCGTCGGCGACCCGCAGGCCGGCCAGACGGAGAACCTGGACTCGATCACCGCGGTGGTGCTCGGCGGCATCAGCCTGTTCGGCGGCCGCGGCTCGATCGTCGGCGCGCTGTACGGGGCGCTGCTGGTCGGCGTGATCCGCAACGGATTGCAGCTGACCGGGGTCGACTCGGTCTACCAGATCCTCATCACCGGCATCCTGGTCATCGCGGCCGTGGCAGTGGACCAGCTCGCTCGCAGGAGGCGCAAGTGACCGCGCAGACGACGACGTCCTCCGAATCAGGAGGCGCAGCAGCCGGGCAGCCCGCGGAGCCCGTGCTGCAAGCCCGAGGCCTGGTGAAGCGCTACGGCCACGTCACCGCCCTGGACGGCTGCGACTTCGAACTACTGCCGGGGGAGATCCTGGCGGTGATCGGCGACAACGGCGCCGGCAAGTCCAGCCTGATCAAGGCGCTGTCGGGCGCGCTCACCCCGGATTCCGGCGAGCTGCTGCTGGACGGCAAGCCGGTGCGCTTCCACGGCCCGGCCGACGCGCGCCGCGCCGGGATCGAGACCGTGTATCAGGATCTTGCGGTCGCCCCGGCGCTGGACATCGCCTCGAATCTGTTCCTGGGGCGGGAGAAGCGGCGCAAGGGGGTGCTCGGCACGGTGTTCCGCATGCTCGACCGCGACCGGATGCAGAGCGAGGCGGCCGGGCACATGGCCGAGCTGAAGATCGGCATCCGCTCGATGAAGCAGGCCGTGGAGACGCTGTCCGGCGGCCAGCGGCAGGGCGTGGCGGTGGCGCGGAGCGCGGCGTTCGCGCGGCACGTGGTGATCATGGACGAGCCGACGGCCGCCCTGGGAGTCAAGGAGACGGGGATGGTCCTGGACCTGATCCGCCAGGTGCGCGAACGCGGGTTGCCGGTGGTGCTGATCAGCCACGACATGCCGGCGGTCTTCGACGTCGCGGACCGGGTGCACGTCCAGCGCCTGGGGCGGCGCGTGGCGGTGGTGCGGCCGGGCGAGATCGAGATGTCGGACGCGGTCGCGATCATGACCGGCGCCGCTCCCGGCAACCTGGTGGCCGGGTGATGGGACGGGAACAGGGCGCTGTCGCCGCTGCTGCGGTCGCTGCGGAAGCTGCGATTTCTGCGATAGCCGTGGTCGGCGAGGCGCTGATCGACCTGATCCCGGTCGGGGGATCGGGTGGACGCACGGATGTTCAGGATCTGTATCAAGGGGTGCCGGGGGGTTCACCGGCGAATGTGGCTGTGGGCTTGGCGCGGCTCGGCGTGCCGGTCCGGATGGCGGCGCGGGTTTCGGGTGATCCGCCGGGGCGGATCATGCGGCGGCGGTTCGCTGAGGCGGGGGTTGATATGCGCGGGGTTGTCGCGGCGGGGGAGGCGTCGTCGGTGGCGCTGGTCTCTCATGGCGCCGAGGGTCCGCACTACGACCTGCGGCTCCATGGGACCGCCGACTGGCAGTGGACCGAGGCCGAGCTCGCGCGGGTCGAGCCCGCGTCACTGGCCGCGCTGCACGTCGGCTCGCTCGCCGCGGTGCTGCCGCCGGGCGCGCATGAGATCGCGGCGTTGGTGCGGCGGGTTCGGCGTACGGCGACGATCAGCTATGACCCCAATGTGCGCCCCGAGCACATGGCTGCGGTCCCCGACGCGCGTGGCCGAATCAGCACGCTTCTCGGGCTGGCCGATGTGGTCAAGCTCAGCGACGCGGACTTGGCATGGTTGCTGCCGGGGACGTCGCCGGCCGCCTTCGCGCGGCGCCGAGTCTCGGAGGGCGCGGCAGTCTGCGTGGTGACGCTTGGCGCGGCGGGCGCGGTCGCGGCTTGTGGGGTGGGTGTGGTGGAGGTGCCGGCGTTCCCGGTCGAGGTGGTCGACACGGTGGGGGCTGGCGATGCGTATATGAGCGCTCTGCTAGCCGGCTTGCATGACCGGCACTTCCTCGGCGCGTCGGAACGCGACACCCTGCGGGCCGTTGACCTCGACACGCTCACCGCACTCCTCACCGACGCCGCACTCGCCGCAGCCATCACCTGCGGACGCCGCGGATCCGACCCACCCACCAGAGCCGAACTCGATACGCCAGCAGCGGCTTTTCTCTAAGCCAGCAGCTCTTCTTTACGAAGGAGGTACCAATGCCCAGACGCCGCATCAGCCTTCTCGCAGCCTGCCTTGCCCTGTTCTTCGCGACTGCTGTCTCCGGCGCGCCGGCCTCGGCCGACGCCGTCTACCACGAGCCCTACCGTCCGCAGTTCCACTTCTCGCCTCAGCAGAACTGGATGAACGACCCCAACGGCCTCATCTATTACAAGGGCCAGTACCACCTCTTCTTCCAGTACAACCCGAGCGGTGACACGTGGGGCAACATGTCCTGGGGTCACGCCGTGAGCACCGATCTCGTGCACTGGAAGCAGCTGCCGCTGGCAATTCCGCAGGACGACAACGAGATGGTCTTCTCCGGCAGCGTCGTGTTCGACCGAACTGATTCCTCCGGGCTTGGCACGGCCGCGAACTTGCCGCTCGTGGCGATCTACACCAGCGCCTACAAGGCCACCGGCAAGCAGGCCCAGTCGCTCGCCTACAGCCTCGACGGCGGCATGACCTGGACCAAGTACAGCGGGAACCCGGTGCTGGACATCGGGTCGCAGAACTTCCGCGATCCGAAGGTCTTTTGGTATCAGCCCACGCGGTCCTGGCTGATGACCGTCGCGCTTTCGGATCAGCACAAGGTGTCGTTCTACAGCTCGAAGGATCTGAAGTCCTGGACGCATCTGTCGGACTTCGGCCCGGCCGGGGCGGTCGGCGGCGCGTGGGAGTGCCCTGACTTGTTCCCGCTGCCCGTGGACGGGGATCCGGCGCATACCAAGTGGGTGCTCGTCGTCGGGACCAATCCTGGCGCGGTGGCTGGTGGGTCCGGCGTGCAGTACTTCGTCGGTGGCTTCGATGGCACCAGCTTCACCAGCGACGATCGGCCCTACACGCCGCCTCCGGGTGTCACTCTCCAAGACTTCGACACGCCAGGTTCTGGTTCCGGTTCTGGTTCCGGCTACGGTGACTGGACGGCAACCGGCACCGCCTTCGGCACCGGCCCCGCCGCCGGCACGCTCCCCGGCCAGCAGCCCGTCACCGGCTTCACCCCGCCCGGCCTGGTGAACTCCTTCAACGGCGGCGACGCCTCCACCGGCGAGTTGACCTCGCCGACGTTCACCGTCACCAAGCCCTACCTCAACTTCTTGGTAGGTGGCGGCGACCATCCCTACGTCCCGGGTGCTGGCGACGGCGGCCCGCCGCCCGGAACCCTGTTCCAGGACTGGTCGGCTGGCACCAGCTACGCCGACGAAGGCTGGACCGCCACCGGCGACTTCGCCAGCTCCGGTCCGTTCACCGAGCAGCTGCCGAACCAACTGACGCCGCGGGTCCTCGACACGTTCTCGCCAGCCGGTGACCCCGGCACCGGGACTATTACTTCACCGACGTTCACCATCGGCACCCACTACATCGCCCTACAAGTCGCCGGCGGCGACCACCCCTTCGGCGCTGCCGGACCCACCGCCGTCAACCTACTGATCGGCGGCAAGGTTGTGGCCAGCGCCACCGGCACCAACAGCGGGGCGCTTGACTGGACCAACTGGGACGTCGGCGCTTACGCCGGCCGTCAGGCGCAGATCCAGGTCGTGGACTCGGCAACCGGGGGCTGGGGCCACCTGATGGTCGGCGACATCGTGTTCTCCGACCAGAAGGCCGAGCCGAGGGACGATCAGACCTCGGTGAACCTCGTCGTCGGCGGCCGCGTCGTGCGCTCGGCCACCGGCTCCAACAGCGAGAACCTGGACTGGACGTCCTGGGACCTGCGCGACCTGATCGGCAAGCCGGCGCAGATCCAGATCGTCGACCACAACACCGGCGGCTGGGGCCACATCCTCGCCGACGACTTCACGGCCGCCCCCGCCCCGGCCCTGTCGGCGATCCAGCGCGCACACTGGATCGACTACGGCCCCGACTTCTACGCCAGCAGCACGTTCAACGACACCCCGGACGGCAGCCGCATCATGGTGGGCTGGATGAACGACTGGCAGTACGGCCAGAGCATCCCGACCGCGCCCTGGCGCAGCGCGGACACCCTGCCGAGGCGCCTGAGCCTGCGCACCATCGACGGGCGGGTGCAGCTGACGCAGCAGCCGATCTCGCTCAGCGCGCTGCGCCAGTCGCAGTATTCGAGCTCGGCGATCAACCTCGGCGCCGCGACCGCGCCGATCCCGGTCGGGACCAGGTCCGACTCCAGCGCCGACTCCGCGACGGTCCCGATCCCAGCCGACGCCAGCGCTGAGTTCGAGGCGCAGGTCAGCCTCGTGCCACACGGCGCGCGCCAGCTCGGCTTGGACGTGCGGACCGGGCCGACCGGCCAGCGCACCCGCATCGGCTACGACGCGACCACCGGCCGCCTGTTCGTGGACCGCACCGCCTCGGGCGACGTCGGCTTCGACCCGGCCTTTCCGTCGGTGGCGTCGGCGCCGGTGGCGCTGCACGACGGGGCGCTCGCGCTGCACATCCTCGTCGACGCCTCGTCCGTCGAGGTCTACACCGCCGACGGGACCCGCGTGCTCACCGCGCAGATCTTCCCCGACCCGTCGAGCACCGGTCTGGACGCCTTCGCCGACGGTGGGCGCGGCACCGTCGCGGGGCTGCATGTGTGGGGGCTGGCCTCGATCTGGCCGTGAGGCGGTACCGGCACCTGGTACGCTTAACGCATCGGTTAAATGAAGGGACCTCCCGATGCCTGGCACCGATCAGCTCAGCGCGGTCTTCTCCGCCTTGTCCGACCCGACTCGGCGGGCGATCATCGCTGAGTTGGCCGTGCGCGATGCGACGGTCACCGAGCTCACCGCTCCGCTGTCGATCTCGATGCCGGCGGTGTCGCGGCACCTGAAGGTGCTCGAGCGTGCGGCGCTCATTTCGCGGTCGAAGTCGGGGAAGTGGCGGGCGAGTCGGCTTGAGGCCGCGCCGTTGCGGGAGGCGGCCGACTGGATAGAGCGCTACCGGCGGTTCTGGGACGAGTCCCTCGACCGCCTCGATGTGCACCTCGCCGCGGTGCAGGCTGCCGAGCGGGCCGTGGACCGGGTGGCTGTGGACCGGGTGGCCGAGGACCATGGGGAGACCGAATGAATGCCGACACGCCGCAGGTCGTCGTCTCGCGCGTGTTCGACGCGCCGCGGCGGCTCCTCTACCGGGCTTTCACCGAGCCCGAGCATCTGGCGGCGTGGTGGGGGCCCGTGGGGAACTCGTTGCCGCGCGATGAGATCGAGTTCGATGTGCGCCCCGGTGGCTTTCTGCGGTGGACCGAGGTCAACGCGGCCGAGCCCGAGCTCCGCGTGCGCGTCCGCGTCGACCTCACCGATGTCGCCGACGGCGAGCTCCTGGACGGCGTCATGTACGTCAGCGGCCGGCTGCCGGAGGGTGTCGAGCCCTTCGAGACGCGGATGCGGGTCGAGTTCTACGACGAATCCGACGGACGGACGCGGCTGGAGATCCGCCAGTGGCTCCCCGGACATCTGAGGTCCCACGCCAAGGAGGGCTGGCGCCAGGCGTTCACCAAGTTGGACGCCGCGCTGGCGAACGCCAGAGGCATGGCAAAGCTCATCTACGCGACGAACATGTCGCTTGACGGCTACATCGAAGACGAACGCGGCGCCTTCGACTGGTTCCCCGTCGACGACGAGGTCTTCGCCGTCCACACCGAACTCCTGCGCTCTGCGGGCACGTTCCTCTACGGCCGGCGCCTGTACGAGGCGATGTCCGTGTGGGAGACCGACCCTGCTTTGGCGGCGCTGTCGGACCTTATGGGCGGCTTCGCGACCGCGTGGCGGGCGGCGAGCAAAGTCGTGTACTCCACGACCCTCGACAAGGTGTCGACTGCCGATACCAGGCTGGAACGCAGTTTCGATCCCGACCGAGTGCGTGACCTGAAGGCTACGGCCACCAGCGACCTCATCGTGGGAGGTGCGAACCTCGCCGCGCAGGCCTTCCAAGCCGGGCTGGTCGACGAGTGCCAGCTGTTCGTCCTGCCTGTCGTCGTCGGCGGGGGCAAGCCGGGGTTGCCGACCGGTATGCGCGTCGACCTGGAGCTCCTGGACGAGCGCCGATTCCGCAACGGCGTTGTGCGTCTCCGCTACCGCACGGTCGGGCAGTGAAAGACAGCCCGCTGATCACGCACCGCCCGCCGCTCTGAGCGGGGTGAAAGTTTCCGCCGTGTGTCGCCGCGCCGCCATCCCCGCCGCGCGGCGAACCGGCAGGTCGCTCCGCCTTCTCCGAATCGGTTCGACGCAGGTCCCGCATCCGCGTGCCGATGCCGTCGTTGACGGCCAGTCCAGGGCCGGGCTAACTCCCTGTTAGCGCTAACATCCGCCCCCGGACTAAGAGGTCCCATGCTGCGATCCCGCCCCCTGAAATCCCGCCTGCTCGGTCTCTTCGTGGCGGTCGCGGCCGCAGTCGGTGTGAGCCTGCCCGCCGCGCCGCAGGCCGCCGCCGCCTCGCTGACCCCCGCCGTTTCGTTGATACAGATCACGAACTTCGGCACCAACCCCAGCAACCTGGCGATGTACCTCTACGTGCCGAACAACGTCAAGCCGAACCCGCCGATCCTCCTGGCGCTGCACGGCTGTCAGGGCTCTGGCCCGTACCTGTACTCCAGCACCGATTTCGGCTCCCTGGCCGACCAGTACGGCTTCGTCGTCATCTACCCCTCGACCAACCCCGGCGGCAGTTGCTGGGACGTTTCCTCCGACCAGGCCCTGATGCGCAACGGCGGCAGCGACCCGGTCGGGCTGATGTCGATGGTCACGTACACCGAGCAGCACGACGGCGGGAACCCCAACGCCGTCTACGTCACCGGCGAGTCCTCCGGCGGGATGATGACCAACGTCATGCTCGCCGACTACCCGGACGTGTTCAAAGCCGGCGCGGCGTTCATGGGCGTCCCCTACCACTGCTTCTACACCGGCACCGTGCGCGGCTGGAACGGCCCCTGCGCCGGCGGCCAGGTCTCCATGACCCCGCAGCAGTGGGGCGACCTCGCCCGCGGCGCGGATCCCGGCTACACCGGACCGCGCCCCAGGATGCAGCTGTGGCACGGCACCGCCGACACCACCCTGAACTACAACAACCTCGGCGAAGAGATCAAGCAGTGGACGAACGTGCTCGGCGTGAGTCAGACCCCGTCGTCGAGCGACACTCCGGTCGCCAACTGGAACCGGACCCGCTATAACAACAGCGCCGGCGTCACGCAGGTCGAGGCCTACAGCATCGTCGGCGCCGGGCACCAGCTCCCGATCCAGGGCACGCCGATGGCCGCCTACGCCATCCACTTCATGGGCCTGGACGGCAGCTCCACCGGCGGCGACACGGTCAGCGTCACCAGCCCCGGCAACCAGAGCGCGGCCTCCGGCACCCCGATCAGCGCCCTGCAGATCCACGCCACCGACTCGGCGTCCGGCCAGACCCTGGCCTACAGTGCGACCGGTCTGCCGCCGGGCCTGTCGATCTCGTCCAGCGGCCTGATCTCCGGCACTCCCACCAGCGGCGGAAGCTTCACCACCGTCGTGAGTGCGAGCGACACCACCGGCGCCTCGGGTTCGACGAGCTTCGCCTGGACGGTCAGCGGCACGACCGGCGGCGGCAGCACCGGCGCGCTGCACGCGGTGGGCGCGGGCAAGTGTCTGGACGACCCGAACTCGACCACCACCCTGGGTGCCCAGCAGCAGATCTACGACTGCAACGGCCAGGCCAACCAGACCTGGACGCACAACTCCTCGAACGAGCTGACCGTCACGGTCGGCGGCAGCATCCTGTGCCTGGACGCCAACAACAAGGGCACCAGCAACGGCACCAAGGCGATCCTGTGGTCCTGCAACGGCCAGACCAACCAGCAGTGGACCCTCAACCCCAACGGCACCATCACCGGAGTGCAATCAGGGCTCTGCCTGGACGTCACCGGAGCCTCCACCGCCAACGGCGCGCTGGTCGAACTCTGGACCTGCAACGGCGGCAGCAACCAGCAGTGGACCCTCGGATAGCGCCGAAATCTACTCGAACCCATAGCGGAAAGGAGCATGAGCATGCTCGTACTGACAAGACGCACCGACCGCACCGACCGCCGCAAGATCGTGTCCCTCGCGGCAAGCCTGAGCGTCCTCGGCGCGTGCGCACTGACGATCGTGGTCCCGTCGGCACCGGCCTACGCGGCCGACAGCGCCTCGATCAACGGAGCCACCACCTACCAGACCATCGCCGGCTTCGGCGCCTCCGAGGCGTTCGGCGAGGCGGCCAGCGTCATGAACGCCCCGTCGGCGGCCCAGCAGCAGGCGCTGGCCGACCTCTACAGCCCGACCACCGGGGCCGGGCTGACCATCCTGCGCAACGAGATCGGCGCGGACCAGGGCAACACGATCGAGCCGAACAACCCCGGCGGACCGAACGCGGCGCCGAACTACGTACCGATGTCGCAGACCAACCAGGACCAGGGCCAGCTGTGGTTCGCGCAGCAGATCAAGGCCCGCTACGGCGTGACGAACGTCTACGCCGACGCCTGGAGCGCCCCGGGCTACATGAAGACCAACAACTCCGCGGACAACGGCGGCCAGGTCTGCGGCTCGGCGGGGGCCTCCTGCTCCAGCGGCGACTGGCGCCAGGCCTATGCGAACTACCTGGTGCAGTACGCCAAGGACTACGCCGCCGCCGGCGTGCCGCTGACCTACGTCGGCCCGTCGAACGAGCCCGACTACACCGCCAACTACGACAGCATGACGATGAGCCCGGCGCAGATGGCCAGCGTGCTCGACGTCCTCGGCCCGACCGTGAAGAACTCCGGCCTGGCCACGCAGGTCTCCTGCTGTGCCGCCACCGGCTGGCCGAAGGCCGGCCAGTACGCCGCCGCGATCGAGTCCGACCCGACCGCGCTGGCCGACACCGCCGTGGCGACCAGCCACGGCTACAGCGGCGAGCCGAACTCGCCGCTGCCGGGCTGGACCAAGCCGGCGTGGGAGACCGAATGGTCGACCTTCGAAGGCTTCAGCAGCGCCTGGGACGACGGCTCCGACGCCTCCGGCATGACCTGGGCCCAGCACATCTACACCGGCCTGACTCAGGCGAACCTGAGCGCGTACATGTACTGGTGGGGGAGTACCACGCCCTCCGAGAACGGCGACAACGAGGGGTTGCTGGAGATCAACGGCAACTCGGTGATCCCCACCGGCCGGCTGTGGGCCTTCGCCAACTACAGCCGCTATATCCACCCCGGCGCCGTCCGCATCGGCGCGAGCAGTTCCAGCGGCGCGGTCCAGCTGAGCGCGTTCAAGAACCCTGACGGCTCGCTGGCGATCGTGGCGCTCAACACCGGCAGCGGCTCCGACACGATCAACTACGCGCTGGCCAACACCGGCGTCGCCAACGGCGCCACGGTGACGCCGTACCTGACCAACACCTCGAACACCGTCGCGGCTCAGAGCACGACGACGGTCGCCGGCGGCGCGTTCAGCGCGACCGTGCCGGGCCGGTCGCTGGTGACGTACGTGATCCCCGGCGGCACGGTGACCGGCGGCAACACCGTCACGGTGAGCAGCCCGGGCAACCAGGCCGGAACGGTCGGCAAGGCTGTCGGCAGCGTGCAGATTCAGGGCACTGACTCCGGGTCCGGACAGACGCTGACGTACACGGCCGCCGGGCTTCCTGCCGGGCTGTCGATCTCCTCGTCCGGTCTGATCACCGGGACGCCGACGACGGCTGGAACTTCCACCGTGACGGTGACCGCGACCGATTCCACCGGCGCGTCCGGATCGGCGAGCTTCACGTGGACGGTCTCCGGCAGCACCACAGGCGGCGGCACCTGCCATGTCGACTACGCCAGAACGAATGAATGGCCGGGAGGCTTCACGGCCAACGTCACCATCACCGACACCGGAACGACCGGGATCAACGGCTGGACCCTGACCTGGACCTTCCCCGGCGACCAGAAGATCACCAACGCCTGGAGCGCCACCACCACCCAGAACGGCGCCGCCGTCACCGCTACGAATGCCGCCTACAACGGCTCGATCGCGCCGGGGGCGAACACCTCGTTCGGGTTCCAGGGCACGTTCACCTCGAACGACAGCTCTCCGGCCAGCTTCACCGTCAACGGGGCCGCATGTACCTGACCTGCGGGCCGGGCGAGGCTGAGCCCAGCGCTTGTTAGCTGAGCCTTACCTAATATCATGCGTCCGTGACCTCCGTGAAAGCCGTGACCGAGACGCCGTCGTCCACCGACCATGCCGTGCCGGGCCTCGGGGCCCGGCCGGTGTGGCGTTCGGCGTTCCCGTCGACGCGCGCCTTCGACTCCGACCGCGCCGCCTGGCACGCGGTCGCGGTGTGCCTGGGCTGGTCGGCGATGATCGTCGCGGCTCATCAGACGCGGACCGGGCCGGCCGGCCACCGCGTCGCGCTCGCGGTGCACCTGGTCAGCCTCGCGGTCGGTTTCGGCACCGTGCTCGCCGTCGACGCCTGCGGCCTGGCGGTGCTGGCCGGACGCCGCACGATCGCGGAGATGCTGCGCTTCTCCGCGCGCGCCGACGTCCTCATCTGGGCCGGCTTCACAGGGCTCGGCGTCTCAGGGGTCTTCCTGGACCCGAAGTTCGGCGACGCGGCCACCCTCCTGAACCTCTACGCGGTCCTGATCCTCGGGCTCAACGGCGTCTACGCCCGCACTGTCCGCGACCGCCTTCCGGCGCTCGCCGGCGACGCCGGGGTCCCGGACCTGCCCCGTCCGCTTCTGCTGCGCGCCCTGGGTTCCGGCTTGCTGTCGCAGGCGGCGTGGTGGACCTCCATCGTGATCGGCACTTTCGCCTCCTGACCGGCGAGCCTCCCCCGCCGGAGTTGCGCGGGTGTAACTTTCACCGCCGACGCGGCCCCGCCCGCCCTGGCCCAACTCTTGATCATGGCTCCTACCTGCGCTTTCTCGCTTCACTAAGACGGCTGCGAAGCTCCGAGCGTGTTGACAGCGTGTGTCGCCGAGCCGAACATCACCGGTGTTCGAGCCGTTGACGTCAACGCCGACACCAGCGCCGGGGCAGCACCCCCGGCGCCACCAGCAGCCCACTTTCTGCCGGTCCGCATCTCGGCAGGTCCCCGAAGCAGAGGTCCAACATGACCAAACAGCTGTCTCGCAGGCAGTTCGCGACCGCGGCCGGCGGCGCCCTCCTGGCGTCGGCCATCGCCCCCGCCGTCTCGCGGGCGGCCAGTGCCGCCCCCGACGCGACGTCGGCCGCCACGGATGCCTACACCCAGCAGTTCCTCACCCAGTACAAGAAGATCAAGGATCCTGCGAACGGCTACTTCAGCGCGTCAGGGATCCCTTACCACAGCGTCGAGACCCTGATCGTCGAGGCGCCGGACTACGGGCACCAGACGACGTCGGAGGCGTTCAGCTTCTGGATGTGGCTGGAGGCGACGTACGGCCGGGTCACCGGCGACTGGACGGCGTTCAACAACGCCTGGACGACGGCCGAGCACTACATCATCCCGCAGCACGTCGACCAGCCGACGAACAGCTCCTACAACCCGAGCTCCCCGGCGACCTACGCCCCGGAGTGGCCGGACCCCAGCAGCTACCCCAGCCCGCTGAACACCTCGGTGTCGGTCGGCCAGGACCCGCTGGCGAACGAGCTGACGTCGACGTACGGCACCTCGGACATTTACGGGATGCACTGGCTGATGGACGTCGACAACAAGTACGGCTACGGCAACACGCCGGGCAC
This sequence comes from Catenulispora sp. EB89, assembly GCF_041261445.1. Taxonomy (NCBI): domain Bacteria; kingdom Bacillati; phylum Actinomycetota; class Actinomycetes; order Catenulisporales; family Catenulisporaceae; genus Catenulispora; species Catenulispora sp. EB89. Next base: position 171,605 of record NZ_JBGCCU010000010.1, read on the forward strand.
CGGCGGAGAGGCCGGGCCCACGGCGACCGGGCCGTCGTTCATCAACAGCTACCAGCGCGGCGCGGCCGAATCGGTGTGGAAGACGATCCCGCAGCCGACCACGGACCAGTTCAAGTACGGCGGTCCGAACGGCTACCTCGACCTGTTCGTCGCGCAGTCCGGCGCCTACTCCAAGCAGTGGAAGTACACGACCGCCCCCGACGCCGACGCGCGTGCCGTCCAGGCGGCGTATTGGGCCTACCACTGGGCTTCGGCGCAGGGCAACCAGGGCCAGATCGCCGCCTCGGTGGCGAAGGCCGCCAAGATGGGCGACTTCCTGCGGTACTCGCTGTTCGACAAGTACTTCAAGCAGATCGGCAACTGCACCAACGCCTCCACCTGCGCGGCCGGCACCGGCCGCGGCTCCGAGCACTACCTGCTGGCCTGGTACTACGCCTGGGGCGGGGCCGAGCCCGGGGGCGGCTGGGCCTGGCGGATCGGCGACGGCGCCGCGCACCAGGGGTACCAGAACCCGTTGGCGGTCTGGGCGATGTCGAACGTGGCCGCGCTGACTCCCATGTCCCCGACCGCGAAGACCGACTGGACCGCCAGCCTGACGCGGCAGATGGAGTTCTACCAGTGGCTCCAGTCGGCCGAAGGCGCCATCGCCGGCGGCTGCACGAACAGCTGGGAGGGGCAGTACGCGGTGCCGCCGTCGGGCGACTCGACGTTCTACGGCATGGCCTACGACTGGGAGCCGGTCTACCACGACCCGCCGAGCAACAACTGGTTCGGCATGCAGGCCTGGTCGATGGAACGGCTCGCGGAGTACTACTACGTGACCGGCAACGCCACCGCCAAGACGATCCTGCGCAAGTGGGTCGCCTGGGCCTCCTCCGTCACCACGGTCACCGCGACCACCTTCTCGATCCCCTCCACCCTCGGTTGGACCGGCCAGCCGGACACCTGGAACCCGGCGAGCCCGGGCGGCAACTCCGGGCTGCACGTCTCGGTCGCCGAGTACGGCAGCGACGTCGGCGTCGCGGCGGCCTACGTCAAGACCCTGACGTACTACGCCGCCAAGTCCGGCGACACCGCGTCCGCGGTGCTGGCCAAGAGCCTGCTCGACGTGATGGCGACGTTCGCCGACACCGCGGGCATCACCACGCCCGAGACGCGCACCGACTACAGCCAGTTCAACGACACGGTGTACGTGCCGTCCGGCTGGTCGGGCAAGATGCCCAACGGCGACCCGGTCGCGCCCGGGGCGACGTTCATCTCCATCCGCTCCTGGTACAAGAGCGACCCGGCCTGGCCGAAGGTGCAGGCCTACCTCAACGGCGGGGCCGCGCCGGTGTTCACCTACCACCGCTTCTGGGCGCAGGCGGACATCGCCATGGCGTACGCGGTGTACGCCGAACTGATCGTCAACGGCGGCGGTGGCGGCGGCGACACGACCCCGCCGAGCGTGCCGACCGGGCTGACCGTCACCGGCACCACCAGCAGCAGTGTCTCGCTGAAGTGGACGGCGTCGACCGACAACGTCGCGGTGACCGGCTACAACGTGTACCGGGGCACGACGCTGGCCGGGACGTCGACCACGACGACGTTCACCGACTCGGGGCTGACGGCCTCGACGCAGTACAGCTACACGGTCTCGGCGTACGACGCGGCGGGGAACGTCTCGGCGGCGTCCACCGCGGTCACCGCGACGACCAGCGCCGGCTCCACCGGCGGCGGCGGACCGGCGTGCACCGCGACGTACACGGTCAGCAGCGACTGGGGCAACGGCTTCAACGCCAACGTGACCATCACGAACACGGGCACGACGGCGACGAAGTCGTGGACGGTGACCTGGACGTGGGCGGGCAACCAGACCGTCACGAACATGTGGAACGCCAGCGATACGCAGGTCGGCAAGGTCGTGACCGCGACCAACGCCCCGTACAACAACGTCATCGCGCCCGGGGCCAGCACCAGCTTCGGCTTCGGCGCCAGCTACTCCGGGACCAACGTCGCGCCCACGGTCACGGTCACCGCGACCTGAGCGGTGACCTGATCGTGAGCGGGTAGGGCCGATCGCCGGGCGGTACGGGTTTCCGTGCCGCCCGGCGTGCTGCTTTCGTCAGCCGCGCGCCACTACCGGCGGGCAACTACCGACGCGCGGTCATCCCGTCCAACAGCAAGTCGATGCCGGCCAGGAACTGCTCCCGGTCGTCGTGGTCGGCCAGTTGCGCGGCCACCCGGTGCAGGAAGGGGTGCTGCGCGGGGTCCAGTTGTGTCCAACGCGCGGCCAGGGCGGACAGGAAGGCCGACCGCTCCGTCCCGGGTGCGAGTTGGCGGACGGCCGCGGCGTATTGCGCGGCCAGGCCGAGGATGTGGCTCAGCAGTGCCGAGGCGCTGTCGAACTGCGCCGGCTCCGGCACACCAAGTGCCGGGAGATGCGCGCCCAGGCTTTCGAAGATCCGGAGCGCCGCTTCCTGCCACGGTTCGAGGCACACCTGTGTCCCGACCCAGGGGTGGGCGTCGATCGCGTCGAACAGCTGGCGGGCGATGGCGCGGATGCTCTGCTGCGGACTCGCCGCGTCCGCCGGCGCCTCGCTCAGGGCCCGCTCGACGACCTCCTCGGTGGCGGCCTGGAGCAGCTCGTCCTTGGTCGCTATGTGCCACTGGATGGCGCCGTGCCCGGTCTGCAGGCGCGCGGCCAGGGCGCGGAACGTGAGGCCGGCCTCGCCGTGCGCGTCCAGGAGCTCGATCGACGCGGCGACCAGCCGCTCGCGGGTGAGTGCGTCGGAGCGCCGCGCGGCGGTGCCGGTGGTTTTGGCCATGCCTCATCCTGGCACGGCTGGTACGGTGTACCAAACTTCTTGGTACGGTGTACCAGTCATGAGGCGCCGGCCGCGGGTCGGACCGTCTCCGATCTGAGAGGAAGCACCATGGCCACTTCCGTCACTCCCGTCACGATCGTCGGCGCCGGACTCGGCGGCCTCACCCTCGCCCGCGTTCTGCACGTCAACGGCATCCCGGCCACGATCTACGAGGCCGAGCCCTCGGCCGCGGCCCGGACCCAGGGCGGGCAACTGGACATCCACGACTACAACGGGCAGCTGGCGCTCGCCGCGGCCGGCCTCACCGACGAGTTCCGGGCGATCATCCACGTCGGCGGCGAGGCCGCGCACGTCCTCGACCCGGACGGCACGGTGCTGCTCGACGAGCCCGACGACGGCAGCGGCGGCCGCCCCGAGGTGCTGCGCGGCGACCTGCGCCGGATCCTGCTCGACTCGCTGCCCGAGGGGACGATCCAGTGGGGACGCAAGGTCACCGGCGTGCGGTCCCTCGGCGACGGCCGGCACGAGCTGGCCTTCACCGACGGCACGACCGCCACCACCGAGCTCCTGGTCGGTGCCGACGGCGCCTGGTCGAAGATCCGCCCGCTGCTGTCCGACGCCGAGCCCGAATACGTCGGCATCTCCTTCATCGAGACCTACCTGCACGACGCCGACCGGCGCCACCCTGAGGCGGCGAAGGCGATGGGCGGCGGCGCCCTGTTCGCGCTGGCTCCGGGCAAGGGGATCCTCGGGCACCGGGAACCCGGCGGCGTGCTGCACACCTACGTCGCGCTGTCCGTGCCGCCGAGCTGGATCGAGGACATCAGCGCCGCCGATCCGGCCACGGTCACCGCGCGGGTCGCGGCGGAGTTCGCCGACTGGGCGCCGGGGCTCACCGCGTTGATCACCGAGGGGGACGAGGCCCCCGTTCTGCGCATGATCAACGCCCTGCCGATCGGCCACCGCTGGGACCGCGTCCCCGGCGTCACCCTCGTCGGCGACGCGGCCCACCTGATGTCGCCGTTCGCCGGCGAAGGCGCCAACCTCGCGATGTTCGACGGCTCCGAACTCGCCCGGGCCATCGCCGCCCACCCCGGCGACGTCGAGGCGGCCCTGGCGCAGTACGAGCAGGACCTCTTCCCCCGCGCCGCCGAACTCGCCGCCGAATCCGCTCAGAACCACCGGCAGATGTTCGGCGACGACACTCCCGACGGTCTGCTCAAGCTGCTCACCGGGCAGGAACCGCCGGCGTGAGCCCGGGCGGCGGCCCTGGTGGGTACAGTTCACTAACTAGTACCGACCCGCAACCGGGAGATACCGTGACGAAAGACTCAGGGCCCGTCGTCTTCGAGCCCGGCCAGACCTTCCTCGCGGTCATCTCCGAGCGCTGGAACTATCAGATCCTGCGCGAGATCTTCTTCGGCACGACCCGGTTCGGGGAGATCAAGCGGACCCTCGGCATCTCGGCGAACATCCTGACCAGCCGGCTCACCGACCTCACGGCGGCCGGCCTGCTCAGCAAGCGGGCCTACCGGGAGGACAAGCCCTGGTTCGAGTACGAACTCACCGATGCCGCCCGCGAGCTGGTGGTGCCGGCGATCGTGGCGATCACCCGGTGGGCCGAGGTCCGCGCGCCCGGGGCGGATGGCAGCCACGCCCCGCACCGGCCGCTGCTGCACACCACCTGCGGCAACGAGACAGACCCCTACCTCGCCTGCAGCGCCTGCCATGAACCCATCGCCGCGTCGAACCTGGTCCCGGTCGTCACCGACAGCCTGAACTGAGCGGCTGAACGGTCGGCGCTTCGGACGCTTCGGGCGCTTCGGACGCTTCGGCTCAACGACCCGGGAGGCATCTCACCGTCGCGCATCGGGGTCGGTGTGGCTGTGATCTCCACGAACGCGGGACCGGTCCACCTCGGCCACCTCCCACCGGGTCAGCTCCGGGTGGCGCATCGCAGAGTGCGCACGAGACGGTGGCCTCGGTGACTCCCAGCGAACGAGAGTGATGCGAGATGTCCGAGCAGAGTGCTGTGCCGAGCCCGCCGCCGACCGCTGTGATGATGCAGCTGCTGGGCGGTTTCCAGATCTCCCAGGCCCTGTACGCGATCGCGGATCTGGGCGTGCCGACGATCCTCGACGAGCAGGGTCCCACCACCGTGGCCGTGCTGGCCGAGCGCACGAACGCGAACCCCGACGCCCTGCGCCGGGCCGTCCGCGCCCTGGCGACGGTCGGGGTGTTCACCACGGACGGCGAGACCGTGCACCTCACACCGCTCGGGGCCACCCTGTCGGAGAAGCACCCGCATTCACTGCACGGTCTCGCCCGGGCCGGGATCGAGTTCCACTACCTGCCGTTCAGCGAGTTGCGGCACACCCTGCGCACCGGCCAGCCCGCGGTCGAGAAGTACCACGGCATGCCCTACTTCGAGTGGCTCGCCGCCGACCCCGCCCGCGCGAGCCTGTTCAGCCAGGCCATGGCGACGTTGGGCGGCACCGCGCGCGCCGGCATGTTCGACGGCTACCGGCTCCCGCCCGGCCGAACGATCGCCGACATCGGCGGAGCCGACGGCAAGACGCTGGCCGACCTGCTCAGCCGGGACGACGATCCGACGCGCCGCGGCATCGTCCTCGACCGACCGGTGACGATCGAGGCCGCACGCTCCTCGGAGACAGCCGCCCGCCTCGGCGACCGCGTGGAGTTCGTCGCCGGCGACTTCTTCACCGCCGTACCGACGGCGGACATCTACATCCTCGGCTGGATCCTGCACGACTGGAGCGACGAAGACTGCCGACGCATCCTCGGCTCCATCGCCACCGCCGCCGAGCCGGGAACCAGAGTGCTGATCCTCGAAGGCCTGGTCCCCCCGGGAGACCAGCCCCACCCCATCAAGTCCATGGACCTGACCATGCTCGGCATCCTCAGCGGCAAGGAGCGCACCGAGCAGGAGTACCGCGACCTGCTCGACAGCGCCGGTTTCACCCTCGACCGAGCCGTGGCCACCCCCAGCCCGTACTCGATCCTCGAAGCCGGCCTGCGCTGAGCACGCAAATCGTCGTGGTCAGTCGAAGAGATCAGCCGAACAATCGCCGCTGTATCTCCCGCCGATAGTCCTCCAACGTCTTGTCCAGATGCACCCCCGCCGCCGCGGCCGCCGCCTCCGGGTCGCCGCGGCGGATCGCCTCGTAGATCGCGGCGTGCTCGGTGATCGCCTCGGCGGCGTGGCTGCCGAGCGCGCCGTGCAGGCCGATGGTGCTGGACTGGCGTTGCAGGCGGCGGGCCTCGCGGACCGCCGCGAGCAGGAACGGGTTGTGCGAGGCGGTGGCGATGCCGAGGTGGAACTCGTCGTCGCCGCGGTCGAACAGGGCGGTCTGGTCGGTCAGGTGGCCCTGTTCGCACAGCTGCGCCGCGGACTCGATGGCGCGGAGTTCGGCCGGGGTCGCCCGGGTCGCGGCCAGCTTGCTGGCTGCGGTCTCCTGGACCCGCCGGAACTCGAAGAGCATGTAGACGTGGTCCAGGTCGGTCGGCAGGAAGAAGCCGCCCCACCGGGAGGAGCCCAGCATGCCCTCGTCGTCGGCGACGTAGAGGCCGCGGCCCTTCTGGGCGCGGACCCGGCCGACGGCCGACAGGATCTTGATCGCCTCGCGGACCACGGTCCGGCTGGCGCCGAGGCGCTCGGCCAGCTCCTTCTCGGTCGGCATGCGGTCGCCCGGCTGGAGCCGTGATTCGGCGATCAGCTGCAGGATCTGTTCCGCGATCAGTTCATAGCCCGGACGGTAGGTGTCGGTCCGGGCCTCTTCCAGTTTTCCCGTGGACGCGCCGTCCTCCGCCAGGACGGGTGTGCCGTCCACCGTGGCCTCCCTCACTGCTGCTTGGTATCAAGTGCCAAGGAGCATACATGTGGGTCTCGTTCGGGACTAGATGGATCCTACATATATGACGACCGACGGCGCTCAAACGGTGAGCAAGTCGGGCATAAGTCCGGTCCAGATGACGCGCGCGTAAAAGAATCTTGAAGAGATGCGCCCGGCCCCCTTGACGCACACCTCCCTGCGCAGCTGTTATGTGTGCCACAGGTCACCGCCTTAGGTGTGTTACCGGTAACCGGTCGGCAACATCGGCGCGGCGGCCCGAAACCGAGTCACGTCGACCCGATGAGTAGGACACATATCTCCATTTCCGGTCCGCCCAGTCGCAGCTCGGCGGTGCCCCAGTGCAGGGGAGTCGTTCATGACAGTGAAATTCCGCGCCGCGCTCGTGGCGGTCGGAGCCGTGCTCGCGCTCGGTGCCGCCGCCTGCGGCGGCTCGAGCTCCGGGAAGGCCGGCACGGCCGGTAGCGGCGGCACCTTCAAGCCCGCCGCGCAGACCGGCGGCACGCTGACGGTCTGGGTCGACTCGACCCGACTGGCCGCCGCGCAGCTGTACCAGAAGCAACACCCCGAGGTGAAGATGGACATCGTCACCTACGACGGGGACGCCAACGGCTCCAACTACCTCCAGACCAAGGTCTCGCTGTTCAACCGGACCGGTTCGGGCTGGCCGGACGTCGTCTTCAGCGCGGAGAACAACGAGGCCGCCTGGGCGGTCCCGGCCGGCTTCACCGCCCCGCTGAACAAGGGCCTGATCCCGCAGGCCACGCTGGACGGCTGGGCCACCAACGCCAACGCCCCGTGCACCGTGGACGGCACCGTCTACTGCCTGCGCAACGACCTGTCGCAGACCGTCCTCTGGTACAACGACAAGCTCATGAAGCAGTGGGGCTACCAGGTCCCCACGACCTGGGAGCAGTACCAGGCACTCGGCCAGAAGGTCGCCACCGAGCACCCCGGCTACCTGGTCGGCGCCGCCGGCGACACCTTCACCCCCGAGGTCTACATGTGGGCCGGCAAGTGCGGCGCCAACCAGATCACCGGCGCCAAGGCCGTCACCGTCGACACCACCAGCGCGAACTGCACCAAGATGGCGGGGCTGCTCGACACGCTGATCCTGGACAAGACCATGTCGACCTCGAGCGTGTTCAGCTCGGACTTCGACAAGAACGAGGCCGACAAGATCCTGATGATGCCCGGCCCGTCGTGGTACGGCGGCGCGCTGTTCCAGGGCACCTTCAAGACCCCGGCCGGCCAGATCGGTGTCGCGCCGATGCCGCAGTGGGCCGGCGACTCCAGCCCCTCGGTGGGCAACGTCGGCGGCGGCACCTGGCTGGTCTCCGCGCACAGCAAGAACCTCAAGGCCGCGACCGACTTCCTGACCTGGGCCACGACCTCGGACGACTACCAGGGCAAGCTGGCCCCGGGCTACCCGGCCTACACGGCGGCGGCCAAGACCTGGCTGGCCGCGCAGTCGGCCTCCGGCTACTACGCCGACGACATCACCGCGCCGCTGACAGCCGCGGCCGACCAGGTGTGGACGGGCTGGGGCTACGGCCAGTTCAGCCAGGAGGCGATCTGGGCGGCCACGGTCACCCCGGGCGTCAACGCCGGCAAGACCATCACCTCCCTGCTGCCGGCCTGGCACGACTCGATCGTGAACTACGCCAAGACCGACGGATACCAGGTGGCGTCGAAGTGAGCACGCCCTCCGCGACCACCGGCCGGACCACAGCGCGGCGCGGCCTGCGCGCGCTGTGGCCCGGCCGGGCCGGCCACGGCTTCGTCGCCGCCTACGTGGTGCTGCTGATCGCCTTCGGCGTGGTGCCCACGGGCTACGCCGTGTACTTCGCCTTCACCGACGGGAACGCCCGCTTCACCGGTCTGTCGAACTTCTCCCGGGCCGCCTCCGACTTCCGCTTCGTCCCGGCCGTCGAGCACGTCGCGCTGTACCTGGTGTTCTGGCTGGCGTCGCTGGTGATCCTCGTCGTCGGCCTGTCCTTGCTGCTGCAAAGGATGTCCGCGCGCGGTGTGAGCAAGGCCCTGAGGTTCCTGTACTACATCCCGGGCGCGCTGGCCGGCGCGGCCGGCGTGATGGTGTGGCTGTTCGTGCTCGACCCCACGGTGAGCCCGGTGAGCTTCCTGCTCCGGGCGATGGGCTTCGACACCTTCGGCCAGGTCGTCGCCCCGGGCCAGCTGCCGGTCCTGTTCACCCTGATCGCGTTCTGGACCGGCGCGGGCGGGTGGATCGTGGTGATGCACGGCGCGCTCAACAACATCCCGCACGAGGTCATCGAGGCCGCGCGGATCGACGGCGCGAGCGCCTGGCAGACGGCGCGGCGCATCCAGATCCCGATGCTGCGCAAGTGGATCATCTACATGGTGATCCTGGCCTTCGCCGGGGGCACCCAGCTGTTCGTCGAACCGCAGCTGCTCGCGCAGGCCAGCGTCGGCGTCGCGGGCCGCGACTACTCGCTGAACCAGCTCTCCTACGACTTCGCCTTCCAGAACAACGACGTCAACACCGCCGCGGCCATCTCGGTCGAGCTCCTGCTCGTCGGCCTGGTCGTCGCCGCCGTGTTCGTCGCCAGATCGGGGTTCTTCGATGCCGACTGAGGGACACCCCGGCGTGTCGACCTTCCGGACCCGGACCGAGACGGCCGCCCCGCGCGCCGGCTCCGGACCGCGCCGCAGTGCCGCCGCCCGCCGCCGCAAGCCGGGCAACCCGCTGCCCGCGCTGGTGCTCGGACTGTTCGTGGTCTTCTTCGTGCTGCCGGTGCTCTGGCTGGTGCTCGCGGCGACCAAGACCGACGACCAGCTCGTGCACGGCAACCCGCTGGCGTTCGGGTCCTGGCACGCGCTGCGCGCCAACTGGGACGCGCTGACGTCCTACCAGGGCGACGCCATGTTCCAGTGGCTGCGCAACTCCGCGCTCTACTCGTTCGCGGCGCTGGTGATCACCCTGGCCGTGGCGATCCCGGCCGGCTACGCGCTGGCCATGACCGAGTTCCGCGGCCGCCGCATGCTGCTGATCGCCACCCTCGTGGTGATGCTCATGCCGAACGCCACGCTGGTCGTGCCGCTGTTCCTGGAAGTCAACGCGGTACACCTGATCGGGTCGATGTGGTCGATCATCCTCCCGTACGCGTTCTATCCGTTCGGCGTGTATCTGGCCTACATCTACTTCAGCACCGCGCTTCCCAGGGAACTGCTGGAGGCCGCGCGACTGGACGGCTGCAGCGAGCTCGGCGTCTTCCGCCGGGTCGCGCTGCCGCTGGCCGCGCCGATCGTGGCGCTCGTCGGGTTCTTCAGCTTCGTGGCCAACTGGACCAACTACTTCCTGCCCTACGTCATGCTGCCGCAGAGCAACCAGCTCCCGGTCCAGGTGGGCCTGGGCACGCTGCTGGACGACGTGCCGCAGTTCAACCCGACCGTCGGCAGCCTGGCCGTGCAACGTCCGGAGCTCGCGCTGGCGACGCTGCTGGCGATCACCCCGGTGCTCATCGTGTTCCTGTTCTCCCAGCGCTTCCTGGTGACCGGCATGCTCGCCGGCGCCACCAAGAGCTGAACATCCTGCAACGTCCAAACGGAGATACCTTTCATGCATCCCGTCATCAAAGCCTCTGTCCCGGTGCTCGAGCCTCCCGGCTGGGCGCTGGCCGAGCGCGAGCTCTTCGATCTGCTGGACCGGTCGTGGCGGCGGTTCGCCGAGGACTTCACCGGGCCCGGCGGCGAGCTCAGATACCACGGGACGCTTTCCACCCGCGACGGCGGCGACGACTTCTACGAGGTCTTCTTCAACTGGCCGCAGCTGTATCTGCTCGGCGGCGCCGACGACCTGCTGGCCGCCTCCGAGCGGCACTGGGAGGGCGTGACCCGCCAGCTCACGGAGCTCGGCATGCTGCGCGACGAGTACGAGCGCGGATACGACTGGTTCCACCAGGGCGAGAGCCTGCTCCTGTTCTACTTCCTGTGCATGGCCGACCCCGAGCGCTGGCGCGAGCGCGCGGTCCGCTTCGCAGAGCTCTACGTCGACTCGGTGCACCGCAACTACGACGCCGAACACCGCATCATCCGGCGCCCGCACAACGGCAGCGACCCGGACCGGGAAGGCCTGTTCGACGGCGAGTACTACCCGTGGCTGCCCAAGGAAGCCGAGATGTACGGCTTCCCCCTGAACTGGATCCTGCCGGCGGGCGCCGAAACCCCGCCGCTGGACCAGGATCCGCGTCTGGGCGAGCAGATGCGGCTGCGCACAGGGGTCGGCGACACCGCGGTCAACCTGGCGGCCACCAACCTCGCCCTCAACGCCCTGATCCTCACCGGTGAGGAGCGCTACCGGGACTGGATCGTCGAGTACGTCGGCGCCTGGCGCGAGCGGGCTGCCGCCAACGACGGCGTCATACCCGACAACGTCGCCCCGGACGGAACCGTCGGCGGCCTGCTGGAGGGCCGCTGGTACGGCGGCCACTACGGCTGGAACTGGCCGCACGGCTGGCACAGCGTGGGACCCGCCGCGGCGGTCGCGGCGCTGGCCGCGGCCACCGTCACCGGCGACGACTCCTACCTGGACCTGGTCGGCCCGGCGCTCGACGAGCTCATCGCGCGCGGCAAGACGATGGCCTTCGCCGACGCGGACTCCAGCTTGCAGTCCAAGTGGACCATCCAGCTGCTCGACGACGTCCGGACCCCGACCTTCCACGTCCCGTACCGGCACGGCGACGAGGGCTGGTTCGACTACAACCCGATGCCGCTGGTCGTGCCCGCCGCGCTGTGGCACCACACCGCCTCCGACGCCGACCGCGAGCGCATCGAGCAGCTGCGCGAGGCCTCCGGCATCGACTGGAGCGTCATCCGGCCGTTCCGCAGCAAGGAGGAATCAGGGCACGAAGAGCCCTGGTTCGCCTTCCTGGCCGGCGACGACCCCGGCTACCCCGAGCGCATCCTGGCCACCGCGCAGGCCCAGACGCGCCACCGCCTGACCCGCATGGAGCGCTACCGCGACCTGGACGTGCCCGAGGCCGACATCCACCTGTGGCAGCAGTCGAACCCGGTGGCCACCGAGGCCCTGGTCCAGCTCACCTGGGGCGGGCCGCAGGTGCTGTACAACGGCGGCCTCCAGCAGGCGCGCGTGCGCTACTACGACGCCGAATCGCGCCGCCCGGGCCTGCCGCCGTCGGTCGCGGCACTGGTGTCCAGCATCGATCCGCGCGCCACGGTCGTGGAGCTGGTGAACCTCGACCCGGAGCAGGCGCGCACGGTGATCGTGCAGGCTGGCCCGTTCGCGGAGCACACCATCGCCGCCGTCGAGTACACGGCCTGCGAGGACTCGTCGTGGATCGGCGACCTCTACGACTACGGACACCGGCCGCCGATCGAGACGTCGGAGTCGGCCGAGGTCGGCGGGCCGTGGCTCACCGTCGAGCTGCCGCGCTCCACGCGGGTGCGGCTGACGCTGCGCCTGGAGCTGCGTACGCGGCAGCCGTCCTACCGCACGCCATTCGACGCCGAGCCCGCGCGGACGGACGGCTCGGCGTGACCTCGGAGTATCAGAACCCTGTGGTTCTGGATTCGCGGCTTCACTTCTGGGACCCGCGCGGGAGCATCAGCTGCCCGAGCGTCGGACTCGTCGCCGCCTGCCCGCAGACGCGCCCCTTCGACAGGAAAGCCCTGACATGCAGCGCATAGCCCAAGTCGCCCGGCTGCGACCCGAGCTGCGCGAGGAATACCTCGCCCTGCACCGCGAAGTCTGGCCGGGTGTCGAGGCCGCACTGCGCGCGGCGCACATCCGCAAATACAGCATCTATCTCCACGGCGACCTGCTCTTCGCCTACTACGAGTACCACGGCGCGGACTTCGCCGCCGACCTGGAAGGGATCATCAAGGCCGATCCCGAGACGCAGCGGTGGTGGACCTTCACCGACCCCTGCCAGGTCCCGTGGCCGGACTCCGCCGACGGCAGCCGCTGGTCGGACCTGCCGGAGATCTGGCATCTCAGCGACGAACCACGCGTGTGACCGCTAACATCGCGCACAACCAGCAGTGGAACCTCGGCTGACCGTCCGCCGCACCAGACCTCTGTCCGGGGCCGTGACCGACGCCCCCGGCCCCGGGCAGAGCCCGATTCCCGTCACCACCGACGGCACCGCGCCGTCTGCTCTCCGCAAAGAAGGACGCTGACACCATGACGACGCCGCTGGCCGTGCGGTACACCGCCGCCCGCACCCTGACGACCGGCCCGGCCGAAACCGCGGCCCCGGGGCCCGGAGAGGTGGAACTCGCCCCCGCCTACGTCGGGATCTGCGGCATCGACCTGCACATCTTCCACGGCGACATGGACGCGCGGGTCAAGACGCCGGCCGTCATCGGACACGAGATGTCCGGGCGGGTGCTCCGCGTCGGCCCCGGCGTCGCGGGCTTCGCGCCCGGCGATCCGGTCACGGTGATGCCGCTGCGCTGGGACGGCACCTGCCCGGCCTGCCTCCGCGGGCATCGGCACGTGTGCCAGAACCTTGATTTCCTCGGCATCGACTCGCCCGGCGCGCTGCAGCAGCGCTGGACCGTGCCCGCCTCGACGCTGGTCCGGCTGCCGGAGTCGCTGCCGCTGGACCGGGCGGCGCTGGTGGAGCCCACGGCCGTGGCCGTGCACGACGTCGCCCGCGCCGGCGTGCGCGACGGCGACCGGGTCGTCGTGGTCGGGGCCGGACCGGTCGGCGTGCTGATCGCCGTGGTGGCGCGGGCCGCCGGCGGCGACGTGCGGGTCGTGGAGCCGAACGCGCACCGTCGGCGGCTGGCCGAACGGCTGGGGCTGCGGACGTGGGACCCCAGCGCGGATTCCGCCGACGGCGCCGGCGATGGCGGCGGCGCCGTGCTTGAGCGCGTCCGCGAATGGACCGGGGACGCCGGCGCGGACGTCGCGTTCGAAGTCTCCGGCGCCGAGGCCGGCGTCCAGACCGCGGTGGACGTGCTCGCGGTGCGCGGCCGGCTGTGCCTGGTCGCCAGCCACCCCCGGCCCCGGCCGGTGAACCTGCACCGCTTCTTCTGGCGGGAACTGACGCTGATCGGCGCCCGGTTGTACGACCGCGAGGACTTCGAGACCGCCGTGCGCCTGGTCGCCGAGGGCACCGTCCCGGCCGAGCAGCTGATAAGCAGGGTCGTGCCACTCGCCGACGCGCTCGGCGCCTTCCAGTCGCTGGAAGCCGGCCACGACGTCAAGGTCCTGGTGGACTGCACCGACTCCTCTTCGGAAGGCCTGGCATGAGCACGAACCGATTCGACCTCACCGGGCGCCTGGCCGTCGTCGAGCGTCCGGTCGACATCCTGGTCAACAACGCCGGCACCATCGCGCGCACCCCCGCCGCTCGGCACTCAGGTCGCCCGGAATATCGAGCTGTACCGGGCGAGCGTTCCCGAAGCCCTGTGGTCCTCCTTACGGTCCCTGGGTCTGATCAGCGTTTAATCATTGGCCGCGATGGGAGATCGCTGGTAGACATCCGTCGTGTATACGACTCCCGAGCTGCCTGAGCTGCTCAAGCTGATCGACGACCGGTCCTCCGCCTTCCGCGCCGCGGTGCAGTCCGCGCCTGATCTCGAGGCGGAGGTCGCGGGCTGCCCCGGGTGGACGCTGATGGTCCTGGCGCGGCACCTGGGCGGCGTGCAGCGCCGGTGGGCCGCCATCGTCGCGGCCGGCCCGGCCGACGAGCCGCCGGCCGGGACCTGGCAGACGGCGGCCGAGTCGGCGCCGGAGGAGCGCGAGGCCCTGCTCGACTGGCTCGCCGAGTCGACCCGGCAGCTGGTCGACGCGCTGCGCGAGGCCGGTCCGGACCGGGGCTGCTGGACCTGGTGGGGCGACACCCAGTCGCCGGAGACCTCCGGCGCCGTCGCCCGGCACCAGGTGCAGGAGGCAGCGGTTCACACCTACGACGCCCAGCTCGCGGCCGGTGTCGCGGAGCCGCCGGCGCTGCCGACGGAGGCGGCGATCGACGGCGTCGAGGAGTTCAACACCACCTGCGGCACCACCGAGACGCCCTGGCCGCACGAGCCCGCGACCCTCGATGTCCACGTCACCGAGGGCCACTCCTGGCGCCTCACGCTGTCCGCCGACGGCTCGAAGGTGCGCCAACTGTCGGACGCCGACGCGGGTTCGGAGGCGACCGCCTTCATCCGAGGCACGGCGAGCGACGTGGTCCTCGCGTGCTACGACCGGATCCCGATGGACCAGCTGGAGCTCGGCGGCGACGTGAGCGTTGTCGAACGGCTCCGCGCCTGGGATTTCTAGCCGGGCACAGGTTCTATAGGGACGGGTCGAAGAACGGCCGGTCGTAGACCTCGAACAAGCGGATCGAGGCCCAGCACCCGGCGTCGAGGGCGGTGACCGTGACCCGGAGGTGGCGCGTGGTCGCGGCGAAGCCGACGGTCTGGACCTGCGCGGTACCGGCGGTCGCGGTCAGGTCGGCGAGGGTGGTCCAGGACGAGCCGTCGGTGGAGGCGCCGATCCGGTAGCTGTAGCGGTGGCCGTCGAATTCCCAGGCCAGGCGCGCCCCGGTGACGGGGGTGACGCTGCCGAGGTCGACGCTCAGCCAGTGGCCGGTGGCACCGTCGGCCGCGCACCAGCGGGTGGCGGTGTCGCCGTCGACGGCGTTGGCGGCGAGGTTGCCGTGCGCGGTTTCGATGCTGTCGGCGCTGGTCGCGCGGGTGCGGGCGATGTCGGTGGGGATGACGGCTCGGTCCAGGACGATCGCGATGACGGTGTCATCCGGGTAGCGGGTGCGGTCGATGCCGGTGATCGTGGCCTGGTTTCCGGCGCCGGCGCTACCACCGGTGCCGATGCTGAGCTGGAGCGGCGCGTGCGAGACCACGTCGTAGGCCCGTACCGCGTGGGCGTCGCCGAGAGCAGGCGTGGTGAACGTGCTTCCGGAGTAGCCGGGTAGCAGGTGGACGTAGACGGTGTTCGTGCTGAAGGTGAAGCCGTACTGGCCGTCCACCGGGTCCCACGGTCCGCCGCGCGTGTTGTAGACCGCCTCCCCGTTGGCCTTCATGAACGTGCCGAGCTGCTGCATCAGCGCGGCCTGATTGGGCCCCAGGTGCTGCCGACGCTGAACGTCTTTCTGCACCAGGTGCCCGGACCGCAGCCGGCCGGTGGGCACCGCGCCGCCCTCGTCGACGTCGTAGTCGCCGATCCAGCCCGATCGCGGGGTGGCGGTCGCGGTCGGCTGGGACTGGCGCACCAAGCCGGTCAGTCCCAACGGCAGTCCGGTGCCGGTCTCCGTCGCGCCGTAGGCGGCGTCCACCGGCCAGCCGTTGCCGGAGTCCCGGTAGCGGCCCGGCTCCCAGAAGAACGAGGCGTCGGCGTCAGTGCCCTGCTCGGCCAGCCAGCCGCCGTCCCACCAGAAGTCGTCCAGCGCGCCGTACTGGGTGACCAGCTCCTTGACGCACTGGTACACCTCCTCCTTCATCAGCCGGGCGTTCTCGCGGTGCGCCGGGTCGGTGCCGGTGACGTCGTAGTAGCCGGGGTAGCGCCAGTTGATGGGGGAGTAGTAGAGGCCGACCCGCAGTCCTGCGGCGCGCACCGCGGCGACGTATTCCCTGACGAAATCGCGCTTCAGCGGTGCCTGTCCGGCGTTCCAGCTCAAGGGATAGCTGCTCGGCCACAGGGCGAAGCCGTCGTGGTGCCGGGCCGTCAGCACGGTGTAGCCGGCGCCGAGCTGCTGGGCCAGCCGGGCCCAGTCAGCGGGCCGACAGGCGTCGGCGGTGAACTGCTGCGGTGAGGACTGCGTGACGAAGTTCTGGTAGGCGGCGGGCGTGATCGCGGCCGAGTGCATGTACCACTCGCCGTGCGCCGGGCCGGCGTAGACGCCCCAGTGGATGAACATGCCCAGGCGGGTGTCGCGCAGCCATTGGATCGTCGCGTCAGGCTGCTGCCACATGCCCTGGTCGAGCTTCGGGATCCGTAGCGGGACCAACGGGTTCGTCATCAGGGGTCTCCGAAACTGTCGGGAAGCTTGCCGTGCCGCCGAGCGGCTAGTAGCCTCCGTCGCG
Organism: Catenulispora sp. EB89; assembly: GCF_041261445.1. Lineage (NCBI taxonomy): Bacteria > Bacillati > Actinomycetota > Actinomycetes > Catenulisporales > Catenulisporaceae > Catenulispora > Catenulispora sp. EB89. The sequence continues at coordinate 188,319 of NZ_JBGCCU010000010.1, forward strand.
CAAGGCAGAGAGAAACTTTCTCTTCATACTAGCGAAAGCTTTCTGTCTCTCAAGTCCCCATGCTCACCTTGGAGTTCTCATGCGGCTTGCTGTCTTCTCCAGAACCCGATGGCGGTCCGGCGTGACCATCGTCGGCCTCGCCGGCCTGCTGTTCGCCGGCGTCTCCGCGGCCGCGCTCCCGGCGAACGCCGCGACCGCCTCGCAGGGCACTGCCGCGCCGTCGAACGCCGCGACGCGGTTCGTCGCCGACATGCAGCCCGGCTACAACATCGGAAACACCCTCGACGCCATTCCCACCGAGACCTCCTGGGGCAACCCGCCGATCACTCAGGCGCTGCTCCAGAAGATCAAGTCGCTCGGCTACAAGAGCGTGCGGCTGCCGGTGACCTGGAGCGGGCACGAGGGCGCCGCCCCCGACTACACGATCGACCCCACCTGGATGGCCCGGGTCAAGCAGGTGGTGGACTGGGCGCGCGCCGACGGCCTGACCGTGGTGGTCAACGTGCACCACGACTCGTGGCAGTGGATCACGAACATGCCCACCGACCCGACCGTGCGGCCGCACTACGACGCGGTCTGGACGCAGATCGCGACCGCGCTCAAGGACGAGCCGCGCTCGGTGGTCTTCGAGGCCGACAACGAGCAGTCGTTCTCCGGCGTCACCGACGCCCAGGGCGAGACGCTGCTGAACCAGCTCCAGACGGACTTCTTCACCATCGTGCGAGCCTCCGGCGGCGCGAACGCCAAGCGCTACCTGATGCTCTCGACGCTCGGCGACACCGCCAGCAAGCCGCTGGACGACGCCCTGGCCACCGAGATCGCCTCGCTGAACGACCCGAACCTGATCGCGTCGTTCCACTACTACGGCTACTGGCCGTTCGGCGTGAACATCGCCGGCGTCGATACTTTCGACGCCACCTCGCAGCAGAACGTCCTCGACGCCTTCAACCTGATGCACGACGAGTTCGTGGCCAAGGGCATCCCGGTCTACGCCGGCGAAGTCGGCCTGTACAACGACTACAAGGGCTTCGGCGGCCTCGAGACCGGCGAGATGCTGAAGTACTACGAGCTGCTCGGCTACGAGGCGCGGACCACCGGCATCACCCTGAGCTACTGGGACGACGGCGGCCGCATCCTGGACCGCAACACCCTGCAGCTGATCGAGCCGGCGACGTACGACGCGGCGAAGTCGAGCTGGAAGACCCGGTCGGGGACCGCGTCCAACGACACGGTGTACGTGCCCAAGGCCGCTCCGGTCGCCGACCAGAGCCTGACGCTCACCCTGAACGGCCTGCGCTTCACCGGGCTCTACGACGGGACCAAGCGGCTGCGCGAAGGCTGTGACTACACCGTCAGCGGCACCCAGCTCACGCTCAAGGCCGCGCTGCTGACCAAGCTGACCACGCAGGCGAACCAGGCCGGCGCCCCGGCCTACGGCATCGACGCGACGCTGTCGGCGCACTTCTCCCGGGGCCTGCCGTGGCAGGTCAACGTCGTGACCAACGCCCAGCCCGCGCTGACGGCGGCGACCGCGACGGTCGGCACGGCGAGCGCCTTCACCATCCCCACGCAGTTCAACGGCGACACGCTGTCCATGATGCAGTCCGTCTACGCCGACGGCACCAACGCCGGCCAGGCCACGTGGACCGCGTACCAGGCGTACGGCACCTCGTTCTCGCCCGACTACGCGAACAACGGCATCGTTCTGCCGTCCGCCTACCTGGCCTCGCTCACCGACGGCAAGCGCGTGACGCTCACGTTCCACTTCTGGAGCGGCGCCACCGCGACGTACTACCTGACCAAGTCCGGCAGCACCGTCACCGGAACGCTGTCCTGACCCACCCCGAGCCACCGCGCGCGTCTGGAGCTGAGGACAGGCGCGCGCCCGGACCACACGGCGCGGCTCACCGAGTTCTTCGCCGACCCCGAGGGGTTGGGGATGCCGGACGTCGGGATCGAGGATCGGGTGATTCCGGGGACGCGCGGCGATCGCGCGGTGAAGTGCGGCACGCCCTGGTGTGGGTGCACGGCGGCGGATTCACCGGCGGCGATCTCGAAGGGCCGGCGGGCTCCGGACCGGCTGTTGCTGGCCTACCCTTTCGTCCACTTCCCGCACCTCAACCGATCGCACGCTTGGGTTCTTCGCCTGGGCGCTCGACGGCCGCTGCCGTGAAGAAGACTACTGATTTCGCGCGGGTCAGGCCGGTTCCTCGACCTTGTGCCGGGTCGCGACCACGACTGCCGCGCCGCCGATCGCCAGCGCCGCGAGCACCGCGGCGAACACCGAGGCGCTGGTGCTGAGGCCGACCGCGTCGCTGAGGTAGCCGGCCGCGACCGGCAGGGTTCCGGCGGCGAGGTAGCCGCCGACGTTCAGGGCCGCGTTGGCCTCGGCCAGGCGGTGCGCCGGGATGGTGGCGTTCAGCAGGGACAGGCCGGCGAGCTGGCCCAGGCCCTGGCCGACGCCGGCCAGGACGGCGGCGGTGAACAGCAGTGGTGCCGAGCCGGCGGTGACCGCGCCCGCCAGGGCGGCCATCGCCAGCGTCGTGGCGCCGAGGCTGACCAGCAGGATGCGGCGGCGGCTGAGGCGGTGGACGGCGAACTGCGCTCCGGTCGCGGCGGCGAACATCACGAACGCGGTGCAGCCGGCGAGGATGCGGCTGCCGGAGTGCAGGAGGTTCGCCAGTAGGGAGGGGCCGAGGGAGAGGACGAAGGAGGTCGCGGTGATGCCGGGGGCGAAGGCGGCGACGCCGTGCAGCAGCGGCAGGCGGCCGTGGGGTGGGACCGAGGGGATGCGGATCCAGCTGCCGGCTGTGGTGTGCGCGGTGCTGCTGTGGGCGCTCTCAGTGCTCGCGGCGCGCGCGGGCCGGGGGAGCGGGAGGCGCAGCACCGCGGCGAGCGCCGTCAGCAGCAGCGCCGCCTCCACCGCGAAGACGGTGACCGTCGGCCCGGCGACGGTCTGCGCCAGGATCCCGGCCGCCAGCGGGCCCAGCCCCGCGCCGAACACCATCGCGCACGAGGCGAGCAGCGCGCCCTGGCGGCGGCGTTCGGGCCCGGCGACGTCCGACACCGCGGCCATCCCGGCGCTGACCACGGCGCCGACCGCGAAGCCGGTGAACAGGCGGGCGACCATGAGCGCGGTCACGGAGGTGGCCGTGCCGAAGACCAGGCAGGCGGCGAGCGCCAGGAGCAGGGCCGGTATCAGGACCGCCTTGCGTCCCAGCCGGTCCGAGGCGACGCCGCTGACCAGGAGCGATGCCAACAGGCCGACGATGTAGAAGGCGAAGATGACGGTGAGCGTGCCCTTGGAGAAGCCCATGGAGCGCTGCCAGAGCACGTAGAGCGGGGTCGCGGCGTTCGACAGGACGAACACCGCGGTGATCGGCCAGGCGGCGGTCAGGATCGAGCGGACCGATGCCGCGGCGGCGCGTTCGGGCCGCTGCCGGGACCGGCACGCGGCGGTGGAGAGGACGTCAGCCATCGGGTTTACCCCCGGAGATAGTACGAGTTTTTTCGAACAGGCGACACTGTACGATAGAACTCGTACTGAGAGCGAGGAGGTCGCCGTGACAGGCACCAAGGCACGCGCCGCGAGGCAGGCGCCCGGCACGCCATCCGAGGCCGCGCCCCGGTTCGCGACGTTCCCGGCCGCCCCCGACACGCCCGAGCCGCTCGCCGAGCCGGCGCGCGACGACATCCGGTTGGAGCAGGTGATGGCGGCACTGTCGGACCCGCTGCGCCTGACGATCGTCCAGCGCCTGCTGCTGGACGCCGAGGCCTTCGACCACACCTGCGGCTGGTTCGGCTTCGACCGTCCGAAGTCCTCGCTGACGCACCATTTCAAGGTGCTGCGCGAGGCGGGGATTACGCGGCAGCGCCAGTACGGGCTGGAGCGGCGCAGCCAGGTGCGGATCGAGGACTTGGAAGAGCGGTTCCCGGGGCTGCTGGACCTGGTGGCGGACTGGGAGCCGCAGGAGATCTAGCGGGGCCGAGCGGTTACCAGAGCCCGACGGGCTCTCGTCCGGCCGCTCGAAGCAGGATGCTCCGCATGGAGCCCATCCCGTACTTGTCGACGTCGCTGGAGAAGTCGGCTACCTCCAGGAGGAGCGGCCGGATGTCGACACCGGTGTCCCGTGCCTGTTCGCAGAGACCGTTCAGGGTGACCATCATGTCCCGTGTGTCGCCGCCGTGATCCTTGACGGACATCTCCAGCAGCTGCTGACGGAAGCCTTGGGGCGTGGGTTCGAAGGGTAGCGTCGTGGCCCAGCAGAACGAGTGATACCGCTCCAGAAGCGCGCGCAACAAGGCCCGGACCTGCTCGGGGCCCTCCACGTAGGAAGAGAGCACGTCCCGCAGTGCCGCCTCAGCCGCCGGACGGATCCCCGCCTCGTCCAGTGGATGCGGGCCTTCCCGCATCTTCCGCACCCAGTCGGGGTCGGTGAGGTCCACCGGCCGCGTGGCGATGGGCTCGACGCAGGCGTCGAGCACTGCGATCCATTCCTCAAGCTCCGCCAGTTCGTTCATAGCGTCATTCTCCTAGCGTGTCGACGCGACGACGGGCCCTGATATAAGGTGTCATCGAAGCGACGACAAGCAGTGGCGTCGCTGAAAGGATGACGTCATTGCGAGACGCAGATCTCCGCCATGCCACAGCACCGGCGGACGTGTTCGACACCGATGCGGCCCTCGGCGAGATCACGCAGGCGATGCAAGCCGTGCAGGTACCCGATGGTACGCCGACAGCGCTGAACGCGAACCAAGCGCTGGCCGCACTGACGCTGCTCCGTGAGCTGCGCGCGCAGCTGGCAGGCTGGGAACCTGAGCTGATCGAGGCCGCCCGCGCCCTCGGCACCAGCTGGGCCGACCTGGCCCCGGCCCTGGGCGTGGCCAGCCGCCAGGCCGCGGAGCGCCGTTACCTGCGGCTGCGGCCTTCTCCGGACGGCGCGGCGGGGACCGGTGAGCAGCGGGTCAGTGCCGAGCGGGACAAGCGTGCCGGGGACAAGGCGGTGGCGACCTGGGCCCGGGGCAACGCCGCCGACCTGCGGCAGCTGGCCGGGCAGATCGGGGCCCTGGACGACCTCGGCACCGGCGCCGCCGGCGACCTGGCCGCGCTGCGCAACGCCCTGAGCCACGACGACCCGGCCGACCTGCTCGGCCCGCTGGCCGATGCCCGTACGCACCTGCAGGTGGGCCACCCCGTGCTCGCCGAGCAAGTCGGCGCCGTGGGCCGCAGCACTGAGGAGGTGCGGGCCGCCTCTGATCAGGCCCGTCGGCTCACCCCGCCGTGAAATATAGACGGCAAAATACCGACAGCGAATCAACGACACCCCATAAGGAGAACGCCCGGTGGCCAGCAGCACCGAGACCCTGGAGTTCCAGGCTGAGACCCGCCAGCTGTTGCAGCTGGTGATCCATTCGATCTACTCGAACAAGGACATCTTCCTGCGGGAGCTGATCTCCAACGCCTCCGACGCCTTGGACAAGCTCCGCCTGGAGTCGCTGGTCGACTCCGACCTCGATGCCGACACCTCCGACCCGCACATCACGCTGGAGGTCGATCGGGACGCGGGCACCCTGACCGTGCGGGACAACGGCATCGGCATGGCCCGCGAGGAAGTGGTGGAGCTGATCGGCACCATCGCCAAATCCGGGACGGCGAGCCTGCTGGAGAAGGTCAAGGCCGCCCAGGACGCTGAGGCCGCGCAGAGCCTGATCGGGCAGTTCGGCGTCGGGTTCTACTCGGCGTTCATGGTCGCCGACAAGGTCACGCTGCGCACCCGCCGCGCCGGCACCACCGAGGGCACGCTGTGGGAGTCCGACGGCGAGGGCACCTACGACATCTCCACAGCCGCCGACCTGCCGGTCGGCACCGAGGTCACGCTGCACCTGAAGACCGCCGACGGCGAGGACGGCCTGGCCGACTACCTGGCCGACTGGAAGATCCGCGCCATCGTGAAGCAGTACTCGGACTTCATCCGCTGGCCCATCCGCATGGCGGTCGAACGCGGCGCCGAAGACGGCGTGACCATCACCGAGATGGAAACGCTGAACTCGATGAAGGCGCTGTGGGCCAGGGCCCGTGCCGAGGTGTCCGAGGCCGAGTACCACGAGTTCTACAAGCAGATCAGCCACGACTGGACCGACCCCGCCGAGATCATCCACATGCGCTCGGAGGGCACCTTCGCCTACGACGCGCTGCTGTTCATCCCCTCCCAGGCCCCCTTCGACTTGTTCGCCAGGGAAACCAAGCGCGGGGTGCAGCTGTACGTCAAGCGGGTGTTCATCATGGACGACTGCGAAGCCCTGGTGCCGAACTACCTGCGCTTCGTCAAGGGCGTGGTGGACGCCCACGACCTGTCGCTGAACATCTCCCGCGAGATCCTGCAGCACGACCGGCACATCCGCGGGGTGCGCCGCCGCCTGGTCAAAAAAGTCCTCGGCACGATCAAGGACATGCAGGCGAACAACGCCGAGGGCTACACCAAACTGTGGGACCAGTTCGGCCGGGTGCTCAAGGAAGGCCTGATCGAAGACACCGACAACACCGAGACCCTGCTGGAGCTGATCTCCGCCGACTCCACCCACGACCCCGAGAAGACCACCACCCTGCGCGAATACGTGGCCCGGATGAGGGACGGCCAGGACGCCATCTACTACCTCACCGGCGCGACCCGCACCGCGGTGGAGAACTCCCCGCACATGGAAGCCTTCACCGCCAAGGGCTACGAGGTCCTGATCCTCACCGACCCGGTCGACGAAGTCTGGGTCGACCAGATCACCGAATTCGACGGCCACCGCTTCCAGTCCATCGCCAAAGGCCAGGTGGACTTGGACGCCGACACCGACGAGGGCGACGGCGAGGAGAAGAGCAAGCGCGAGGCCGACTTCGCCGCCCTGCTGCCCTGGCTGGCCGCGACGCTCGGGGAGCACGTCAAGGCGGCCCGGCTGTCCTCCCGGCTCACCACCTCGGCGGCCTGCGTCGTCGGCGACACCGGTGACATGACGCCGATGCTGGAGAAGATGTACCGGGCCATGGGCCAGCAGATGCCCCCGGTGAAGCGCATCCTGGAGATCAACCCCGACCACCCGCTGATCAGCGGCCTGCGAACGGCGCACGAGAAGAACCCCGACGACTCGGCTCTGCCCGAGCTCGCCGAGATCATCCTGGGCACCGCGCTGCTCGCCGAAGGCGGCGACCTGCCGGATCCGGCGCGGTTCGCCCGGCAGCTCACCGAGCGGCTCAGCCGGAGTCTGTGAACTGACCGTCAGGGGCACGGCCGGCGGACAGCCGGTTGTGCCCCGCACTGTTTCGCCGTACCGGGCTGCGCTCGCCCGCGCCCGCCCCCCCCCACATTCGCACACGTCACCTCCCGGCGGTCGACCATCTCGTCGAACCGGTTCGTCAGAACCTAGGGTGCTGATTCCCGCCTGTCAACGCCTCCGGCCGACCGAGCCACCGGCGGTCCACCAGCGAGGCAGCTCGGCCGTCGTTCACATGATTGACACACGAAGCCGACGCGCCTACTCTCGCTTCAACTCGCCGGTCGAACCGGTTCGATATTCGACACCACCCCGCCTCAACCCGCCTCGCCCTGCCCCACCTCGTCCCTCGGCGCCATCGGAGAATCGCGTGAACATCGGTGAGATCGCTCGTCGTGCGGGAGTCTCCCGCAGCACGGTGTCCTACGCGCTGTCCGGGAAGCGGTCGATCTCGCCCGAGACCCGGGCGCGGATCCAGGCGGTGATCGACGAGCTCGACTACCAGCCCAGCGCCACCGCGCGGGCGCTGTCCTCCGGCCAGACCCACACCCTGGGCCTGGTGTTCCCGCCGGCCAGCAGCCACTACACCGACATGCAGTTGGACTTCATCGGCTCGCTGGTCGAGGCGGCCGCCGGGTTCGGGTACGACGTGCTGCTGGCCGCGTCGGTCGGCGACGACGAGCGGGGGCTGCGGCGCCTGGTCGCCGAGCGGCGGGTGGACGGCGCGGTCCTGATGGAGATCCGGCTCGACGACGCGCGGGTCGACTACCTGGCCGAGGCCGGGTTCCCGTTCGTCACCATCGGCCGCACCGGCAAGCCCGACCACACCCGGTGGGTCGACATGGACTACACCGCGTTGGTCAGGTCGTGTGTGCAGCACCTGGCGCACCTCGGCCACCGGCGCGTCGCCTTCGTCAACCGCTCGGAGCGGCTGTTCCGGGCCGGATACGAGTCCGCGCACCGCAGCCTGACCGGGTTCGAGGACGCCTGCCAGGAGCAGGGCGTCGTCGGCACGGCCTACCTGTGCGGCGACGACGCGGCCTCCGGGGAGGACACCGTCGGCCGCGTCCTGGCCGCCGACCCGGACACCACCGCCCTGGTCACGGTGAACGAGGCGGCGCTCGGCGGTCTCTACCGGGGCCTGGCCGCACACGGCCGCAAGGTCCCGCTGGACTTCTCCGTCACCGGAATCGCCCTGAGCCGCTGGGCCACGGCGGTCACGCCGCAGCTGACCGCGGCCGACGTCTCGGCCGCGGAAATGGGCCGGGTCGCGGTGGAACTGCTCCTGGAACTGCTCGCCACCCCCGACGCGCCGCCCCGGCACGTCCTGCTCGCACCACCGGTCTCCCTGCGCGCGAGCACCGGGCCCGTCCCCGTGTCAGAGCACTGACACCGCACTGACAGTCATCCGGCAGGCGACCGTCAGCCAGTGTCTCAGACAACTGACACCGGGCGTTCTCCCGGCACTCGCGCGACCCAGAAATCCCATCCTCCGCACGGCAATGCGGAGTCCATCAGCCGCCTGGTGGCGGCGGATCGAAAGGGAACGACTATGAAATCACAGTCCATGACCCGGCGGCTCGCCGCGGTCGGATTGGCCTTGGCGGTCACCGGCGCGGCCGCGGCTTGCTCGGCGTCCAAGAGCTCCACCGGCGCCGGGGGTTCCGGCTCCGGGTCCGGCGGCGCGGCGGCCGGCGGGACCTTCACCGTCTGGGACCCCTACCCGCAGTTCGACAGCGGCTCGGCCTGGTCCCAGCTGCTGACCAAGTGCGGCACCCAGGCCGGGGTGACGGTCAAGCGCACGGGCTTCGACACCACCGACCTGACCACCAAGGTGCTGCTGGCCGCGCAGCAGGGCAGCTCCCCGGACGTGCTGATCGTCGACAACCCGGTGGTCTCCACGCTCGCCGACGCCGGCGTCATCACCGACACCGGCACCACGCACCTGGACACCTCCGGCGTCGCGCCGAACCTGCTGGCGGCCGGACAGCTGGCGGGCAAGACCTACGGCGTCCCGATCGGCGCCAACACCCTGGCGCTGTACTACAACAAGGCGGTGCTGACAGCGGCCGGCGTGGACATCGCCTCGGTGAAGGACTGGTCCTCGCTGACGGCGGCGCTGGCGAAGGTCCACGCGGCCGGCAAGAAGGGCATCACGTTCTCGGCGATCGGCACCGAGGAGGGCAGCTTCCAGTTCCTGCCGTGGTTCTGGGGCGCCGGGGCGAATCTGAAGCAGCTCGACTCCTCGCAGGGCGTGGCGGCGCTGTCGCTGTGGACCGGCTGGCTGAAGCAGGGCTACGCGCCGAACTCGGTCATCAACAACACTCAGACGACCAGCTGGCAGGAGTTCGCCACCGGCCAGTACGCGTTCAGCGAGAACGGCACCTGGCAGCTGGCCAACGCCAAGAAGGCGGGGTTCGACTACGGCATCATCCCGATCCCGGCGATGAACGGCGGAACCGCCGCGGCGCCGACGGGCGGGGAGTTCGTCACCATCCCGGTCCAGGACAAGACCGACCGCTACAGCACCTCGCAGAAGCTCGTGGCCTGTCTGACCAGCGCCGACAACGCGCAGGTCACGGACACCACGCTGTCCTACGTCGCCGCCACCCCGGCGGTGCAGGCCAAGCAGGTCGCGGCCGACCCCGACCTGCAGCCGTGGATCGCCGCGGTCGCCGCCGCCAAGGGCCGCACCAGCGACGACCTGGGGACGAAGTACCCGAAGATCTCGCAGCCGATGTGGACCGCGGTGCAGGCGGCGCTCAGCGGCTCGGCCTCCCCGCAGGCCGCGCTGACCACCGCACAGAACGCCGCCGCCGCGGCGACCAAGTGACGCCGGACATCGAAGGCACGTGCTCATGAACTCCACGACGCCACTGAATTCCGCGGCACAGCCTGGCGCGCGGGCCGTGCGGGATACCAAGGGCGTGCCGGGCGCGCGCGGGGCGGTTCTCACCGCCCCGCGCCGCGGCCCCGCCTCCGGTCCCCGCCTGACCTCCGCGAACTGGGCGGGCTGGGCGTTCCTCGCCCCGGTCGCGGTCTACCTGGTGGCCTTCTACGCCTACCCGATGTACCGCAACATCGAGCTCAGCCTGCACCACTACACGGTGCGCTCGTTCGTCCACGGCGGCGCCCCGTTCACCGGCCTGGACAACTATCGCAGTGTCCTGAGCGACCCCGCCTTCGGTCCGGCGCTGATCCACACGCTGGTGTTCACCGGGGTGTCGATCCTGTTCCAGTTCTGGATCGGCATGGGGCTGGCGGTGTTCTTCACCCGGCACTTCCGGCTGTCGGCGACGCTGCGCGCGCTGTTCCTGGTGCCGTGGCTGCTGCCGCTGATCGTGTCGGCCTCGACCTGGTCGTGGATGCTCAACAGCGACTCCGGCGTTGTCAACCAGGTGCTGCACAGCGTCGGGATCGCCCCGATCGACTGGCTGACGTCCCCGAAGTGGTCGCTGGCCTCGGTGATCATCGCGAACGTCTGGATCGGCATCCCGTTCAACCTGGTCATGCTCTACAGCGGTATGCAGGCGATCTCCCCGGAGCTGTACGAAGCCGCCGAGCTGGACGGCGCGAGCGCCTGGCAGCGGTTCTGGAAGGTGACGTTCCCGCTGCTGCGCCCGGTCGCGGCGATCACGCTGCTGCTCGGGCTGGTCTACACCCTGAAGGTCTTCGACATCATCTGGATCATGACGAAGGGCGGCCCGGCCGGCTCCTCGGCGACCTTCGCGACGTGGTCCTACCAGCTGGGGTTCGGCAACCTGCTGCCGGAGTTCGGGCCCGGCGCGGCGGTCGGCAACCTGCTGGTCGTGATGGCGCTGGCCTTCGGCCTGGTCTACATCCGGGCCCAGCGCAAGCAGCGGGAGGCGTGATGCGCACTCTTCGACGTCCCCGTACGACCTGGTGGAAGACCGGCGTCGGCCTGGTGCTGACCGCGCTGATGCTGTTCCCCGTCTACTGGATGGTCAACGAGTCCCTGACCCGCGACCAGGACATGCGCAAGACCCCGCCGAACTGGTTCCCGGTCCACGGCACCCTCGACGGATACCGCGCGGTGCTGCACCAGCAGCTGCCGTATCTGGGCACGAGTCTGTTCATCGGCCTGGGGACGGTGGTCCTGACCGTGGCGGTCGCGGCGCCGGCCGGCTACTCGCTGGCCAAGCTCCGGCCGCGCGGCGGCGGCGTGCTCAGCTTCGCGCTGCTGATCGCGCAGATGATCCCCGGCATCATCATGGCGATGGGCTTCTACGCCATCTACCTGAACCTGGGCCTGCTCGGCAGCGTGCCGGGGCTGATCGTGGCCGACTCCACGATCGCGGTCCCGTTCGGCACGCTGGTGTTCGCGGCCTTCATGTCGGGCATCCCGGGGGAGTTGCTGCAAGCGGCCAAGACCGACGGCGCCGGGCAGCTGCGCACGTTCTGGTCGATCGTCATGCCGGTCAGCCGCAACGCCGTCGTGACCGTGTCGCTGTTCGCCTTCCTGTGGGCGTGGTCGGACTTCATGTTCGCCAACACCCTCGACAGCGAAGGCGGCGCGCAGCCGATCACCCTGGGCATCTACCACTACATCGGCAACAACAACCAGCAGTGGAACGCCATCATGGCCACCGCGGTCGTGGCGTCGGTCCCGGCCACCGTCCTGCTCGTCGTCGCCCAGCGGTATGTCGCCGCCGGCGTGACCGCGGGAGCGGTCAAGGACTAGCAGGGCCAGCAGGATCCAGCCCGCCGACGCAGCCGTCCGCACCCCGTACACAGAAAGACCACTATGACCATCGCCGGTGCCCTTCCGATGTTCGACGTCCGCGACATCCCCTTCAGCCACCACGGGTCCTGGTTCGGCATCTCGCCGGTGATCGCCGAGGCGACCTACGCCGAGGACCTGCACCTCGTCTCGCACCAGAACGGACTGCACGCGGTTCTGTGCTTCACGCCGACCGATCCGTCCGGCTCCCGCGTCGAGGCGGCCGTCGCCGCCACACCGGCCCGGCTCGACTGGGCGTGGCAGGGCTCTGTGATCGAGCTCGGCTACGAGACCGACGACACGGTGCGGGTACGCGGCGACGGCACGGGCCTGGGCCTGCGCCTGAGCGCCGCCGATCCGAAGCTCACGCCGTTCAGCGGGCCCTACTTCTATCGCGATCCGGTCGACGGGTCCTACATCTATACGCTCTACCAGACCGGACGCCGTTATCGGATCACCGTGCTGTCGGGGGAGCCTGTCGAAGTCTTCGGCGAGCAGGCTCTGGGGACTGCCGATCGAGGTCTGCTTCTCCCCGCCGACCGGGCCTGGGAGATCGCCGTCGAGGAGTTCGACAGCGCCCGGCCGCGCTACCGCCGGGGTGTGGCTTTCGACGGCGTCGTGAAGGCTGCCGCGACACGGTTCGCAGAGTTCGTGGACGCGATCGCGCCGTGGCGCAGCGCCGAGACCCCGGCCGCGGAATTGGCCGCGTACGTCCTGTGGTCGGCGACGGTCCGGCCGGCCGGATTCCTGTCCCGGCCCGGCGTCCTGATGTCCAAGCACTGGATGGACAAGGTCTGGAGCTGGGACCACTGCTTCAACGCGATAGCCCTGGCCGCCGGCGCGCCGGAGCTGGCATGGAGCCAGTTCCAGATCCCGTTCGACCACCAGGACGAGAGCGGTGCGCTGCCGGACTCGGTGACCCACTCCGAAGTCCTCTACAACTACGTCAAGCCGCCGATCCACGGCTGGGCCCTGGGGCATCTGCGCGCGAGCCTTCCCCGCGAACTGAGCCGGGCCGAGGTCGTGGACGTCTATGGCAAGCTCTCGGCGTGGACGCGCTTCTGGCTGTCCGCACGCCGCGTCCCCGGCCAGGCGCTGCCGCACTACCAACACGGCAACGACAGCGGCTGGGACAACGCGACCACGTTCGACGCCGACCGCGTCGTCCAGACCTCGGATCTGGCGGCCTTCCTGATCCTGCAGCTCGACCGGCTCGCCGCACTCGCCTCGGAGCTGGACCTCGCCGAGGACGCCGAGGCCTGGAATCGCCATCGCGAAGAAGTGAGCACCGCGATGCTGAAGGAGCTGTGGCGCGACGGCCGGTTCGTCGCGCGCGGCGCCGCGACCGGACGGGCCACCGCCAGCACCAGCCTGCTGGACCTGATGGCGATCGTCCTCGGCGACGCCCTGCCCGGGGGCGTCCGGGACACGCTGGCCCGCGACATCGAAGCGCACCTCACGCAGTACGGCCCCGCCACCGAACAACTCTCGTCGGAGCACTACGAGGCCGACGGCTACTGGCGCGGCCCGATCTGGGCCCCGTCGACCGTGCTGATCGAGGACGGTCTGCGCCGCGCCGGCTTCGCCGAGCTCGCCGACGAGGTGAGCAGCCGCTTCCGCGCGCTGTGCGAGAAGTCCGGCTTCGCAGAGAACTTCGACGCCCTGTCCGGCACCGGCCTGCGCGACCGCGCCTATACCTGGACGGCCAGCGCCTATCTGATCCTTGCTGCCGCCTCCGAGTCGCGGAAGCAGGGTTAGTCATTGGTCTGAAACTTTCGCCAACGAACTCTCGTGGTCGGTGTAGGTTCCAAGGTAGAGGAGCCATCACCCTGTAAGAGTACGAAACATTAGTTGACCGCCTCTTATCAGGATCATACTATCCGGTCGAACTCCCGCCACGAATCGGTTCGATGGAGTGTGAGAGATGAGAAAGCGCAGAGCCGCCTTCGGGCCGGCCGCACTCGCCGTGCTTGTGGTCGCCTTGCTCAGTGCCCTGGTGACCTACGGAAGCTTCAGCGCGGCTGCGGCCTCGTCGCCGGGGGCGGCACTCGCCGCACCCGCCGCGGCGTCCGCCGGATGCGGCAAGACCCCGACCCTGGCCAGCGGTACGCACACGATCCAGAGCAGCGGCCAGACCCGCAGCTACATCCTGCGGTTGCCCACCGGCTACGACAGTGGCCACCCCTACCGGTTGGTCTTCGGGTTCCACTGGCTCGGCGGGACGATGAACGATGTCGACTCCGGCGGGACCGACGGCTACAACTGGTCCTACTACGGCCTGCGGAAGCTGGCCGACGCCGCCGGGAACGGCACCATCTTCGTCGCGCCGCAAGGCAACAACAACGGCTGGGCCAACCCGGGCGGCCAGGACGTGACGTTCGTCGACGACATGCTCAACCAGTTCCAGTCGGGGCTCTGCATCGACACCGGGCAGATCTTCTCCGCCGGCTTCAGCTACGGGGCCGCGATGACCTACGAGCTGGCGTGTTCGCGGCCGACGGTGTTCCGTGCGGTCGCCGTCTACTCCGGCGCGAACCTGAGTGGATGCGACGGCGGTACGCAGCCGGTGGCCTACGTCGGCCTGCACGGCATCCGGGACAACGTGCTGCCGATCGCGGACGGCCGGGCGCTGCGTGACACTTTCGTGCGCAACAATCAGTGCACGCCGCAGAATCCGCCGGAGCCTGCGTACGGCAGTCTGACGCACATCGTCACCGCGTACTCCGGATGTAAGCCCGGGTATCCGGTGGTGTGGGCCGCGTTCGACGGAGCCGGGCACGATCCCGGGCCCATCGACGGCAGTACCGGCGACGGCTGGCATACCTGGACCTCGGGCGTGGTCTGGAACTTCTTCACCCAGTTCCAGTCCGGACCGCCGCCGACCTCGTCGAGCAGCACGCCGAGCACCACCCCGAGCACCACTCCGTCCAGCAACCCGTCCAGCAACCCGTCCAGCAACCCGTCCAGCAACCCGTCCAGCAACCCGTCCAGCAACCCGCCGCCGCCCGGCGCGTGCAGTGCCACCTACCAGACGACCAACTCCTGGCCGGGAGGCTTCCAGGGACAGGTCACGGTGACCGCCGGCAGCGCGGCGATCAGCGACTGGACGGTCCGCTGGACGCTCGCCAACGGCCAGACCATCTCCCAGGTCTGGAGCGGCACGCTCACCACGAGCGGTTCGTCCGTGTCGGTCGCCAACGCCGCCTACAACGGCGCGCTCCAACCGTCCGCGTCGACGTCTTTCGGCTTCCTGGCCGACGGCATGCCGTCCACCCCGACGTTGACCTGCACCAGTCCGTGAGCCGCCGCGACTGACGCGGAACAGCACCGCTTCCATCACCGCCACCGGCATCGGACGGCCACCTGTCCGATGCCGGTGTTACCGGTCGTCCTGCTAGGCTGGCGTTCCGCAAAGCGGTTGAACGTTCATCAACTTTCCCCCGGTTCATCTCCCTGAGAGGCTTCCTCGCGAAGATGGTCTTCGACGACGCGTCGGCGGAGTTCCACGACTTCTTCGAGCGCCACTACGCGGAGCTGAGCCGGCTGGCCTTCCTGCTGACCGGCGAGTCGGAGGGCGCGGACGACCTCGCCGCGGACGCCATGCTCGCGCTGTGGCACCGGTGGGACCGGCTGCGCGCGGCGGACCATCCGGTCGCCTACGCGCGCGGCGTCGTGGCGAACCTGGCGCGCAACCGCACCCGCCGCGCCATCCGCGAACGCAGCCGCATCCGGCTGCTCTGGGCCGGCCGGACCGAGCGGGTCGAGGAACCGGACGTCGCCGGCGGCGTGGACGTCCGCGCCGCGCTGGCACGGCTGCCCTTCCGCAAGCGTTCCTGCGTGGTCCTGCGGCATGCTTTCGATCTGTCGGAGAAGGAGACCGCGGAAGCGCTCGGGATATCGGTCGGTACGGTGAAGAGCCAGACGTCGAAGGGTATGGCCGAGCTCCGCCGGCTGCTCGGCGTCCAGGCGGCCGGAGATCTGGCGGAAGGGGGATTCAGTGGACGACACTCGCAAGCATCTGCGCCAGGCCGCTGAGGCCCACCAGCCGGACCGGGAGGCGATGCTGGCCCGGATCGAGCAGGGCATGGCCGCCGGACCGCACGCCGATCGGGCCGAGCGGGCGGATCGGGCCCGGCTGTACCGGCGGCGCCGGCAGGCCTCGTGGCTCAAGGTGGCGCTCGTCGGGTTCGCCGGCGTCGGCGTGCTCGGCCTCGGCGGTCTCGCCCTGGCGGCCGGCGTGCGCCAGGCTGCCCCCGAGCACCCGCCGCCGGTGACCGTGACGCCGACCGCCCCGGCCACCACGCAGCCCCACGCCTCGGCCACGACGCAGCCGCCGACGTCCCCCGAGCCGTCCACGCCGCACCGCTCGTCCCCGCCGAGCGTCGACGGACTGAACGGACTGATCACGGCGCGCGCGAGCGTCGACGCGCACAGCACCGTCTACTGGTCCCAGAACGACCTGACCCTCGACGTCGCCCAACCGCTGAGCGCGCTGACCGTGGAACTGCGGATCGCACAGACCGGCGGCGTGCAGAGCACCGGGGACTGGCGGACGGCGCCGCCGGAGGACTTCACGGTCACCGTGACGCCCTCCGACGGCTACCTGGTCTACCGCTGGACCCTCAAGCCCGGCCACACGATCCCGGCGGCGCGGGAGATCTTCGCCGCGCAGTTCAACCACGCGACCGGCAAGCGTGACGCGAGCAGGGACACCTTCCTCATCGACGCGACCGCGGGCGGCCGGACCGGAGAGATCCGCGGGGGCTTCGCAGACAGCAACTGAAAGCTCCAGCGACCGGAAGGGCTCGGATTCACAGCACGTCCAGCGGCTCGTCGCATACTCCCGGCGGACGACTTCGGATGGCTCCGGTACTCCCCGGGGCCGACGCGCCGCAGATCAGTGACATCCGTGGGCTGATTCGGACGCGGGGGTGTGGAACATAGCGTCGATCCCATGAAACGCAATCGCCGTATCAGCGCTGTGACAGTCCTGGCGCTCTCCACCCTGGTCACCGGGACCGGCGCCGGGTTCGCCGCCACGGCCACACCGTCGGCCACACCGGTGGCCACGCACACGCTCGACTCCGCACCGGCCGCGGCCACCGCGCCCGCGCGCTCCTTCCAAGGCACGCTCCCCGCGCCGACCGGCCCCTACGCCGCCGGCGAGGACGTCATCCACCTCACCGACTGGGACCGTCTCGATCCGTGGGTGCCCTCGTCCGGGCCCCGTCAACTGGCCGTCACGATGGTCTACCCGGCCGTGCCCGGGACCGGGACTCCGGCCCCCTATATGACCCTCGCCGAGGCAGCCGGGCACATCCAGCAGGACAAGATACCGGCGAGCTCCGGCATCACCCCGCAGAACGTCTCCAGCATCACCACTCACGCCTTCGACGGCGCGCGGCCGCAGCGCGGCAAGTATCCGCTGGTGGTCCTCTCACCCGGATTCGGGGACCCGCGCATGGTGCTCACCTCGCTGGCGACCGACCTGGCCAGCCACGGCTACGTCGTCGCGCTCGTCGGTGACACCCACGGGGACAGCGGCGAGACGCTGGCGAACGGCCAGACGCCGCCGTGCGCGATCTGCGACGACCCGAGCCTCGACATGGACACGGTCACCGCCAGCCGCGCGCTGGACGTGTCCTTCGTGATCGACCGGTTGACGCACGGCAATACCGCGTGGCCCCTGGCGCACCTCATCGACAAGCACGAGATCGGCATGGCCGGACACTCCATCGGCGGAGCGGCGGCCGCCACCACGATGATCGCCGACCCGCGAGTACGGGCCGGGGTGGACATGGACGGCGCCTTCTACCCGGTCCCGACGCCCGGCCAGATCAACCGGCCGTTCCTCATGCTGGGCAGGGCCGGCGTCCACTCGGCCGGCGGTGGCGACCCCACGTGGGGGCAGACCTGGACCGCCCTCGGCGGCTCCAAGAAGTGGCTGGCGGTCACCGGCGCCGATCACCCCAGCTTCACCGACGTGGACCTGCTTGAGCAGGAGGCCGGGTTCCCGACGCCGCCCCTGGACCCCACACGGGGAATCGCGATCACCCGCGAGTACGTGACGGCGTTCTTCGACCAGACGCTGAAGAGGATCCACAGTCCGCTGCTGGACGGCCCCACGCCGAACAATCCGGAAGTGCTCTTCCAGAACTAGAACGGCGCCGCGTGATTCTTCGGGGGTTCGGCAACTCCCGAAGAATCAACGCGGTGCTGCACTGGCTCATTACCCCCGGTGCGCGGCCTTGGTGCGGCGCCGACGCGTCACCAGCACGCCGCCGGCGGCGATGACGATCACGCTGCCGATCATGGTGTACGTGATGCCGCTGCCCGCCCCGGTGAAGGCCAGCATGCCGCCGGCGTCCCCGTGCTCCTGCAAGCCGTCGGCGGCAGCCGTCGTCGATCCGCTCGAAGTCGCCGTCTTCGCCGCACCGCCGGCGACGCCTCGGTACTGCGAGCCCCCGGCGGAGGAAGAGGCATGGGATCCCGGCGCGCTCGGATGCGTCGAGTGGCCACCCGGTGCCCCGGACGACGCAGCGGTCGTGGCGCCCACCGGCCCGGCTCCCGGCGCCGACGAAGCCGCGGGGGTCGGCGGCGCGGCCTGCGCGCCGTTCGGCTTCAGCTGAAGCGTCGTGATCGAGTACGGCGGCAGCGTCTGCGCGGCCGCGGTCCCGACCGTCGCGGTCGTCAGCGCGGTCCCGCCCTTGGTGTACGACACGGTCGTGACCGCCCCCGGCGCCGGCGTGAACCCGCTGTACGCCAGCGACACCGTCGCCGGGTTCGCCGCGTCCTTGTTGATCAGCATGACGTTCAGCCCGCCGCCGGTGGTGCGCACCGCGTGCACGGCCACCGTCGCGCTGCCCGACGCCGCCTTCACCATCGTGTCGCCGGGCGCGGCCAGCGCGGTCAGCGAGCGGATGCCCCAGTACGTCGGGAAAGGCGTCTCCAGCGCCGGCTCGCACGTCCCGTTGGAGCACGTGCCGCTGGACAGGATGCCCTCGTCCTCGTAGTCGGTCTGGCCGTCGAGGGACTGCGCGGGGCCGGGGCCGTTGTGCAGGTCCCACCAGTCGACGTTGAAGACCCCGTGTTCGAACCAGGTCATGAAGGTGTCCGGCGCGTACAGCGCCGCGGCCTGGCTGGTCTTGGCCGGGGAGTTGTCGCCGTCGGTCTCGGTGACGGCGATCTGCACGGACGAGGCGCGCGCCCCCGCGTAGGTGGCGATCAGCGAGCGCAGCGTGTCCGTGATGGCCCCGATCTTCTCGGGGGTGTTCAGCAGGTCCGCCGCAGTGGCGCCGCCGGGGTAGGAGTGCACGATGACGAAGTCGATCGAGCTGCCGGCGATGGACAGCACCGTGTGGTTCCAGTCGGCGCTGTCGCCGGGGCCCTTCGTCCCGTCCGGATAGCCGCCGGGGGTGGTGAGTACCGCTCCGATCTTCACCGTCGGATCCACAGCCTTCATCGCCTTGGCATAGGCGACCAGGTTGGTGGCGTACGTGGTCGGGCTCTTGTCGGCGTGGTTGTCGGTCTCCCAGCCGCTGCCGTTGTTGTAGTGCCCGTTGCCATAGACCTCGTTGCCGATCTCCCAGTACTTCACGCCGTAGTGCTTGTCGACGTTGGCGTACCGGACCCAGCCGGCGGCCTCCTGCGCGGTGCCCGAGCCGTAGTTCGCGATCAGGATCGGCTGCGCGCCCACCGCCTTCGCGGTGGCCATGAACTGGTCGAAGCCGGTGTTGGGCAGCGTCCAGGCGTTGGGCCCGTCGAGCGTGTGGGTCTTCCAGTGGTAGCCGTCGCCGTAGGACCCGCCGGGATAGCGCAACTGCTGGATGCCGGCGGCCTTCATCAGCGACGCCGCCGCCGGATCGGTCATGTTCGGGTCGTAGACGGCCGTGTTGAGGCCGACGCCGCCGGCGGGCACCGTGCCCAGAGACGTGCCGGCGTCCACGGTGACCGTGGCGGTGGTCGCGGCGGCGGCCGGTGCGGCGTAGGCGGTGCCGGTGGTAGTCGTCAGGGCGCCGGCGACGCCCGCGGCGACGACGAGCGCGACCGCGCCCGGTATCGCGGGCTGGCGGACCAGGCCGGTTCGGATGTGGGGCCGGACGGCGGTCGGGTCGGTGGGTGACACGGGAGGGCTCCCCTTCAGGGCGGGTGGACGTACGTTCGGCCCCTTAGTGGCTTGAATCCCGCAGAAGGTTGCCGCCCCGATCGAGAAATCTTTGACGATTCATGGGATGTCGATGATCGCGGTCGATGGTGAAACTTTCGCCCGTCGCGACCTGGGCATCGGCTCTTCGAACGCTGCGATACCGCTTGTCCTGCCAGGTCATCGGCATGATCGCGAATCGCTCGGCGGGGTCGGCGCCGGGTGCGGTGTTGAGGCGCCCTGGCGTTCGTGGCAGCTTCACGCACTGGTGCGGCATGCCGACACCGCGTCGAGTGATCCCATCTCCGCCGAGGTCTTCAAGGGGCGTGTCCATGAGCCTCTTCGACCGCCGCATGGCGCTCGCCGCCGTCGTGGCGACCGGCCTGGCGGTCGCGGGCGTGGCCGTCGCGACGACCGCCGCCCGCGCCTCCGCCGGATGCCAGGTCGTCTACACCGTGTCGAGCCAGTGGTCCGGCGGGTTCAGCACGAACATCAGCGTCACCGACCAGGGGGATCCGGTGACCACCTGGCGGCTGACGTGGTCGTTCGGCGCCGGGCAGACGATCACCCAGCTGTGGAACGGGAACGTCTCCCAGTCGGGTGCGCAGGTTAGCGTCTCCAACGCCGCATACAACGGAGCCATCCCCTCCGGCGGCAGCGTGAGCCTGGGATTCAACGGGACGTGGACCGGCAGCAACCCCGTCCCCACGGACTTCGCGCTCAACGGCGTGTCCTGCGAAGGCTCGCAGCCGCCGCCGACAACTCCGAGGGCTACCAGAGCAGCGGCAACTCCAACATCACCGTCGACAATTCGGGCGGTGGCGGTGGCGGTGGCGGTGGCGGTGGCGGCTGCGGCACGACCGGCGAACTGCACGCGGTCGGCGCCGGCAAGTGCCTGGACGTCCCCGACTCCTCGACCACGCCGGGCACGCAGCCGCAGATTTACGACTGCTGGGGCGGCGCGAACCAGACCTGGACGCGTACCTCGTCCGGCCAGCTGACTGTCACGATGAACGGGACGACGCTCTGCCTGGACGCGTACGACAACCAGACCTCACCGGGCACGAAGGTGGAGACCTGGTCGTGCAACGGCGGGCCGAACCAGCAGTGGAACGTCAACTCGAACGGCACGGTCACCGGCGTCCAGTCAGGGCTCTGCCTGGACGTGAGCCGGGCCAGTACCGCCGACGGGGCGCTGGTCCAGCTGTGGACCTGCAGCGGCGCCTCGAACCAGCACTGGACGTTGGGGTGAGAGCGGAAGCCGGTCTCGACCGACTGCCCTGACGCGGGGCGCCGGCGTGTCGAACGCGAGCGGCACGCCGACCGGCGTAACCCGGGTTTCGCTCCGCGGCGCGATGGAGATCGGTCAGAAATGCAAGCCGCTACCTATTCCGGGTACTCCGCCGACAACTCGCGCCTGACCGTCGGCGAGGTACCCGACCCCAAAGTCGGCCCGGGACAGGTGCTGATCGAGGTCCGCGCCGCCGGCGTGAACCCGGTCGACTGGAAGGTCATGGCCGGCGGCCTCGACGCCATGATGGACACCGTCTTCCCCGCCATCCCCGGCTGGGACGTCGCCGGCGTGGTCCGCGCCGCCGGCCCCGACACCCCCGAGTTCACGGCCGGAGACGAGGTCATGGCCTACGCCCGCAAGGACGTGGTCCAGGCCGGCACGTTCGCACAGCTGGTGACCGTCTCGGCGCGCGACGTGGCACGCAAGCCCGCGGCCCTGGACTGGGCTCAAGCAGGCGGCCTGCCGCTGGCCGGCCTCACCGCGCTGCGCTCGCTGGACGCCCTGCGCGTCGGCGCGCGCGACTCGCTGCTGGTGCACGCGGCGGCCGGCGGCGTGGGCAGCCTCGCGGTGCAGATCGCCCGGGCGCGCGGCGCACGCGTCATCGGCACGGCGTCCGAACGCAATCACGACTTCCTGCAGGCGCTCGGGGCGGAGCCGGTCACCTACGGCGACGGCCTCGCGGAGCGGGTGCGCGCGCTGGCGCCGGACGGCGTGACCACGGTGCTGGACTGCGTCGGCGGCCAGCTGGAGACGACGCTCGCGGTGCTGGCGGCCGGCGGACGACAGGTGTCGATCGCCGACCCGTCTGTGGCCGCGCACGGCGGCCGGTGGATCTGGGTGCGGCCCGACGGCGCAGGACTTGCGGAGCTGGCGTATCTCGCGAATCGGGGCCTGCTGACCGTCGAGGTCGCGCAGACGTTCGGGTTGACGGACGTGGCGGCGGCGTTCGACGTCAGTCGGACGGGGCGGGTGCGGGGGAAGCTTGTGATCGTGCCCTGAGGGGCGCAAGTAGTATCACGTGGTGATCTCCATGAGGGTGAACCGGGAGCTGCAAGGCGAGCTGGTAGCGAGGGCGGGGTGCGGGCTGCCGTGGGAGACCACACTCGCGAACCTTGACCGAGTGGCGTTTCCCCTGCTCGGCGCACTCGATCCGGTTGGCGACGCGGTCTTCAACCACCGGCAGATCCCGGCACTGCTCGGGGAGTTGGACCGGCTCCCCGCCGAGCGTGGCGGCGCGTGGGTCGCTGAAGTGCGGGCCCTGTGTGAAGTGGCCCTGCGCAGGCCGCATCACTATCTCCTGTTCCTCGGCGACTGATCCGACATATCAGGTCGCTGAGCGGCTCATGCCCCTGGCTGCCTGACCGCCCCCCAACCCGCCTTCCACGAAACTTTCGCGCAACGAGCGTCTGACCTGCGCCGCGCGCCCTCGCGCCACTACCGGCCCTGACATGCTCGTTCGATTTCGTTCGACGATCCGGCCGCTCGGCGGTCTTCCGTACGTCGCCCGACGCCTCTCGCCGGCGGAGCTACGCTCCGGCCGACACAGTCCGTCACCTCGGTGGAAGGCGAGCAATGTGAGCAGAATGATCCCCAGGAAGCCGGTCGGCGTGCTGCTCGCGCTGGCCGGCGTGATCGGGACCGTCACGGTTGGGGCGGTGCCGCAGGCGACCGCCGCGACCGCCGCGAGTGCGGTGTCGGTGACGGTGAACGGTACGGCCGGGCTCGGGAGCATTCCGGGCGGCGCGATCGGCCTGAACACGGCCGTCTACGACAGCAATATGAACGACACCCCGATCCCCGGCCTGCTGAAGGCCGCCGGAATCAATGCCCTGCGGTACCCGGGCGGCTCCTACTCCGACATCTACAACTGGCAGACCAACGTCGCGCAGGGCGGCTACGACGCCCCGAACACCAGCTTCGCCAACTTCATGGGGACCGCGCAGGCCGCCGCCGCGAGCCCGGTCATCGCCGTCAACTACGGCACCGGCACGCCGGCGTTGGCCGCCTCGTGGGTCCAGAACGCCACCGTGACCAACAAGTACGGCGTCTCCTACTGGGAGGTCGGCAACGAGGTTTACGGCAACGGCACCTACGGCGCGAACTGGGAGACCGACGCGCACTGCCAGACCTCCTCCGGCACCCCGGTGACCGTCGGCAGTGAGCCCGCGCAGACCTACGGCTGCGGTCCCGGCACCTACGCGACCAACGTCCTGAGCTACATGTCGGCGATGAAGGCCGTCAGCGCCAACGCCCACGTCTGCGCGGTCCTGACGACCCCGGGCGGCTGGCCCGACAACGTCACCAACCCCCAGACCAGCCCGCTGCCGTGGAACCAGACCGTCCTCACGGCGCTCGGCGTCAAGACCGACTGCGTCATCGTGCACTACTACCCCGGCGGCTCCAGCGCCGCGGCGATGCTCACCGCGACCAGCCAGATCTCCGGCATTGTCTCGACCGTCAAGTCGGAGATCAGCCAGTACGCGAAGGTGGACCCGTCCGCCGTCCCGATCCTCGTCTCCGAGGCCAACTCGAACGTGGACATGGACACCCAGCCCAACGCCCTGTTCGCCGCCGACATGTACATGACCTGGCTGGAGAACGGCGTCTCCAACGTGGACTGGTGGGACGAGCACAACGGCCCCGGCACCAACCCGCCGAGCATCGTCAACGGCGCCCAGGACTACGGCGACTACGGCATCTTCTCCAGCGGCGGCAACAACAGCGGCGTCACCGAGCCGGCGGTGGAGACGCCGTTCGCGCCGTACTACGGCATCGAGATGCTCTCCAAGCTCGGCGGCCCCGGCGACACCATGGTGAACAGCACGTCCTCCAACGCGCTGGTGCGCGTGCACGCGGTGCGCCGCGCCGGCGGGAACCTGGATCTGCTGATCGACAACGAGGATCCCGGCACCTCCTACACCGTGAACCTCGCCTACAACGGATTCACCCCCACCGGCAGCCCGACCGTCTTCACCTTCGCGAACAACGGGAACTCCATCACCAGCGCGACGCAGAGCTCTACCTCGTCCGTGACGGTCGCGCCCTACACGCTCACCGTCGTGCAGGTCCCCGGCAGCGGCGGGGGCGGCGTGACGGCGCCGGGCGCGCCGGGGCAGCCGGCCGTGTCCGGCCTGGCGTCCAGCACCTCGGGCACCAGCAGCGGCGTCGCCACCCTGACCTGGCCCGCGGCCACGGCCGGCACGTACCCGGTCGCGAACTACCAGGTCTACCAGCAGACCAGCGGCGGCGGGAGCACGCTCGCCGGCACCACCAGCGCCACCACGCTGAACCTCAGCGGCCTGACGATCGGCGCCGCCTACACCTACGACGTGGTCGCGGTGGACTCGCACGGCAACCCGTCGCTGCCCTCGCCACCGGTGACGTTCACCGTGCCGCCACCGGCCAACGCGAGCTGCGCGGTGCACTACGCGATCAGCAGCTCCTGGTCCGGCGGCTTCGGCGCCGCGATCACCGTCACCAACCGCGCCGCGACCGCGGTCAGCGGCTGGACCCTGACGTTCTCCTGGCCCGACTCCGGCGAGGCGGTCCAGAGCGGCTGGAACGGCACGTGGAGCCAGACCGGCTCGGCGGTGACCGTGACGAACGCCGCGTGGAACGGCACCATCGCGGCCGCCGGCGGCACGGTGAGCGTCGGCTTCAACGGCACCGACACCGGACAGGACCCGGCGCCGACGGTGTTCGCGCTCAACGGGACGGTGTGCGCGAACAATTGACCGGAGGGAGACGGCGCCTGGTTTCGCGACCAGGCGCCACTCCCGGGAATGTTCTTACGCGATGGACAGCTTCACCGAAGCGCTCGACGGCAGATCCACACTGGACCGGCCGACACCGAACTCGTACTCCCCGCTCTCGACAAGCAGCGCGCCGACGTCTTCCGACCAGTGCGCCAGCCGCTCCGCCGGCACCTCGAACACGACGGCGCGCGATTCCCCCGGCGCCAGCTCGATCCGCTCGAAGCCCTGCAGACGACGCAGGGGAGTGGGCACCGAGGCCTCAAGGGCATGCGAGTAAAGCTGCACGACTTCCTGCCCTGCGGTCGCACCGCTATTGGTGATCCGCGCCTCAGCCAATATCGTGAAGGATCCCAGCTGATCTTCGCGGACCTTCAGCACGAGGTCGCCGTACTCGAAAGTTGTGTACGACAAGCCATGGCCGAACGCGTACAGGTGCTCCCGCTGCGAGTACTGGTATGTCCAGCCCGAGCCGATGACGTCGTAGTCGTCGGGCGCGGGCAGGTCGGCGTCGGAGGCGTACCAGGTCTGCGGCAGCCGGCCGGCCGGGTTGTGGGCGCCGGTCAGCACCTCGGCGACGGCGTTGCCCAGCTCCTGGCCGCCGTGCGCGGTCCACACGATCGAGGGCACGTGGCGTGCGGCCCAGCCGATCGCGTACGGATAGCTCGACACCACGACGAGCGTGGTGTCCGGGTTCGCCTCGACGACCGCGCGCAGCAGCGCCTCCTGGTCTGCAGGCAGCGCGAGCCCGTCGCGGTCGATCGTCTCGCGTCCGTTGATGTGCGGGTCGTTGCCCAGCACCACGATCGCGTGCCGGGCCGAGGCGGCCGCGGCGACGGCCTGGCGGAGGCCGGAGGTGAGGGTTTCGACCACGAACGCCGTCGCGTCCTCGGCGGTGGCGGCGTCCGCGACGAGCCGGCCGTCGTCCTCGACGCGCAGGTAGCGGCCGCTGGCGTTCGAGCGCACGAGGGTCTGCCCGTCGGCCGCCGGGTGGAACTCCCACAGCTCCTTGACCACCCAGCCGTCCGGGGCCGCGGCGTCGGCCCGCACCTCGGTGTCGCCCTTGCCGGTGAGCGTCAGGTACTTGCCGTTCTCCACCGCCTGCAGGGTGCGCACCGGGACCGGGCATTGGACGCTGGTTCCCCAGTCCTGGTGGCAGAACGGCCCGAACACCGTCTCGCCGGCCCGCAGGGAGATCACGTCGGCGCCGTCCACCGTGGCAACGGCCCGGTCGCCGAAGGCGGTGCGCAGGCCGTCGGCGATGCTGACGGCGTAAGGCAGCTCGCCGCTGTACCAGTCGGTCAGCACCCTGTTTCCCAGGTGGCCGATCACTGCGACAGCCGGTCCGGGGTGGGCCGAGGCCGAGGCCGAACTCCGGGCCGGGGCCGCCTCGGACTCGGGCCGGGCCAGCGGAAGCGCCTCGTTCTCGTTCTTGAGCAGGACGACCGCCGCGCGCGCCGCCTCCAACGCCAGCGCGTTGTGCGCCGGGCTGCTGATGACGTCGGCGCGAATACCTGCGTACGGGTCGGCGGCGACGTCGAACTCGCCGGTGGCGGCCCGCATCGCCAGCAGCCGTCCGACCGCCGCGTCGATGTCGGCCTCGGTGATCAGGCCCTGCGCCAGGGCCTCGGTGAAGCGCTCGATCGTCGGCCGCGCGTCCGCGCCGTTGTCGGTGTAGCTGTCCACGCCGGCCTTGAGCGCGGCGGCGTGCGACTCCACGTGCGTGGCGAAGTACTTCTCGCGGTCGACCAGGTTCGACGGGGCCTGGGCGTCCGAGCAGACGACCAGCTCGGGATTCCACGCGCGCAGGGCGTCGTTGATCAGGGGATGGACGTGGTTGGGGACGCCGTTGGTGAGGTTATAGCCCGGCATCACCCCGGCGGCCACCCCCGCCTCGATCGGGCCGCGGAAGGCCGGGAGTTCGTACTCGTGCAGGACGCGCGGCGGCACGGTGATGTCGATGATGTCGCGGTCGGTCTCGACGTTGTACGCCAGGAAGTGCTTGAGCACCGGGGTGGTGCGCCAGATCGCCGGGTGGTCGCCGCGCAGCCCGCGGCAGTAGGCGGTGGCCAGCTCGGCGGTGGCGTGCGGATCCTCGCTGTAGCCCTCCTCGTTGCGGCCCCACCGGGGATCACGCAGCAGGTTCACCACCGGGGCCCAGACGTTGAGCGAGACCATCGGGTGCTTGTCCGCCACGTCGCTGGCCCGGAAGGCGTTCTCCGTGTCCTGACGGAACGCCCGGACCTCCGTCGCCACCGCTTCCCCCACGCGCCGGACCAGGTCCCGGTCCCACGTCGCGCCCAGCCCGACCGCCTGCGGGAACACCGTCGCGCGCCCGATCCAGGCCACGCCGTGCAGCGCCTCGCAGCCGGTGTGGAACGCGTCCAGGCCCAGCCGCTCGATCGCGGGCTGGTGCTGGTGCAGGAACGCGATCCGCTCGGCCACGGACAGCTGCGCGAGCAGGGCGGCCGCCCGCGCGGCGGTGTCGGGGACGGCGGTGTCGGGGACTTCAGTCACGGGACGGCCTTTTCGTCGGCGGCGGTGCGGACACCGCGGGGGAACCGTTACATGGCCTCGGACAGCGGTCCGGCCGAGGCCCGGCAGGGCTCGCATGTCGAAGCGCTTCGAAAGTCCCATCTATCGAAGCCTCTGTCAACCCTGGCCGCCGCTCGATCTGAGGGCTTCGCTGCTGCTCAAAGTGGCTTAGACCAATTCCCGGCGGCGATTCGTGGCGAGGATTCCTGACCGAGGCATGGGATGTTTAAACCGATTTGGCCGCTCCACCGATACCGAAACGTGACCGTCGACCCTTGCGCCGCTGGTTGGGCTGACTTAACCTCAACGCAATATTGAAGCGCTTCGACAGTGCTCGCTGATCGTGCGTCAGCCCTGAGCCCGCACCAGCCGACAGCCGCACCACCACCTCTGTCGTGGCCCTGACACGCCCGCCGGCAGCCGGCGGGGCGTGCCGTGGGGCACCAACCATCTCGTTTCGTCTCGTTTCGTTGACTGGAGAGTTCAATGTCGAGCACCAACGCGTTCCCGCGCCGCGGATTCCTCACGGCGTCCGCCGGCGTGGCCGGCGCGATCGGGCTGTCTCCGCTGTTGGCGGCCTGCGGCAACAACGGCGGCAAGGGCGGGGCGAGCACCAAGGCGGCGATCCAGGCCGTGCTGCCGACGTACAAGCCGCTGTCCGGCGCGGTCACCCCGGACATCCCATCGGTGGCCGGCGCCAACGGCGCCATGACCAACCCCGGCTTCCTGGCCTACCCCACCAACCTGGTCAAGACGGTGACCGGCGCGGTCGGCTCGGGCGGCAAGTACACCGGCGTCGCGCCGTCGTGGAACCCGGTCCCGCCGGCCGGCAACTCCTTCTACACCGCGGTGAACAAGGCGCTGGGCGCGAACTTCGTCTCGCAGCCCGCCAACGGCAACACCTACAACACGGTGATCCCGCCGCTGATCGCGGCGAACAAGCTGCCGGACTGGCTGGCCGTCCCGGGCTGGCTCAACAGCCAGTTCAACACCGGCGGCCTGGTCGGCACCCGGCTGGCCGATCTGACGACGTACCTCGGCGGCGACGCGATCCTGGAATACCCGAACCTCGCTGCCCTCCCCAGCGGCGCCTGGCAGTGCGGGATCTGGAACAACCGGCTCTACGGCATCCCGACGAACGCCGACAGCCTCGGCTTCGCCGGCGCCCTGTACTACCGCAAGGACCTGCTGGACGCCAAGGGCATCACGCCCAACGTCAAGACCGCCGACGACTTCATGGCCCTGGGCCAGGAGATCAACAACCCCAAGGGCGGCGTGTGGGCCTTCGACGACCTGCTGGTGTACCTGTACCAGGTCTTCAAGGTGCCGCTTGGCGGCTGGTACCTGGAGAACGGCAAGATCAAGAACGCCGGCGAGCACCCGGCCATGCTGGAGTGCCTGGCCTGGGCCAACAAGATCGCAAAGGCCGGGCTGGTCCACCCCGACGCCATCGCCGGCGTGAACACCACCAATCCCAGCCGGTTCATGGCCGGCAAGGTCTTCATCGAGGGCGGCGGCGCGTCCGGCATGAGCGGCTCGGACGCGAAGAGCGGCACGGCGGGCAAGGCCGGCTACCAGCGCGCGGTGTTCCCGGTGTTCTCCTTCGACGGCTCGACCCCGACCATCGCCCTGGGCGGCTCCTCGGGCTACCTGAGCTACCTGAACAAGAACCTGAGCCCGGCCCAGATCAAGGAGTGCCTGCGGATCGCGAACTTCTTCGCCGCGCCGTTCGGCTCCTCCGAGTACAACCTGCTCAACTACGGAGTCGAGGGCATCCACTACACGATGGGCGCCGACGGGCCGGTACGCACCACCGAGGGCTCCAACACCGCGGCCGACAGCATCTACGGCTTCTTCAGCACTCCGCAGACCGCGGTCTACAACGCGGGCTACCCCGACGTCACCAAGGCCTACGAGACCTGGTGCGCCGACGCGGCCAAGTACGCCTACAAACCGATGTTCTGGAACCTGAACATCACGGTGCCGGATCAGTACTCCAAGATCGCCGGTGCCTCCGAACTGTGGGACGCGACGCAGGCCGTGGCACACGGCAAGCAGCCGATGTCCTACTACCAGGACGCGTACTCGACGTGGAAGAGCGGCGGCGGAGACGCCCTGGGCACCTGGTACCAGCAGAACGTCATTGACAAGGGCCTGAGCTAGCGGGCCCCCGGGTCCGGCCGCCGGGCGCGCTTGAGGGGGCGACGTCGCGGCGGCCGGGCCCGCCTTCGCGGTGAGTCACTGGTACAGGGATGGGAGTGGGGCAGATGGCGGTGATGGCGGACGGTGCGGCCGTGCCGGAGGAAACGAAGCCGAGGCGGGAGTCGCCGCCGGGGGCGTGGGAGCAGACCGGTCCGGCGCCGGCCAGGCCGGGCGGCCTGAGCCGGTGGGCCCGTCTGCGGCGCGACCGCTCGCTCCTGTTCATGATCGCCCCGGCGATGCTGGTGCTGCTGGTCTTCGCCTACCTGCCGATGTTCGGCACGATCTCGGCGTTCGAGTACTACGACCCCATCTACGGGTTCTTCCACAGCGACTTCGTCGGGATGAAGAACTTCACCGACCTGATGGGCGACCCGGCGTTCTGGCACGCGTTCGAGAACACGCTGGTGCTGAGCCTGGTGCAGATCGTGCTGTACTTCCCGGTCCCGATCGGGCTGGCGCTGCTGCTGAACACCGTGATCAGCACCAAGCTCCGGTCCTTCATCCAGGCCGTGGTGTACCTGCCGCACTTCTTCTCCTGGGTGCTGGTCATCACCATCTTCAACCAGATGCTCGGCGGCGCCGGCCTGCTCAACCAGTTCCTGCGCCAGCACCACATGGCGACCTGGAACATCATGTCCAGCGGATCGGCGTTCAAGTACCTGGTGACCTTCCAGGCGGTGTGGAAGGAGGCTGGCTGGGGGATCATCGTCTTCCTGGCCGCACTGGCCGCCATCGACCCGGCGCTGTACGAGTCGGCCGCGGTGGACGGCGCGAACCGGTGGCGCCGGACGTGGCACATCACGCTGCCCGGGATGCGCGGCATGATCGTGCTGATGCTGGTCCTGCGGCTGGGCAACGCGCTCAACGTCGGGTTCGAGCAGATGCTCATCCAGCGCCAGGCGGTCGGGGCGCAGCACGCCGAGGTCCTGGACACGTTCGCCTACTTCTACGGCATCGGCAACGGCAACTTCGGCTACGGCGCGGCGGCTGGCCTGTTCAAGGGCGTGATCTCGCTGATTCTGATCTTCGCGGCCAACAAGATGGCGCACAAGCTCGGTGAGGACGGGTTGTACCGCAAATGAGCACACTGTCGACAGCTTCCACCTCCGGCCGCCGCAAGCCGCCGGCCGGCAACGTCCCGCGCAAGCGTGCCAAGGGGCGCGCGGTCTGGGAGGACCGGCCGACCCTGGTCGGCCAGTTCGGCAAGGGCATGGTGCTCACGGTCGTCGTGCTGGCCATCGCGCTGCCGCTGTACGCCATCGTCCTGACCAGCTTCTCCAGCGAGGGCGCCATCACCCGCGCCGGCGGCAGCCTGGTGGTGGTGCCGGACGGGCTGAGCCTCGGCGCCTACCGGGAGATCTTCTCCAACGGCGTCGTCACCCGCGCGGTGCTGGTCAGCGTCGGGATCACGGTCGTCGGCACAGCGGTGTCGATGGTGCTCAGCATCCTGTGCGCGTACGGCCTGTCCCGGGCCCGCTCCTTCGGGCACCGGTTCTTCCTGGGCGCGATGATCTTCACCATGTTCTTCGGCGGCGGCCTGATCCCCGGCTTCCTGGTGGTCAGCGAGCTGCACGGCTACGACAACTACTGGGCCCTGATCCTGCCCAGCTGCCTGTCGGTCTTCAACATCCTGATCATGCGGGGCTTCTACCAGGCCACCGCCCAGGAGATGATCGACGCCGCGCGGATCGACGGCGCCGGGGAGTGGCGCATCCTGTGGTCGGTGGTGCTGCCCACGACCAAGGCGGTGACCGCGGTGATGACGCTGTTCTACGCGGTCGGGTACTGGGGTTCGTGGTTCAACACCCTGCTGTACATGCCGTTCGACAATTCCAAGTGGTCCCTGTCGTATGTGCTGTACGAGTACGTCAACCTCGGCGCGAAGATGCCGGGCGTCGACACCGCCGGAGCCGGGGACACTGTGCAGCACCAGGCCGCGTCTCCGTTCGGGATCTCGATGGCCGTGGTCGTGCTCACGCTCATTCCGATCCTGGTCGTCTACCCCTTCCTGCAGAAGCACTTCACCAAGGGCATGCTCACCGGCGCCATCAAGGGCTGAACCGCTGAACGATGCCCGGCCACGGGCCCGCGAAAGGAACGATCACCATGCCATCGCTCGGCGACGCCACCGGCGGCCGCATCCTGTTCGGCGGCGACTACAACCCCGAACAGTGGCCGCGCGAAGTCTGGGAGGAGGACGTGCGGCTGATGCGGGAGGCCGGGGTGAACCTGGCCACGGTCGGCGTGTTCTCCTGGGCCCTGCTCGAACCGCGGCCCGGCGAGCGCGATTTCGGCTGGCTCACCGACGTCCTGGACCTGCTGCACGCCAACGGCATCGGCGTGGGGCTGGCCACGCCGACCGCGTCGACGCCGCCGTGGATGGGCCACCGCTGGCCCGAGACGCTGCCGCGCAACCCGGACGGGACGGTGCGGACGTACGGTTCGCGCAACGCGTACTGCCCGTCGTCCCCGGTGTACCGGGCCTTCGCGGACGCGATCAGCGCCGATCTGGCCTCCGTCTACGCGCACCACCCGGCGCTGCGGATGTGGCACATCGGCAACGAGTTCGGGACGGTGTGCTACTGCGATCAGTGTGCTGAGCGCTTCCGGCACTGGCTGCAGGCCAGGTACGGGGACCTCGACGCGCTGAACGAGGCGTGGGGGACCGCGTTCTGGTCGCAGCGCTACTGCGAGTGGGAGGAGGTCATCCCGCCGCGCCAGGTGCAGTACGTCATCAACCCCACCCAGGACCTCGACTACCAGCGCTTCGCCTCCGACCTGCTGCTGGAGCGGTTCAACGCGGAGCGGGACATCGTGCGCGGCGCCAACCCCGCGGTGCCAATAACGACCAACTCGATGATGTTCTTCAAGGCCACAGACCTGTGGCGATGGGGCGCCGAGGAGGACTTCACCTCGCTCGACGCCTACCCCGACCCCAACAGCCCACTGGCAGCATGCGACGGTGCGATGGCCCAGGACCTGATTCGCTCCGTCGGCGGCGGCAAACCGTGGCTGATGATGGAGCAGACACCGGGCCGCGCCGGATTCCGCCATGTGGCCACCCCCAAACGCCCCGGCCTGAACCGCTTGTGGTCGCTGCAGGCGCTGGCGCGCGGCGCCGACGGGATCCTGCACTTCCAGTGGCGCGCCTCGAAGCAGGGGGCTGAGCGTACTCATGGCGCGATGCTTCCGCATGCGGGTCCTGACTCGCGGATCTTTCGCGAGGTGTGCGACCTGGGCAAGGAGCTGGGGGATCTGGCAGACGTGCTGGGCACCGCGGTCGCCGCCTCGGTCGCGATTGTGCTGGACTGGGATTCCTGGCGCGGGGTCGAGCTGGACCATCAGCCGCACAGCGGGTTCCGTTACGTCGACCGCATTCGCGAGTACTACACGCCGTTGTGGAAGGCGAACGTGACGGTCGATTTCGTGCATCCCGAAGCTGATCTGAGCCGGTACAAGCTTGTCGTGGCGCCGAACCTGTACCAGGTCTCTGATGCTGCTGCGGAGAACGTCATCGGCTATGTCCGCGGCGGCGGGCATCTGGTGCTCGGTCCCTTCTCCGGCGTCGCGGACCCCGACGAGCGCATCCGGCTCGGCGGCTACCCGGCGCCGTTCCGCGACCTGCTGGGCTTGCGGATCGAGGAGTACTGGCCGCTGCCGGACGACGAGCCCCTGACGTTGCACTCGGAGGTGTTCGGTGACTTCAGTGCGCAGTCCTGGGCCGAGTGGCTGACGGCCGGTGCGGGGACGGCGCTCGCCGAGATCGCCTCGGGCCCCCTGGCCGGCATCCCCGCCATTGTCGGCAACACCTACGGCGCGGGCACGGCTTGGTACGTGGCGACGCTGCCCGAGGAGCGCGTCCTGGCGCGCCTGCTGGACCTCGCCTGCTCACAGGCCGGCGTCGAATCGGTTCTCCCAGGCCTCCCGGAGGGGGTCGAGGCGGTACGGCGGGGCGAGTTCGTGTTCGTCCTCGATCACGCTCGGGGGACCGTCGACATCCGCTTGGCAACGACGGCCGCAGTGTAGAAAAGCGCTTGCCCGCCGCGGACACTGGAGGCATGAGGATAACGGGGAAGCTGAGTCCGCAGGAGTTCTGGGAGCGCATCGACGAAGGCGAGGCGCGCGTCCGCGCCGAGGCCGGGGCGCTGACGCTGTTCGGCGTGGACGGCTGGACGGGCCCGTGGGAGACCGGCGACTGGGAGTGGGTGAACGACCAGCTGGCGTCGGCCGGTCTCGCCCACGGCGATCGCCAGGGCGCGGGCGCCTTCATCCAGGTGAAGACGACCACTGACGATCCCACGGAGGCCGTCATCGGCCGCAGGCTGGCAGCGCTTATGTCCACGACCGAACCTCAGGATTTCCCAACCCTGCGAAGCCGCCTCCGCGCAGACCCCGGGGCGCCGGTGGTCGTGACCATCGACGACGAGCCCTGCGAGTTCCGCCAGTGGCGCGACGCCGACGACAACGGCGGCTGGCTGGCCGCGGGCCGCGACGGCGAGGCGGGACTCGTCATCGAGGCCTCGGCCGATGTGGACATCACGCACCTTCGGCTGGTGCGCGTGACGGACATCGAGCCGTACATCGCGGGGCGACGTGCTCGCCTGCGGCGGGCGCGCGGCGAGGACGCTTGAGCCGGTAGGCGGTTCGGTCACCTGCCCAGTCACCTGCCCAGACCTACAACCACCGATCGCACCAAGCGCGGATCCGCCCCAACGCATCGAGCTGATGCGCCCGCTCATGCAGCCCATGACCCTCGCGCGGGTAGACGACGAGCTCGTGCTCGACCCCGAAGTGCCGCAGCGCCCGATGGAAGTGGACGGCCTGGCTGAGCGGGACGTTGGCGTCCTCCTCACCGTGCAGGATCAACACCGGGGTACGGATCCGCGCCGCGTACGAGATCGGACTGTTCCGGTCATGCACATGCGGCCCGGGCCCGTCCCACCCGGTGCCGCCGCCGAGCGCCGCATCGATGACCCCGCACTCGCCGGTCCCGGCCTGCATCCCCCAGTCGCTGATCCCGGCACCCACGATCGCGGCCTTGAACCGCCCGGTCTGCCCAACGGCCCACGCCGCCATGAAGCCACCATGGCTCCACCCGGAGATGCCCAGGCGCGCCGGATCGGCGACGCCCTCGGCGACGAGCAGGTCGATGCCGGCGAGGATGTCGGTGAACTCGGTGGCGTCGGTCGGGCTGCTGAGCGCCCCGCTGACCGGGCTGCCCACTGCGCCGGGCGCCGTGTCGCAGACTGCACCCTTGCCGCCGACCGCGCCGGGCACCGTCCCGCCGACCGTGCCAGCCGCGTTGTCGCCGACCGCCCCGCTGACCGAGCTGCCCACCGGGTCGGGCACCTCGCCGCCGACTGCGCCGACCGGATTGCCGACTGTGCCGCCTTCCGTGCTGGGAACCGTGCCGCCGACCATCCCGCCGACCATGCCAGTCACCGCGCCGTCGACTGCCCCGATGACCGGGCTGCCGACCGCAGTGCCGACCGTGCCGGGCGCCGCCTCGCTGACTGGGCTGCCGGCCGCGCCACCCACCTTGCCGGCCACCACCGCGGCGAACTCGTGGCCGTGGCCCGATCCGCCGCGGGGGTTGGCCAGGAAGACCGCGTAGCCGGCGCTCGCCAGCCACTGGGCGCAGTCGACCACGGTGAGTGTGAACTCGTCAGCGTGTCGGTAGTACGGGCCGCCGTGGACCAACGTCACGAGCGGGAAGGGGCCCTCGGCACGCGTCCGGCCGGGCGGCAGGATCAGCAGGCCGTCCAGGCGGAGCCCATCAGGGGCCTGGTAGCTGAGCCGTTCCTGGCTGCCCCAGCGGATCCCGCGCAGTTCGGGGCTGGTGTCGCTGAGCCGGAGCAGTGCCCCGCCGGTGGGCCCCGCGTAGACGTTCTTGGGCTCGAGCCCGGCGCTCATCAGCACAGCGAGGCTCTGTCCGGAGCGACTAGCGGTGAGCCCAGCAAGCATGCCGAGCGTGCCGGACAACCGGTGGAACCGCTGCGAAGACGGATCGAGCCGATACAGCGCGGTATCGAGCCCGTCGGCGAACAGCGCCAGCGGCGGCCCGGCGGCGACCTGCAGCAGCTCGGTGGGGCAGACGGACATGCCAGCCGTGAGATTGCGGTGTGCGACAGTCGAGTCGGCCGGGCCGCTCACCGGCGGATTCATGTCGAGCACAGCGACCCCGCCGACAAGGTGCCCGGGGGTCACCGCCAGGTGCGCCAGATGCCATACGCCGTCGTGGATCCACCACACCGGGGACTGGGCCTCGAATCCGACGGGGCCAAGGTCCTGGACGGCGCCCAGGTCAGGCGCGACCAGATGCAGCCTCGCCGTCATGACACCGGGGTCGACTTCGGGCGTGGCCCAGCTCAGCACCGCCAACGGACCACCGTCCGGACGCTGACTCAGTCCCACGACATGGCGGTCTCCGAGTTCGCAGACGGTGCGCACCACGCCGGTCGCCAGGTCGAGCAGGCGCAGCCGGGTGACCGGGAGGTGTCGGCCCCAGACCTTTGGGTCGTGACTCCCGGCCTCAAGCTGCTCGTCTTCGGCGAGCAGCGCGACAGTCCGGCCGTCGGCGAGCGGGTAGTAGTCGGAGATGCCGCCGTGCCACGTGGTCAGGGCCAGGGTCAGGGTCAGGGGCTCTGCATCGGCGACGTCCCCGGTGCCAGGCAGAGAGATCCGATGGAGCTGAGCAGCGCCCGGCTCCGCGCGGTCGGAGATGAAGAACAGAGAAGCCGAGTCCGGTGCCCACTTTGGAGCAGCATCGTGGGCAGTGCCGTCGGTCAGGCGACGCGGAGCCGTGCTCCCATCGGCAGCGGCGACCCAGATGGAGCTAAGCGGATATCCGTCCCCACCGCTATTGGCGACCACGCCATACGCGACCAACCGACCGTCCGGCGACATGGCCGGCGCCACAGGCACGGCCATGTCCACCACCACCTCCGCAGTGAGCACGTCAGCCGACTCGGCGATGGGGCCCGCCGCAGGGTGAGACATGCGGGCCATCCTGTCGCACCGACGAGCCGGTGTCAGTCGAGTTTCGCAGCCGCGATCGGCAACTCGGCACCGTCGCGCAGGAACAACGGAATCCGCTCCAACGGCGCGTCAACCGTCACCATCCGCCCGCCCTCGTACTCCTCACCAGTCCACGCGTCCCGCCACGAAGCCCCCGCCGGCAGGTACACGTCCCACACCCGCGCGTCCGCCTCCAGCACCGGCGCCACCAGCAGGTCCCTGCCGAACATGTACGCGCTGTCCACCTCCCATGCCCGCGCGTCGGATGGGAACTCCAGGAAGCACGGCCGCATCGGCGGCAGCCCGCTGTCGTGCGCCTCGCGCATCGTGCCCAGGACATAAGGCTTCAGCCGCTCGCGCAACCGGATGTAGTCCGCCATGATCCCCTCGGCCTCCTCGCCGTAGGACCAGATCTCGTTCGGCGCACCGGTCATCGACGGCCCGAACGGTTCGGAGGGACGCCGCAGGCCATGCAGCCGGAAGATCGGGCTGAACGCACCGAACTGGAACCAGCGCACCATCAGCTCCCGGTACTCCGGGGTCCGCGGATCGCCGCCGTGGAAACCGCCGATGTCCGTGTTCCACCACGGGATGCCGCTCAGGGCGGTGTTCAGGCCGGCTGGGATCTGGCGGCGGAAGGTGGCGAAGTCCGTGTTGATGTCGCCGGACCACAGAATCGCTCCGTACCGCTGCGACCCGGCCCACGCCGAGCGGTTCAGCGTCACCACGTCCGCGCGCCCCTCGGCGTGCATGCCCTCGTAGAACATGCGCGAGTTCTCCCGCGGATACATGTTGCCGACTTCCAAGCGAGTACCGGCGTAGTAACGCAGGTTGGCCGGGTAGCCGGGCTTGAGCTCCGGCTCGCACACATCCGCCCAGAAGACCTCGACACCGATCGCCAAATACGAGTCGCGCACCTTCTCCCACACAAAGGCGCGCGCGTCCGGATTGGTCGCGTCGTAGAACGCCACCTGAACCGTCTTGTCGATGCCTTTGTCCGGCCAGTCCGCATGCGCGACCGGCCCGAACTCGGTGCCGATCAGCAGCCCACGACGCTCCATCTCCGCGTGGTACTCCGACAGCGGACTGACAGACGGCCACACCGAGACCATCAGCCGCGTGCCATACCCCGCCAGTTCCTTCACCGCCGCGGCCGGATCCGGCCACTCCGCCGGATCGAAGCGCCACTCGCCCAAGTGCGTCCAGTGGAAGAAGTCGGCGACGATCACGTCCAACGGCAGCCCCCGCCGGTGGTACTCGCGCGCCACCGCCAACAACTCCTCCTGCGAGCGGTAGCGCAGCTTGCACTGCCAGAACCCCGCAGCCCACTCCGGCAGCATCGGCGCGTGCCCGGTGGCGTCGGCGTAGCGCCGCTGGACGTCGGCCGCCGATCCGGCGGTGATCCAGTAGTCGAGCTGCCGCGCGCTGTCGGCGACCCACCGCGTGCCGTTGGCCGCCAACTCCACGCGCCCGATCGCCGGGTTGTTCCGAGCTCGATCACCGCGCCCTTCTGGTCGAGCATCCCGTGCTGGTGCTGCCCGAGGCCGAACAGCTTCTCGTCCGGATACGCGGCGAAGCGCTGCTCCAGCCGCGCGTAGCCGCTGCCGTGCGCGGTACGCAGCCGCGGCCCGGGCCACCAGAAGTGCGCGTCCTGCTCGGCCAGCAGCTCGAAGCCGTCGGCGGTGCGGCGGAACTCGCCTCGTTCGTGGGCGAGCGAGGCCAGCGGGTTCTCTTCAGACACGGGTACTGCACACCTTTCCAGACACGGAGAACGTCAGGACGCTCAAAGCACAAGGAACGTCAAGAAGCCGAGGCCGGTGCGGCCGCGCTGGACTCACGCACGGTGAGCAGCGGCGGAAGCAGCATCAGCGACGAGCGCCGATCCCCCTCCAACTGCGTCATCACCTGACGCACCGCGTGTCGGCCCATCTCCTGCGCCGGGATCGAAACGCTCGTCAACCGCGGCGACGACTGCAACGCCACCTGGTCGGGACAGATCGCCACGACGCTCGCGTCCTCCGGCACCAGCCGCCGGGACAGCCGCAACAGGCTCAGCAACGGCGCGATCGCCGCCTCGTTCTGCACCACGAACCCGGTCGTGCTCGGCCGCTCCTCCAGGATCCGCGCCAGCACCCCGGCGGTGGACTCGTACGTGCCCTCACACGGCCGGTGCACGGCCCGGATCCCGCGCTCGGCCACCCGGCGCTGGAACCCGGCCAGCGTCCGGGCCGCGAAGCCGGTGTGCCGGCGGTAGACGGCCTCGCTCTCGCCGATCAGGGCGACGTCGCGGTGCCCGAGGTCGGCCAGGTGGTCCACGCACGCCGCCCCGGTGGCGTCGAAGTCCAGGTCGACGCAGGTCAGGCCGGCGGCGTCGGCGGGCAGTCCGATCAGCACCGCCGGGGTGTCGGTCTCGCGCAGCACCGGGATCCGGTCGTCGTCGAGTTCGACGTCCATCAGGATCATGGCGTCGGCCACGCCGCTGCCGGAGATCCGGCGCACGCCGCCGGTGCCCTCGTCCTTGGTGAGCAGCAGCACGTCCTGCCCGAACTCGCGGGCCTCGGTGGTCACCGCCATCGCGATCTCCATGATCACCGGCACGTACATGTCGCTGCGCAGCGGCACCATCAGCGCCAGGGTGTTGGAGCGGTTCGAGGCCAGCGCGCGGGCGCCGGCGTGCGGGTGGTAGCCCAGCTCGGCGATCGCCGCCTCCACCTTGCGCCGGGTGTCCTCGGAGATGGAGCGTTTTCGCGACAGCACGTACGAAACCGTCGACGACGAGACGCCCGCTTGGCGGGCGACCTCGGCGATGGTCACCATGGGTCCTCCTGGCGGCCGTGCCCGCACGGTGTCGGCGGACGCGGGCCGTGTGGATAAGGGAACTGCCGCATCCGGCGGCGGATCGGCGTGGTGGCGCGATGGCGCGATGGCGCGATGGGCGCGCGGTCGCGGCACCCGGTGATGGCAGGTGTCGGTGAAGCGCTTCGACGTCAGGTCGGAACGTGGCGTCGAAACCGTGCTCTGGAAGCGTAGCCTCGGCGGCTGTAGCCTGTCCAGGACGATATCGAAGCGCTTCGACAGAATTCTCGCGCCGAGCGTTGACCGATGCTTCGGCACCCGGCTAGCGTGCCTGAGAAATTATCGGCGCACAATCCTGGAAACTTTCCAAGGCGCTTCCCAGAGGCTCTCCGGCGAAAGGCTGCTGCCACCGTGGGCGACACCGCACCGCACCCCGTCCTGCCCGGGTTCCATCCCGATCCGAGCGTCTGCCGGGTCGGCGAGGACTACTACCTGGCGTGTTCCAGCTTCGAGTACTTCCCCGGGGTCCCGGTCTTCCACAGCCGCGACCTGGTGCACTGGCGGCAGATCGGCAACGCGCTGGACCGGCCGAGCCAGCTGCCGCTGACCCAGGCCTGGTCCTCCGGCGGGATCTACGCCCCGACCCTGCGCCACCACGACGGCCGGTTCTGGCTGATCACCACCAACGCCAGCACCGGCGGCGGCAACCTCCTGGTCACCGCGACCGACCCGGCCGGGCCCTGGTCCGAGCCGGTCATGCTGCCCGGGGTACCCGGCATCGACCCGGACCTGGCCTGGGACGAGGACGGCAGCTGCTGGTGCACGGTCGCGGGCGTCTCCCAGGTCCGCCTGGACCCGGAGACCGGGAAGACCCTCGGCGAGCCGCACCGGATCTGGTCGGGAACGCGCGGCGCGAAGGCCCCCGAGGCACCGCACCTGTACCGGATCGGCGAGTACTGGTACCTGATGATTGCCGAGGGCGGCACCGAACGCGGGCACGCCGTGTCGATCGCGCGCGGACCGGCGCCGACCGGGCCGTTCGAGGCCTGCCCGGCGAACCCGATCCTGACGCACCGCGGCCAGGAGCACCCCGTGCAGAACACCGGCCACGCCGACCTGGTGCAGGGCCCCGACGGCTCCTGGTGGACGGTGTTCCTCGGCGTACGTCCGGGCGGCGGCACCCCCGGGTGGCACGTCCTGGGCCGGGAGACCTTCCTCGCACCGGTGGAGTGGGTCGACGGCTGGCCGGTCGTCGGCGAGGCGGTCTCGGACCCGTCCCGGATTCCCTGGCCGCTGCAGGAGGACGTGGACGAGTCGGTCCTCGACGACTTCGAGGACAACGCTCTGCGACCGCAGTGGATCTCGCTGCGGGACCGCCGCGAGGAGTTCTGCACGACGACCGAGCGGCCCGGCTGGCTGACGCTGCGCGCCCGCGGGAGCTCGTTGGACGCCTCCGACGTCGTCTTCGTCGGGCGCCGCCAGCAGCACCAGACCTGCCGGGCCGACGTCCTGATCGACGCATCCGTCGGCCGGGGCGGCCTGGCCGTCCGGCTGGACGAGCACCATCACTACGAGATCGAGACCGGCGACGGGGAGGTGCGGGTCGTGGCCCGGATCGGGCCGCTGCGCACGGTCGTGGCGTCCCAGCCGGTGCCGGACGGACCGCTCGTCCTGAGCGTGCGGATCGACGAGAAGCAGGCCGAGGACGCCCGCAGCGGGCCGGACACCGTGTCCTTCGCGGTGGCCGAGCCGGACGGCGAACAGACGACCCTGGCCGCGCTGGACGGCCGCTACCTCTCCACCGAGGTGGCCGGCGGCTTCACCGGCCGGGTCATCGGCATGTACGCCACGGCCGGGATCGTGCGCTTCGACTGGTTCGACTACGTTTCGGGCGGATTCTGATGACGACCGTGCCTGAGATACTGCGTGACCTCGACCAGACTGTGCGGGAGGGGCCGTTCGGTGCCGGCTGGGAGTCGCTGGCGGGATATCAGGTCCCTGACTGGTACCGTGACGCCAAGTTCGGGATCTTCATCCACGACAAGGGAAGACGCTGACCGGCTCGGAGAGCGATCGGCCGTGATC
The DNA here is from genome assembly GCF_041261445.1 of Catenulispora sp. EB89. Taxonomy (NCBI): domain Bacteria; kingdom Bacillati; phylum Actinomycetota; class Actinomycetes; order Catenulisporales; family Catenulisporaceae; genus Catenulispora; species Catenulispora sp. EB89. The sequence continues at coordinate 230,141 of NZ_JBGCCU010000010.1, forward strand.
AGGCGGCGTGGATCTCGACGGTGCGGCCATCGGGGTCGGTCAGCAGATGGTGACCGGGGTTGAGCGCGGGTGTCGCGGCGGACCCGTCGATGGCCAGGCCCAGCCGCAAAGCGCCGGTCTGGCGGTCCGAGCGGGCCGGGTAGATCTCGAACACTACGCCGCCGGTGAGGACGGCGGCGTAGTGTCGCGGACCCCCGCCATGTTGTTCGGCGGTGAAGTGCAATCCGAGGTCGCTGTAGAAGCGGTAGCACTCCTCCATCTGCGGGGAGTACAGGACTAGTAGGGTCGCGTGTATGGCATTCGGGGTGGTCATCGGCCTCCTGACTTGTCCGATGCGGTGCCGACCGAGACGAAGACCCGCACGTCCCAAGGCCCGAGCTCGATCGTCTCGCCGCCAGCGACGGAGCTGCCCCCAAGGACATCGTCCAGCTCAACTGGCGCCGTCACCCGCACCGGCTCCCAGCTCCAGTTGTGAACCACCTGAACCCGCCGCCCGTCCGGCGCCGTCCCGCTCGTCGCCGTGACCGACTCCGGCAGGTCGCGCCATCCGCCGTGCGGCGTCGGGGCCAGCCAGGCGGCCAGCGCCCGCGCCATCGATCGGCCCGGGACCGTGCCGACCGTCGTGACGCGGCCCGCGCCGTGGCGCCGGCTCGTCACGGCCGGCCAGCGTCCGAAGTGCGGATGGTCATACTCGGCCAGTACTTCGGCGTCGGCGACGGTCAGCCCCTCGACCCACCGCGTCGCCGCCGCGTCGCCCGGCAGAGCGAAGCCGAGCGGACTCCCAGCGACGGCGCGCGTCGGTAGCGGGGCGTCCAGGTTGCTGAACTCGTCGTACCAGACCCCCGCCGCCGTCACGAGACGCGCCGGCGCCGGCTCGTGCCGGGCCCGCGCCTCGTGGTCGCCGTAGCCGGTGCGGGGGCCGAGGACGAGGTGGCCGCCGGCGTGGGCGTAGGCGGCCAGCCAGTCGAGGGTCGCGTCGGCGGCGAGGTACAGGCCGGCCGCGATCAGCACCGGGTGCCTGGCGGCCATCTCCTCGGGCGCGATCCCCGCCCGCTCGCCGCGCGGGTCGTGCAGCTGGCGCGCGTGGTAGGTGCGGGCCTGCCGTCCGGCGTCGAACACGCCGCGGTAGAAGGAGTCGAAGATGCGGTGGTACGCGGCGGCGTCCGGACCGCCGTCCGGCCTGGCCAGCGGTGGGTACTTCTGCATGAGCCACTTGCTCGGCACCGAGTACACCAGGGCGACGTCGGCGTCGGGCTCGATCCCGGCGACCAGGGGACCGGCGGCCTCGAACTCCGCGCCCAGGCGCGCGAGCTCCGCGTAGGCGCGCCCCGGGCGTCCGCTGTGCGGCAGGACCCCGCCCCAGTACGTCTCCGCGCCGAAGTGCAGCGTGTGCCAGTGCCAGTACTCGATCATGCGGGCGCCGCGCGCGACGAAGGCCCACGCCGCCTGCCGCCACTGCCCGTCGAAGGCCGGCCGGTTGTCCCACGGCGAGCCGATCGCCTGCGCGTTGGTCTCGGTGACCAGATACGGCTCCTGCCGGGAGGAGAACATCCGATCCGCGCTCTGATACAGCGCCCACACGCCGGTGGTCTGCCATATCTGCTCATGCTCGTCCGGCGTCGGATCCGGCAGCGCCAGGCCGTCCTGCATCGCGTAGTACGGATTCCCCGCGGTGACGTCCAAGGCGTCGGTCAGCTCGTCGTCCTCCAGGGCGACGTGCGCATACGACAGGCACGTGGTGACGAACTGCTCCGGCCGCGCGTACTCGTGCGCGATGGCAGCCTGCCAGGCCACGAATTCAGTGGTCTGCCGCGCCAAGAACGCCCGCCACGCCGCGTCGTACTGCGGCTGCGCGTTGCCGTCCGGCCGCCACAGGTCGGACCAGTTCGTCAGCCGGTGCGACCAGTACACCAGCCCCCACTCGCGATTCAGGGTCTCCACGTCCCCGTACTCGCCACGCAGATGGTCGACGAAGCGCTGGAAGACGCCCTCGTTGTGCGGCAGCCGCAGGCCCGGCTCGTTGTCCACCTGGAAACCGATGACCGCCGGATGCGACGCGTAGCGCGCCAGGATGGCCCGGGACACCCGCTCGGCGTGGAACCGGAACGCGGCATGGGAGAAATCCGCCTCCTGACGTGCGCCCCAGCCGACCCGCGTGCCGGTCGCCGATTCGGTGGCGATCTCCGGGTAGCGCCGCGCCAGCCACGGCGGCACGGCGTAGGTCGGAGTGCCGAGCACGACCGAAATCCGGCGCTCGTGCGCGCCGTCCAGGACCGGTCGCAGCCAGTCCAGCTCGAACCGGCCGTCCTCCGGCTCCCAGGTCGACCAGACGGATTCACCGACGCGGATGACGCTGAAGTTCGCCTCGGCCATCAGGTCCAGGTCGGTCTTGAGCCGATCGTACGGCTGGTACTCGTGGTAGTAGGCCGCGCCGAACAGGACGCGGTCGGGCAGGGAAGCCATGCGATGGTCTCCGAGTGTCAGTCTCGTCAGTGGTGGGTGAGAGCGTCAGTCTGCTGCGGTCGTTGTCGCTGCTGCTGCTGCTGCTGTCGCCGGCGGCGGCGCGGTGCTCTCCCGCACAGTCAGCGTGGTCGCCATCTCCACCCCGGTCTGCGCCGGCTCCTCCCCACGCCCCAGGCTCAGCGCCAGCTCGGCGGCCGCCGCCGCCATCTCGGCCAGCGGCCGGTGCACGGTGGTCAACGGCGGCTCGACCCACGCCCCGACCGGCAGGTCGTCGAACCCGACGACGCTCAGGTCCTCCGGGACGCGCAGCCCCGCCTCACGCGCCGCGCGGTAGACGCCCAGCGCCTGCAGGTCGCTCGAAGCGAAGATCGCGGTCGGCCGGTCGGCGCGCGCCAGCAGGCCCAGCGCGGCGGCGTGGCCGCCCTCGCGGGTGAGCGGGGCGTCGAGGACCAGATCCGGCTCCACCGGAAGGCCGGCGGCCTGCATCGCGGAGTGGAAACCGGCCAGGCGCGCGCGGCACGGCAGCAGGTCCGGCTCGCTGATGACGGCGATGCGCCGGTGGCCCAGCTTCACGAGGTGCCGGATCGCGGTCTGCCCGCCGCGCCAGTCCGTGGCGCCGACGAACGGCACGTCGTCCGGCAGCTCGGTGGCCGGATCCAGGACCAGGAACGGGATGCCGCGGGTCTTGAGCAGGTCGCGCTCGGCCTCGGACAGCCGCGCCACCGCCAGCACCACCCGCGGACGCCGCTCGACGAGGTCGTCGACGGCGGTGGCCGTGGCGGCGGCCGGCCCGGACTCGGAGATCACGACGCCGAACCGGTGCTTGCGCGCCACCTGCTCGACCCCGCGGATGACCTCCACCGCCTGCATCCCGGCCAGCTCGTGGAACACCAGCTCCAGGATGTCGTTGCCCTTGGCCGGCGGCTTGCGGTAGCCGTAGCGCTCGATCAGCTCCTCGACCCGGGCCCGGGTCTGCTCCGACACCCCGGAGCGGCCGTTGAGGACCTTGGACACGGTCGGCACCGACACGCCCGCCGTCTCCGCGATGTGCGCGATGGTCACGGGGCCCCGCTCGCGCTGCCCTCCCGGCTCCGTCACTTGCGTCTCCTGGTCAGCCACGCCCTATTCATACACCACGGTTGTGGCATCCTTGCAAAGTTTCGCCGGTGCGGACAGAAAGTTGCCCGCACCGGCGCCGGCGCTCGCCGGTGCTCATCGCGGCCGCGGCGTCAGCCGGGTGTGAGTCGGGTGTGAGTCGGGTGTTCCATCGGCGTCAGCCGAGCGTCCACTGCTGGTTGCTCTGGCCGTTGCAGCCCCACAGCTGCACCAGGCTGCCGTCGGCGGTGCCGAGGTCGCTGACGTCCAGGCACAGTCCGGACTGCACGCCGGTGACGGAGCCGTCGGCGTTCAGCGTCCACTGCTGGTTCCGCTGGCCGTTGCAGGACCAGATGTCGACCTTGGTGCCGTTGGTGGCCGAGGTGATCGAGGTGCCGTTCTTCAGGTACGAGTACACGGTCGACGTGTCCGAGCCAGGCGTGAAGCCGTTGTAGGACAGCGAGACCGAGGCGTCGTTGTTCGGGTCCTTGTTGATGAGCATGACGTCCACGTCGCCGTTGGCACGCTTCACGGCGTGCGTGGACAGCAGCGACGTCGACGAGCTCGTGGACACCAGGGTGTCGCCGGGGCCGACGATGCCGTCCGGCCAGGACGCCGGCGTGGTCAGGACGGCGCCGATCTTGATGGTCGGATCGACCGCCTTCATCGCCGAGATGTACTGGAGCAGGTTGGTGGCGTACGTCGTGGCGCTGTGGCTGGCGTGGTTGTCACCTTCCCACTTGGCGCCGTATTCGCCATTGCCGTACTGCTCGTTGCCGATCTCCCAGTACTTCACGCCGTAGCCCTTGGTGACGTTCGAGTACTGCACCCAGGCTGCGGCCTCCTGCGGGGTGCCGGAGCCGTAGTTGGCGGTGACGATCGCCTGGGCTCCGGCGCCGCGGACGGTGGCCATGTAGTGGTCGAAGTCCGTGTTCGGGGCGACGAAGCCGCCTCCGTCCTCGGTGTTGGTCTGCCAGTGGTAGCCGTCGGCGTAGCCGCCGGTGCTCAGCGCGCTCTGGACGGCTGGGGTTGCGAGGGTGCCGTCGTAGACAGCGAAGTTGACGCCTGTGCCGGTCGTCGGGAGCGTCGCCAGGGCTTGGTTGGCGTTCACCGTGACGGTGGCGGAGGTGCTGGCGGACGCCGGCGGGGCGGCGCCGGCCGCGGCGATCGTGCCTCCAACGGCTAGCGCGAGGGCTGCGCTGAGGCGGAGCATGCGGGTGCGGGCAGGTCTGTGCATGGCCGCTCCATGGGAGTTGGGGCACGAAAGTTTTGCAACCATTGTGCGAATGTTTCTTGACGAGAAGCTAACGATCGGTCAGATTCAGGTCAAGAGCGGATAGGTGGTGGAGTGGTCGTGACCGACGAGGCAACGTTCTCCTGGGGCCATGCGGCGCTGCGCGTCGATTTCCTCATCGATACGCAGCGCCGTGTCCGGATCGTCGGGCTGGGCCCGGACAGTCCGGTCGTTCCCTCCGATGGGCTGCCTCTGGTCGAAGTACTCGTTGCCGGACACGGACGCTGGGCGGCCACCGAGCGTGTCATCGGCACTGTGTTCGGCGAGCGCCTTGCGTATCAGGGCCATGAGGAATCCCGCGAGGGTGAATGGCTGTGCCTGCGCGTCGACCTGGCCGATCCGGACGCTGGGCTGACCGCTGAGGTGCATCTGCGCACCCCCGAGGGCGTCGGCGCGGTGCAGAGCTGGGTCCGGTTGGCCAACGGAGGCGAGCAGCGCCTGGTCGTGGAGTCCGTGACATCGATGGTCCTCGGCGGGATCGCCGGCGGTGGTGATGGCGGCGCCGACGGCGGCGTGGCGGGCCTGGACGTCTGGCACGCCGACAACGAGTGGCTGGCCGAAGACCGCTGGCAGCGGCGCGCGCTGCGCGAAGTGCTCGTCGACATGAACTTCGGCCGGCTCCTGGCGGAGGCGCGCAGCAGCTTCTCCCGCACCAGCCAGGGGACCTGGTCGACGGGACGCCACCTGCCCACGGGCGCGCTCACCGCCCGCGGCAGTGGTCGGACCCTGATGTGGCAGGTGGAGAACCTCGGGGGCTGGCGCTGGGAGGTGGGGGAGTACACGGGCGTCGCGTACCTCGCCCTGCTGGGACCGACCGACCGAGACCACCAGTGGCGCCAGGCGCTCCATCCCGGCGACGAACTCACGACGGTTCCCGCGGCGATTGCGATCGGCGCTTCACCGGACGGCGGCGACGGCGGCGACGGCTTCGCCGAAGCGGCCGCGGCCATGACCGCCTACCGCAGAGCTCTGCGACGCCCGCACCCGGACCACACAGCCCTCCCGGTGATCTTCAACGACTTCATGAACACCCTGATGGGCGATCCGACCACCGAGCGTCTGCTCCCGCTGATCGACGCCGCGGCCGAGGCCGGCGCGGAGTACTTCGTCATCGACGCCGGCTGGTACGCCGGCGCCGAGGGGTGGTGGGACACGGTCGGGGCGTGGGAGGAGTCGCCGACCCGCTTCCCCGGCGGCCTGATCGAGGTCGTGGACCGGATCCGGGCCCGGGGTATGGTTCCCGGGCTGTGGCTGGAACCCGAGGTGGTCGGCGTGCGCAGCCCGCTGGCCGAGGCGCTGCCGGAGGCCGCGTTCTTCCGGCGCGACGACCAGCGCGTCGTCGACAACGGCCGGTACCACCTGGACCTGCGGCACCCGGCGGTCGTGGCGCACCTCGACGGCGTCGTCGACCGGCTGGTGGCCGACTACGGCGTCGGATATCTCAAGCTCGACTACAACGTGAACCCCGGCCCCGGCACCGACCTCCACGGCGGCAGCCCCGGCGCGGGCTTGCTGGCGCACCAGCGCGCGCTCCTGGACTGGCTCGACGGGGTCCTCGACCGCCATCCGGGCCTGACGCTGGAGAACTGCGCCTCCGGCGGCATGCGCAGCGACTACGCGATGCTGTCCCGCCTCCAACTCCAGTCCACCAGCGACCAGCAGGATCACTACCGCTACCCGGCCATAGCCGCCGCGGCCCCGGCCGCCATCGCCCCGGAGCAGGCCGCGAGCTGGGCGTACCCGCAGCCGGAGTTCGGCGGCGAGGAGAACGCGTTCGCGCTGTGCAACGCGCTGCTCGGGCGGATCCACCTCTCGGGGCACCTGGACCGGATGACGCCGGAGCAGCGCGCCCTGGTCGCCGACGCGATCGCCGTCTACAAGCGGATCCGCACGGACATCCCGGCCGCGGTGCCCTTCTGGCCGCTGGGCCTGCCGGGGTGGACGGACCCTTGGATCGCGCTCGGACTGCGCGGCGCGGCGACGACCTACGTGACCGTGTGGCGCCGTCCGGGCGAGGAGTCCGCCGCCGAGCAGACGTTGCCGGTACCGCACCTGAAGGGTCGCGATGTGGACATCAGTGTCCTGTTCCCCCAAGACACGAAGAGCTCGATCGGCTGGAGCCCGGCGGCAGGTGAGCTGACCGTGCAGCTTCCTGTCGTCGGGACCGCCTGCCTCGTCGCGATGGGGTGAGTGCTTCTCGGGCCGCGCTCGGGTCTGTGATCAGATGTCTGTGATCACACCGCGACGATTGACCACTCATTGTTCGTACTCGAATTCGGGCTCCACATCACCGTCGTCGACCCCGCCGCCGAGCTCCCCGCGCCGTCCAGCGCGGTGCCGGTGCCGCGGTTGACGATGTGGTAGCGGCCGGTGCCGGCGCTGGTCAGGGTCCACTGCTGGTTGTTGCCGCCGTTCCACGCGGCCTGCCGCGCGGGGGCGCCGTTGGCGCTGTCGCCCCAGCTGTCGGCGACCATGCCGTTGGTGTTGTTGACGATGCGGTAGTAGCCGCCGCCGAGCGGGACCAGCTGCCACTGCAGGTTCGTGCTGCCGTCGTAGGTCCACTGCTTCAGGTTCGAGCCGGAGGCCACGCCGCCGCCGCTGTCCAGGACCAGGCCGGTGGTGGCGTTGACGATCTTTGCCCAGCCGGTGGGGAGGGGGCCGGTGCCCAGGGGTGGGATCTGGCCGGAGAAGGTCAGCTTGACCGTGTAGGCCAGGGCGTTGAACGGCGCGTTGGACGAGGGCATCGTGAAGTGCAGGCCGCCGGTGTCCTGCACTGGGGACGGCAGGTTGACGTACGTCCCCGCCGCATTGTTGAGCAGCTGTGCCGAGACCAGGGTGCTGAGATTGATCTGGTTGGAGTTCAGCGTGCTCACCGTCATCGTGCCGCCCTGCCACCCAAGCGCCGTGGCGTACAGGACCGTGTTGTCCTTGCTCCGGGTGAAGCGGACGTCCTGCGGCGTGCCCGCCTTCGGCCCCGAGAACGACCCGCCACCCATCGCGGTCGGCCCCTCGCCGTACGAGCTCCAGGCGCGAGTCGCGTAGATCGCCTCGCCGAAGCGGCCGAGCCAGTCGCCCAGGCCGAGCAGGATGGTCTGCTGCCCGGAGGGGATGGTGCCGTCGGCCATCGGGGCGATGTTCAGCAGCATGTTGCCGCCCTTGGCGACCCGGTCGATCAGTGCGTGCAGCAGCGCCTGCGTCGTGTAGTAGCCGATGCCGACGGTGTAACACCAGCTGGAGGAGGAGACCGAGTCGTCGGTGAGCCAGTACGGCGTGAGCAGGCCGCCGGGCCCTCCGCGCTCGAAGTCGAAGACCTCGCCGGAGGTGTCGAAGCCGTCCTTGTAGGTGGCCACGACGTCCTTGTTCCAGGCCACGGCCTGGTTGTAGTAGTACGCCAGGAACGCCAGGCGCTCGGACTCCTGGACGTTGCCCAGGTCGAAGTCCTGCCAGATCATGTCCGGCTGGTACCCGTTGATCACCTCGACCAGCTTGGTGAACCAGAGCTGGTTCTCCGCGGTCGTGCCCATCTGCCCGTACAGCTTCTGCAGCGTCGCGGTCGACTGCTGCGGCACGTACTGGTAGTAGCCGAGGAAGTGGTACGCGTGGTGCAGGGACGTCATGAACTTCAGACCCTGGGCGCGGATCGCCTGCGCGTGCAGGCCGACCAGGTCCAGGTTCGGCCCGGTCCGCACCGCGTTCCACTCGTTGGCCTGGCTGTTCCACATCGAGTAGCCGTCGTGGTGCTCGGCCACGGGACCGGCGAACTTCGCGCCGGCGGCCTTGAACAGCTGGGCCCAGGCGTTCGGGTCCCAGCTCCCGCCGGCCGACGCGAGCTTGGGCGCGAACTTCGTGTAGTTCCCCGCCTTGTCGTACGCCCCGAGGATGAAGTTGTGGTACGGCCACACCGAAGGGTCCCCGTAGGTGGCGATGTGGTGCTGGTTCTCGATCGAACCCGGGTTGTACATGTTGCGCGGGTACCACTCGCTGCTGAAAGCCGGGACCGAGAACACACCCCAGTGGTAGTAGATCCCGAACTTGGCGTCCTGGAACCACTCCGGCGTCGGCGGGTGCTGATCCACGGAGGACCACGACGCTGTGTAGCTCTGCGGACCGGCGGTCGCCGAGGCCGAGGGTGCGAAGCGCAGCAGGCCGAAGGCGGCGGCCGCGCCGGCGCTTCCGGCGGTGAGGAGCGTGCGACGGCTGACGGGGAAGGGGGCGGGAGAGGGGGAGGAGGGCATGGGGGTCCTTTCGACGTGGCAGGAGCGTCAGGAAAGGGGCCGGGGCGGCGTTCCCTCAGCGCCGCCCCGGCGGTTTGCGGGGGGAAGGTCAGCCGAGCGTCCACTGCTGGTTGCTCTGGCCGTTGCAGGTCCACAGCTGGACGAGCGCGCCGTTGGCGGTCGAGGCGCCGCTGACGTCCAGGCACAGACCGGACTGGACCCCGGTGACGGTGCCGTTGGAGTTCAGGTTCCACTGCTGGTTGGTCTGGCCGTTGCAGGGCCAGATGATGACCTTGGTGCCGTTCGTCGTGCCCTTGTTGTTGGCGTCGAGGCAGTCGGTGGTGCCGGAGTCGGTGACGGTGAGCTCACCGGCCGAGGTGTGAGCGAACGTCTGGTTGCTCTGGCCGTTGCAGGAGTAGATCTGTAGCTGCGTGCCGCCGGTCGTGGTCGCGTTCGGCACGTCCAGGCACTTGCCGGCGCCGACCGCGTGCAGCGCGCCGCCGGGCGGCGGGGCCGGCGCCGAGTAGCCGGCGCCGGTGATGGTCGCCTGCACCGCGTTCTCGGTCGCGTCCGAGGGGTAGCCGGTGGTGACGGCACCCTCGAAGAACTCGCCCTGGCCGCCGTTGCTGTTGTCGCCGCCGGTGCCCAGCTCGACGTCCGGCTGGACCTTCATCGGCGAATAGTTGTTCGGTAGCGGTCCTGAATATGTCGTCGTCAGACCGCCTGTTGTCGAATCACCGTTCTTCAGTGTGAAGTTCGACGTCCCGTTGTTCTTCTCCACCGCGGTCACGAACGCGTGGTTCACACCGGGGTTGTTCGCCGTGTTCGGCCCGGTGTTGGTGCTGTACATGCCGTTCTCCAGGTCGGCCTCGACCCACGGCCCGGGCCCGGTGCAGCCGCCGAACCAGCACGCGTTGCCCCACTCGATCGCGTTCATCGTCGCGTTGCCGTCGTCGCTGTGGTCGGTCTCGGCGCTGCCGAAGTCGAAACAGCACTGCGAGTTGAAGTAGTTGGAGGAGGTCACCATGTAGACCCCCTCCGGCTGCGATCCGGTGGGCACGCCATTGGTGTTGTCGATGCGGTAGCCGACGCCGGGATGCACCTTGACGCCGAACACCTGGTGCCCGTTCACGGTCTCCGGCAGCGCCATCGCGTCCGCGCCGACGTCCGAACCGTTCGGGCCCGGGCCGTGCCAGAACCCGCCCGAGGAGATCGGCATGTCGTTGTGGTGCGAGGTCTGGTCGTAGAGCTTGGTGATGGTGCAGCTGGTGTTGGCGCAGAACGAGACCTGCGCGGCACCGTTGGCGTAGTCGCCGGCGGCCAGCAGGCCGACGTCCAGGTGGCTGCCGTCCGACGCGCGCTGGATCTGGTAGAGCGGCCCGTCGTACGAGCCGTACAGCGCGCGCACAGTGCTGTACGCGGCGGCGCAGGGCGTGCCGCCGCTGGCGTAGACGTCGCAGGGCAGCGACGTCGCGGCGCGCGCCGTCGTCGCCCCGACCTGCATCCCGGCCACGGCCAGGAGGGCCGCGAGCGCGAGCATCAGCAGCGGCCGCAGGGGTCTGCGGCCTCCGGTGAGGATGGATCTGAACACTGTTTCACCTCCGAGGTGTGACTGTTCTCGAATCGATTCGACCCGGCATCGGGGAGCCGGGGCTCAGCTGAGGGTCCATTGCTGGTTGCTGCCGCCGTTGCAGGTCCAGAGTTCGACCAGGGCTCCGTCGGTGGTGGAGGCTCCGGTGACGTCGAGGCAGAGTCCTGATTGGACGCCGGTGACGGTGCCGTTGGGGTTGAGGGTCCATTGCTGGTTGGTCTGGCCGTTGCAGGACCACAGGATCGCCTTGGTGCCGTTGCTGGTGCCCTTGTTGTTGGCGTCCAGGCACAGGGTGCTGCCGCCGACCGTGACGGTCAGCTCGTTCGAGGAGTTGTGCGTCCAGGTCTGGTTGGCCTGGCCGTTACAGTCATAGATCTGCTGCTGGGTACCCAGCGTGGTGGTCGAGTTCGGGTCGTCCAGGCACTTGCCCGCGCCCACCGCGTGCAGCGCGGTGCCGTTCGGCGGCGGAGTGGTGCCGCCGGAGACGCCGGAGTTGTTGATGACCTGCTGCGCCGCGCTCGGCCAGCCGCCGCTCACCTGGGTGTTGCCGGTCAGCACGTTGTTGTGCGGGGAGCCGGTCGCGACGTTCGTGGCGCCGGAGTTGTACCAGTTGTAGGAGAAGGTACTGTCGTCCGTGTTGTTGTTCGAGTTGGCGTTGGTGAACGCCCACACGCCGGTGTCCTGCACGACGTTGTTGGTCAGCGTCAGATACCGGGAGCCCTCGTCCAGGTACAGGCCGACGGTGTTCTGGTTGTCGTAGATGTAGTTGTCGTCGATCACGCCGCCGGGGTTGGCGGACAGGTTGTAGATGCTGCCGCCGTCGTGGAAGACCTTCTTGGTGCCGTGCACCTTGTTGTAGCTGACGACGGTGTTCTTGAGCGTGGTCGGCGTGGTGTAGATCGGCTGGTAGTTGTACGTGCCGCGGTTGACGTAGTCCTGGCTGCCGCCCGGGTCGTTCATGCCCCAGCCCCAGCCGACGTCGATGCCGTCGTAGGCCAGGTTCGACACCTCGTTGTGCTCGATGTCGGCGTGCGTGACGTACGTGGACAGGATGCCGGGCATGTCCTTGTAGTCCTCGGCGACGCCGGTCACCAGGTTGTTGGTGATGGTGACGTTCTGGTCGGTCATCGCGGTGTTGGACGGGTGGTGCGCGTCCGGCTGCACGCCGCCGACCACGATCCCGGCGCCGGAGTCGTCGGTGAACGTGTTGTGGTCGACCGTGACACCCGAGGCCCCGAGCCCCACGCCGGAGGCGGTGGAGGCCGAGTCGTTGCCGATGCCGAGCCCGACCTGGCCGAGGTGGGCGAACGTGTCCCCGCTGAAGGAGATGTTCGACGCGGCCGAGACCTGGACCGCACCAGGCACCTGGCCCAGGCCGTTGCGGGTGGCCTCGAACAGCTGGCAGCCGGACTGGCAGGAGGACAGGAAGTCCGACGGCTGGTTGTACTGCTTCGTGAGGAACGTGCCCGTCTGCTGGTCCGCGTAGCCGACCGAGCTGCCCGGCCCGAGCCACGTGGTGTGCTCGAACGCCAGGCCCTGGAACGAGATGTCGGAGACCGGGGCGCTGTAGCCGCCGCTCATCTGGATCAGCGAGGTCAGGCGGGGGAGCTCGACGTCGTGGCTGCTCGGCGACTGGCCGGAGGCGGCCTTGTAGTACAGCTGGCCGGCCTGCGGGTCCAGGAACCACTGCCCGGCGTTCTTCAGGAACGAGTACGAGTTCTCCAGGTACATCTGGCCGCCGGCGAAGGGCTTGGCCAGTGTGTCGTAGCCCCAGTTGTTGTTGTTCCAGGACGGCTGCTGCATCGCGATCGTGGTGCCGCTGATGCTCGACACCGGCGCGAAGTGGTCGGTGAACGAGTTCTGGCTCTCCAGCTCGATCCGGTTCTGCTCCGGCAGCGTGGCCAGGTAGTCCAGGGCCGAGTTCGCGATGGTCATGCCGCTGGTGGTGATCTGCACGTCGCTGCGCGAGATCGGGATCGCGGCCCGGGGCGCGAGCGCGCCGTCCACGTAGAGCTGCCGGGAGTCGGACCCGGTGGCCACCGGCGCCGACCAGATGTTGTTCGCCGAGTCGTGCAGCGTCCAGCCGGACACCTGCTGGCCGCCGGACAGCACCGGCGACGTGCCGGAGGCGGCCTGCCAGATGACGTTGTGCCCGTTGGTGCCGGAGTCGGAGGCGTTGAAGACCAGCGGCGCGGACAGCCGGTAGGTGCCGCCGGCGAGCTGCACGACGATGTCGCCGCTCATGTTTGAGTTCATCGACCGTACCGAGGACTGCGCCTGGGTGATCGAACACGGCGCGGCGGCCGAGCAGGCGGTACCGCTGCCGGTGGGGGAGACGTACAGGGTGGCGGCGGTCGCGGCGTGGGACACGGCCGGTATGCCGAAGGCGGCCGTGGCGAGCGTGACGGCGGCCGCCAGGATCGCAGGGCGGGAGGAGCCGCCGCGTCGGCGGATGGTGGGGATCATGGTCCTTCCTCGCTGTGAGAACGTGAAGAAATGTGTCTGACTTTGATCCCTCATCAGAGTCCCAGGAGCCTGCCCCGTCAAGAGAATGAGCATGCTTATCGTCAAGATTCTTTAACGCTGCCGTCTTCACCTGGTGGTGAGTGACCGGCGGATTTTATGAGTCATACACATCGCCTGGACGTTTCGATCGAGGTGTATGTTCTCCGGCATGGTGAGCCTGACTTCGCGCGACGCGGACGGCGGTCCGGGCAGTGGTTCCTACCGGCCGGGCTACGAGCTCGCGGCCGAGCGGATCCTGGAGCTCATCGCCGAGTCCGGGCTGCGGCCGGGGGACCGGATGCCGACCGAGAACGAGCTGGCGGCGCAGCTGGGCACCAGCCGGACCGTGGTCCGGGAGGCGGTCAAGATCCTCTCCGCGCTCGGCCGGGTCAGCGCGCAGAAGGGCCGCGGCCTCTACGTCGCCGACGACGAGGGGATGCTGGGCTCGGCCGGCTGGGGCGGCTTCTTCCTGCCGACCGATCTGGACCACGTCTACATGCTCTTCGAGTTCCGCCGGATCCAGGAGACCGAGGCCGCCCGGCTGGCCGCGACCCGGGCCATCCCGGCCGATCTGCACGCCATCGAGACCGCGGCCGACCTGTGCCGCGAGGGCCACGTGAGCGGCCGGACGGAGCTGTTCGACCGCGGCGACGACGACTTCCATCTCGGCATCGCCGCCGCGTCGCACAACGCGTTCCTGGTCGCCTCGGTCCGCGAGGCCCGCCGGCTGCAGCGCCAGTCCAGCATCATCGGGCTGCACGGCACGCTCGGCGGCCACGCGCCGGAGGCGGTCGCCGAGCACACCGCGATCTTCCACGCGATCCGGGACGGCGACCCCGACGCCGCGGCGCGGGCGGCCGCCGTCCACATCGACAACACGCTGGAGGACTACCGCCGCGAGATCCAGCGTCGCCTGTTCGGCTGAGCTCGCGGCGGCAGGGTCCTCCGGGTGCTCCGGGGTGTCCGGACTAGCCGAGGGTCCATTGCTGGTTGCTCTGGCCGTTGCAGGTCCACAGCTGGACCAGGGCTCCGTCGGCGGTGGAGGCACCGCTGACATCGAGGCAGAGTCCTGACTGCGCTCCGGTGATGGTGCCGTTGGAGTTCAGGTTCCACTGCTGATTGTTCTGGCCGTTGCAGGGCCAGATGATCACCTTGGTGCCGTTGGTCGTGCCCTTGTTGTTGGCGTCCAGGCAGTCAGTGGTCCCCGCGTCGGTGACGGTGATCGCACCGGTCGAGGTGTGCGTGAAGCTCTGGTTGCTCTGGCCGTTGCAGTCGTAGATCTGCACCTGCGTGCCGCCGGTGGTGGTGGCGTTCGGCACGTCCAGGCACTTGCCCGCGCCGACCGCGTGCAACGGACTGCCGTTCGGCGGAGGAGTGGTGCCGCCGGTGGAGTAGCCCGCTGCGACGATGTTGGCCTGGACGGCGTTCTCCGTGGCGTCCGACGGATAGCCGGAGGTCATGACGCCTTCGTAGAAGGTGCCGTCGGAGCCGCGGCTGTTGTCGCCTCCGGTGCCCAGGATGATGGCGCCTTGCTTGCGCATCGGGTTGTAGCCGTAGACGTTGGGGCGGGGGCCTGAGTAGAACGTGGACAGGCTGCCGGACTGCGCGTTACCGCCACGGATCGCCCACTGGTTCGCGCCGCCCTTGATGATGGCGGTGGTGAACCGGTCGCTGATGCTCGGGTCGTTGGCGTTGAAGCCGGCGTTCTGGCCGGAGTACAGGCCGTTTTCCATGTCGGCCATGATCCAGGGGCCGTTTCCGGAGCCGTAGCCCCAGACCCGGATGTTCCCGAAGTAGATGGCTTCCATGGTGCCGTTGCCGTCGTCGTTGTTGTTGGTCTCGGCGTTGCCGTAGTCGAAGCAGCAGCCGCCGTTGTAGTGCGTGCCGTCGAAGATCGCGTACTCGCCCTCGGGGTTGTCGCCGGTGGCGATGCCGTTGGTGGAGTCATCCCGGTAACCGGTACCGGCGGGTATGTACACGCCATAGGCTTCGTGCCCGCTCAGGGAGACCGGGTCGGCGTTGGCGACGGCCAGGTTGTCCGCGCCGGGCGCGGCCCCGCCGCCGAGCGCCTGGGTCAGGTTGTTGCCCCGCCCGGACTGGTCGTAGATGACCGTGATCACGCAGGTCGTGTTGGCGCAGAAGGAGTCCTGCGCGGCGGCGTTCGCGAAGCCGCCGGCGCTCAGCACGCCGATGTTCGTCGTGGCGTTGTCCGAGGAGCGGCGCACCTGGTACAGCGAGCCGTTGTAGGCGCCGTACAGCGCACGCGTGGTGCTGTGCGCGGCCACACAGGGAGTGCCGCCGGAGGCGTAGATGTCGCAGGGCGCCGTGGTCGCCGCGCGCGCCGGAGTGGCGTTGGCCATCCCGGTCGCCACGACGCCGGCCACGAGCAGGAGCGCTGCCGCGAGGAATGTTAGCGCTCGCATTCGGTGACGAGCGGGTGGTCTTCCGGATAGCAGTGCACTGTGTGTCATCTGAGCTCCTTGAACGCGACTCGTTGTGGTGAGGGGCGCTGCCCTCCGACGCCTTCGGCTGCCGGTCCGAAGCGGCGGAATGTTAGCGCTAACATTTCGGCCCGCGTTCATCGCCCGTCAGAGCGGATGGCGCGGGGATGTCTCGGCGCTAGACGGTGCTGCACGTTGCGTGTTCTGTCAAGGGCTCTCTGATGACCAGTCACGTTGTTTCAGCGCGACTACGAAACTTTCGCAGTTGCTTGACACCACCGGCTGTTGCGAGCTTTCGTGTGACTCGCAGCTTCGCCCTCCACGGATGCCGGGCCGATCATCGCGAGCTGCTTCCCCGTCATGTCCGACCAGCGGAGTTCTTGATGATCCACAAAGCAATCCCGGCACGTCGTGGTCTTGCCCGCGGCCTCGCCGTGGCGGCCGCGGCCGTCCTGGCGGTCCCCGTCGCGGCGGCCCTCACAGCCCAGCCGGCCGCCGCGGCGTCATCGCTGCGCAGCCTGGCCGAAGCGCAGAACCGGTATTTCGGCACCGCCCTGACCGACGGCGACCTGAACGCCGGCGGCGAGACCGCCGTCGCCGGGGCCCAGTTCGACATGGTGACCCCGGGCAACGAGATGAAGTGGGACACCACCGAGCCGTCGAACGGCTCCTACAACTTCGGGCCCGGCGACCAGATCGTCTCCTGGGCCCAGAGCCACAACGCCCGGGTCCGCGGGCACAACCTGGTGTGGCACAGCCAGCTGCCCGGGTGGGTCAGCAGCCTGCCCTCGAACCAGGTCCAGGGCGTCATGGAATCGCACATCACCACCGAGGCCACGCACTACAAGGGCCAGGTGTATTCCTGGGACGTCGTCAACGAGCCCTTCAACGAGGACGGCAGCCTCCGCCAGGACGTCTTCTACAACGCCATGGGGTCGAACTACATCGCCGACGCCATCCGCACCGCGCACGCCGCCGATCCCAACGCCAAGCTCTACCTCAACGACTACAACATCGAGGGCGAGGGCGCCAAGAGCGACGGCATGTACAACCTGGCGAAGTCGCTGCTGGCCCAGGGCGTGCCGCTGAACGGCATCGGCTTCGAGAGCCACTTCATCGTCGGGCAGGTGCCCGCCAGCATGCTGGCGAACATGCAGCGCTTCGCCGCGCTCGGCCTGGACGTCGCGGTGACCGAGCTCGACGACCGCATCCAGCTCCCGGCCAGCTCGGCGAACCTCCAACAGCAGGCCAACGACTACTCGACCGTGGTCAAGGACTGCCTCGCCGTCAGCCGCTGCGTCGGCGTCTCGCAGTGGGGTGTGGACGACGCACACTCCTGGATCCCGGGTACCTTCCCCGGCTACGGCGCGGCCACCATGTACGACCAGAACGACCAGCCCAAGCCCGCCTACAACGCCACGGCGGCTGCCCTGGGCGGCGGCACCACCCCTCCGCCGCCGAACGGCTCCGCGCTGCACGCGGTCGGCGCCGGGAAGTGTCTGGACGTGCCGAACGCCACGACCACCGGTGGCACGCAGGTGCAGATCTACGACTGCAACGGCCAGAGCAACCAGAGCTTCACGCACAACTCCAGCGGCGAGCTGACCGTCACCGACTCCGGCACGACTGACTGCCTCGATGCGAACAGCAAGGGCACGACCAACGGCACCAAGGTCATCATCTGGCCCTGCAACGGCCAGACCAACCAGCAGTGGAACCTGAACTCCAACGGCACCATCACCGGAGCGCAGTCAGGACTCTGCCTCGATGTGAGCGGTGCCTCCACCGCCGACGGAGCCCTGGTCCAGCTGTGGACCTGCAACGGCCAGAGCAACCAGCAATGGACCCTCAGCTAGGGCCTTTCGCCAGGTCGGTGTCCTTGTGCAAGATCTGTGTCCCTTCGCAAGATCTGTGTCCCTTCGCAAGATCTGTGTCCCCTCGCAAGATCTGTGCGAGCGCGCCCGGCCCTCCGGGGCCGGGCGCGCGAATCGATTCGACCAGGGAGTGTCGGATGAGAGTTCGAACAAGCATGAGGCGGATCGCGATGGCGGCCGCGATGGTGGTGGCGCTGGCGGTCCCGTCGTTCTCGGCGGCGCGCGGGCAGGCCGCGGCGGGTGAGGCGCTGAGCGTGAACCTCGCGGCCCCGACCGGCGCGGCCACCGGCGTGGGGGAGGGCTTCCTCTACGGCCTGACCGTCGACGGCACGCAACCGGCCGACCAGTACCTGCAGCCGCTCGGCGTCACGGCGCACCGGGGCGGCGGCTGGTACTCGGGCGGCTGGATCAAGGACGGCTACAAGTACGGCTCCGCCAGCCAGGCCGACGTCGCCTCGATCATCGACCAGGCGCGCCGGCTCACCCAGCCTCCGTACCACGCGCAGTACCAGGTGCTGGTCACGGACATGTACGGCCTGAACGGCGGCCAGCCCTCGAACACGACCTACCCGTGTGACAACGGCGACTGTTCGAACTGGGTCTCGTTCATCGACTCGACGGTCGGGGCGTTGCAGGCCTCCGGTGTGAAATTCGCCTACGACATCGACAACGAGCCGGACATCTCGGTCTTCTGGACGCGCGGCGTGAACAGCGCGCAGTACTTCCAGATGTGGGACACGGCCTACCGGGAGATCCGGCGGATCGCCCCCGGCGCACAGATCGTCGGACCGTCGTTCGCGTACACCCCGCAGAGCCGGCTGAGCCAGTGGCAGACCTGGCTGGCGCACGTGAAGGCGGCCGGGACCGTGCCGGACATGATCACCAACCACGACGAGGGGGACGTGGACGACCCGGTCACGGTCTCCCAGTCCCTGAACAGCGCGATCTCGGCGGCCGGACTCAGCCCGATCCCGTTGTCGGCCAACGAATACCAGCCTTCCGACCGGCAGACGGCCGGAGTGACCGCCTGGTACCTGGCGCGGTTCGCGCAGTCCGGCTACACCAACGCGATGCGCGGCAACTGGCAGTGCTGCATCTCGCCGAACCTGACCGGCGTGATCGATCCGAACGCGAGCGGCGGCGCGGCCTACACCGGCAACTGGTGGGCCATGCGGGCCTACGCGGATATGACCGGTTCCCTGGTCTCCACCTCCGGTCAGGTCGGATCCACGGCGATCTCGGCGGCGGAGGACAGCGCCCGTCGGCGTGCGGTGGCGGTCGTCGGGGATTCGAACGGCTACACCGGTTCGGCGTCGGTGACGTTCAACGGGCTGTCGTCCGTGCCCTGGCTGGCGAACAACGGCACGGTCGAAGCCGTCGTCTACCGGATCCCGGACCAGTCCGCGCTCACCGCGCCGCAGGTGGTGTCGGATCAGGTGGTCGGCGTCTCCGGCGGATCGGTGACGCTGCCCGTCACCTTCCAGGCCTCGCACGACGCGTTCGCGGTCTACCTGCTGCCCGGCTTCGCGCAAGGGTTCAGCAGCAGCGTGGTCAACCAGGGCGACAGCCTGTGCATGGAGAACCCCGGCTTCACCACCGTGGCCTCTGCGCAGCTCGATCAGGGCTCGTGCGGGGCGGGGGCCGACCAGCAGTTCCAGTTCGTCCCGACGGCGGCCGGAAGCAGCACGTACTTCATCCGTCCGATGACGCCCGGCGACTGTGTGGAGGTGGGGACGGTGGTGACTCAGGGCCCGTGTACCTACGGCACCGACGAACAGTTCGCGCTGCACGCGGTGGGAACCGGCGTCTACCAGGTGGTGGCACAGAATTCGGGGCAGTGTGTAGCTCCGAACGGAGGGAGCACCGCCGGCGGCGCGGGGCTCGTCCAGACCGCCTGCACGGCCGCCGGCTCCGACGAGTGGAAGATCGGGCAGGGCCAGACGACCGGGTTCCCGAGCGGCTACCACCAGCTGGTCGTCGGAAACGACAGCCTGTGCCTGGACGTCTACGGCGCCACCGGCGCCGCCGGAGCCGCGATCGACCAGTGGACCTGCAACGGCCAGACCAACCAGCAGTTCCAGTTCGTGCCGGTGTCCGGCGGCTACGGCGAGCTTCAGGCTCAGAACTCCGGCGACGACGTGGCGGTCTCCGGCGGCTCCATCATCGCCGGCCAGCCGGACATCGTGCAGCAGGTGCCGAACGGCGCGGCGAGCAGCCTGTGGCTCCCCGTGCAGCAGTCGGACGGCGGCTATTCGTTCCGGAACCAGGGCAGCGGCCTGTGTCTGGACGTCTACGGCGCCGGCAGCAACCTGGGCCAGCAGCTCGACCAGTGGCAGTGCAAGAACACCTCCGGAGGCAACCAGGACTTCACGGTCCGTTGAGATCCCTGTCGCGGCCGTAGACTTCGGATCAGTGATCGTTCGACCCGTCGACCGCGGAGGGCCATGAACATCGGAGAGATAGCGCGCCGCTCGGGGGTGGCGCGCAGCACGGTGTCGTACGCGCTCAGCGGCAAACGGCCGGTCTCGGAGGAGACCCGGCGGCGCATCCAGGCGGTGATCGACGAGCTGGACTACCGCCCCAGCGCCACGGCCCGCGCGTTGAAGGAGGGCCGGACCCGCACGGTCGGTCTGGTGATCCCGCCGGCCGGCGCGCGGCTGACGTCGATGCAGCTGGGCTTCGTGGCCAGCGTCGTGGAGGCCGCGGCGCTGGTCGACCTCGACGTGCTGCTCTCGCCGTCCGGCGGCGACCACGACGGCTCCTTCGAGCGGCTGGTCGGCGGGCGCCGGGTGGACGGCGTGATCCTGATGGAAATCCGGCTGGACGATCCGCGAGTCGGCCGCCTGGCGCAGACCGAGATGCCGTTCGTGACCATCGGCCGCACCGCCGAACCGGACGGGACGTGGTGGGTCGACGAGGACTACGCGACGCTGGTCGGCGAGTGCGTCGACCACCTCGTCGACCTCGGCCACCGGCACCTCGCGCTGGTCAACCGGCCGGCCCGGATGGTGGCCGCCGGCTACGGCCCCGGGCGGCGGGCCCAGGAGGGGTTCGCCGCGGCGGTGGAGCGGCGCGAGGTGAACGGATCAGAGTTCTGCTGCGAGGACGACGTCGCCGGGGGCGAGCGCTGCGTGGCGGAGATCCTGGCCACCCGCCCCGCGACGACCGCGATCGTCACCGTCAACGAGGCGGCGCTGCCGGGCGTCCAGCGCGGGCTGGAGCGGGCCGGCCACGAGATCCCGAGGACGTTCTCCATCGCCGGGGTCGCGGCGGATCAGTGGGCTGAGGAGTTCCACCCGCCGCTGACCGCCGCCGACGTGCCGTCGATGGAGATGGGCGCCGTCGCGATGGATCTGCTGACCGAGCGCATCGCCGACCCGGACGCCCCCGCGCGGCACCGGCTGTTCGTGCCGCCGATCTCGCTGCGGGCCAGCACCGGGCCCGCCCCGCGGCCGTCGGCGCGGCCGGCGTTCCTGCGGCCGACCGCGCCGAGCCGGGTCAGGGGAACAGGCGGGGATTGAACGTCAGCGCCGGGACCGCGTTCTCGGCGAGGGTGAGCGCCTGCGCGGGCCACCAGGCGCCGGCCGCCGGGTCCACGGCGCCGCCGTATTCGGGGTCGCCGGGCCCTGCGGTGCCGCGGGTGCAGCTGCCGTCAGACTCGCCGATGGTCTTGATGTAGAGGTAGGCGTCGACCAGCGCGACGCCGGTGGCGGCGGTGGGTTCGGCGCCGATGCCGCGGCCCGGCGGGTTGCACCAGACCTGCGGGTCGCCGGTGTACTTGCCCGGCGTCGGGGTCCAGGCGCCCTGGCCGTTGCGGCTGGTGTCCACGACGAAGTGGGTCAGCTGCGCCGGCGGCGGCGTGCCGACGTTCTGGGCGTACCAGGCGTCGGTCCAGTGCCAGGTGCTCGGATCGGTCGGGGACACCGCGTCGCCGGGCTTGCCGTCGTTCGGCGCGGCCGAGGAGTAGTACTGGCTGGCGCAGTAGTCGGTGTGGCCGGCGGCCCAGGCCGGGCCGTCGGTGGCGAACCACAGGCACTGGGAGACCCAGGTGCCGTAGTGGTCGGTCTGGTCGGTGGGCTGGTAGTTGGACACGTTCAGGAAGAAGCCCTGGGCCTGCCCGACGCCGGCCTGGATCAGGCGGTGCGCCATGTCCCCGACGGAGTGCCACTGGCTGTTGCCGGCGTCCAGGTAGACGACCGTCTGCGGCTTGGCTTCGAGCGCGGTCACGGCGTAGTTGATGTCGGCGATGCGCCCGGCGGTCAGAGTGCCGGTCGGGTCGGTGGTGGCGCCGCAGTCCGAGGGCAGGTTCGCCAGCGCGTCGGGCTCGACGACCACCACGGCCCGGCTGGAGCCGACGCCTTGGGCGAACGCTGATATCCACTGCTGGTAGGCGGCGTCGGAGGCCGCGCCACCGGAGGAGTACTGGCCGCAGTCGCGCAGCGGGATGTCGTAGGCGACCAGCACCGGGACGGCGCGCTCGGCCGCGGCGGTCCGGACAGCCGCCCGGACCTGGCTGCGGACCTGGTCCGGGGTGCCGCCGGTGAACCAGGTCGCCTCCGGCCAGCTGGCCAGCTTCGCCATGGCCGCGGCGTCGGTGAAGTCGCCCTGCCGCAGGTCGCTGAGGGCCTGGCGCTCGGCCTCGTTGTCGGGCGTGACCGCGAAGCGGGTGTCCGGCGGCAGCGTGTGGCCGGTGCTCGCGGTGCTCGCGGTGCTCGCGGTGCTCGCGGTGCTCGCGGTGCTCGCGGTGCTCGCGGTGCTCGCGGCGGGCGCCGCCACCGCCGCCGCGGCCGGGCTCGCCGCGCCCGAGGCGGCGGCAGCCGGGCCCAGGGCCGCGGCCGATACGGTGAGACCTGCGGCGAGCAGGAGTTTCCCGGTTCTGGACAGCATGGTTCCTCACTGGTGGAAGGGTCGGTGTCCGCAATCTCCAGTGCGCTCCGGGCGGTGTCAACGCGTCGGCGGGGCCTCCGACGCGGCTCGCAGGTCTTGAGCTTGCTGTTTTCCCGCCGGCAATGAAAGTTTCATGGGCTCGGCGCTGCTCGAAGACGGTTGGCGGCTGGCCATACTGGACACGGATGGGTTGTGAAACGCAGGGGGCTGAGGCGAAGATGAGCGACTGGAACACCCCGGGGCTGACCCCGGAGGTCTCGAAGCGGATGGCGGACCAGGTACCGCTGTCGCAGGCCGCGGACCGGATCCACGTGTTGGTCCATGAGGATCCTGACTCGGGTTTCGCCGCGGTCTCGTTGGACACGCCGCATCGAGCGATCATCGTGCGCTGGAAGGGCCCGGTTCCCGCCGAGGTCGAGGCCGAGTTGGACCGTGACAGGGCTCTGGGAATCACGGTGACCGTCGTCGCGGCACGGTATTCCGTGAAGGAGTCCCTGGCCGAGGCGAATCGTCTGGGCAGCGCGGTGATCGGCGTCAAGGCGCCGAATGGCGACACGATCACGGCGATCGGTCCGAACAAGGACTACTCCGGCCTACTCGTCAGGCTCGCCCCGGCCGCCGAGGAGAGACAGACGGTCCTCGCTCTGAGCCCTGAGGCACTGACGGCGCGAGCGCGTGCCGGGTTCCCCGCGCTGTCCTCGGACATGCCGATCGCGGTGGTGATCGGCGGTCCCATGACCATGTCTGTCGTTCTCTCGGACTAATCGGTGAACCTCTTTCCCCAGGCCAAAACCCTGATGCGACGGAGCACAAGTGTTCGATAACATCACGGCCTGAATCAGATACCTGATTCTCGCGAGGGGACCTGTCGAGCGGGGTACGGGGCACGGGGGCTGAGCCGTGGCTTCTTCGTCCGTTCAGCGATTCCTGACCGAACTCGTTCGGAAAGGGGCTCCGATGGAGCGAAGAAACAAGGCTGCGCTGATGACGCTGACCACCGCCGCGCTGGCGCTGGCCGCGACGATGTCGACCGCTGCGGCGAAGTCAGGGCCGCCGAGCCCGACGACGGGCAACGCCTATGCCACGCCGGGGCTGACTCCGGCGGTCTCGAAGCAGATGGCGGACCAGGCGCCGCTGTCGCAGGCCGCGGACCGGATCTACGGGCTGGCCGACAAGGATGCCGGATCGGGCTTTGCAGCGGTCTCTTTGGACACGCCGAATCGGGCGATCACCGTGCGCTGGAAGGGTGCGGTTCCGGCGGCTGTCGCGGCCGAGCTGGGGCGTGACAGGGCTCGGGGGATCGCTGTGACAATCGTTGCGGCGCGGTATTCCGTGAAGGAGTCCCTGACTGAGGCCACGCGGTTGGGCAGTGCGGTGATCGGCGTCAAGGCGTCGAACGGTGACACCATCACGACGATCGGTCCGAACGACGACTACTCCGGCCTGGTCGCCACCCTCGCACCCGGGGCGGCCGCCACCGCGGCTGAGAAGCAGGCTGTCCTTGCCCTGAGCCCCGAGGCGCTGATGGTGAGGGCGCGAGCCGAGTTCCCCGGCCTGAGCTCGACCATGCCGATCACGGTGACGCCTGGAGAAGTGCTGACGCCGCTTTCCTCGCGGCAGGCCGACACCGCTCCGTACTACGCGGGGGGCCAGTTGCAGGGCGGGTCCGGCTCACAGAAGATCGGCTGCACCACAGGGTTCTCCGCCACGCTGGGCACGTCGTCGGGGCTGCTGACGGCGGCCCACTGCACCTGGACGAACTGGTCCACCGGCGCCGGAGTGTCGATCGGACGCACCAGCTCGATCACGTACTCCTACGACGAGCAGTTCATTCCCACGAGCGCCGCGCCCGACGTGTGGGACGGGCCGTCCATCGCCTCGCCCAACGGCGCCGGCCAGTTCTTCAAGCCGTCCTACGCCACCGGCCGCATGGCGATCGGCGAGATTCTGTGCGTGTCCGGCGCATGGGGCGGTGCAGCCTGCGGCAACGACGTGATTGCCGGACCGGACGTCGCAGGCGTGACCCAGCCCGACGGCTCCACCAAGAACGCGACGCTGTGGGAGCTGTTCAACTCGGCCGGCGACGGCGTGGTCGGGAACGGGGACAGCGGCGGTCCGGTCTTCGGCCTGATGAACAACAACAGCGAAGACGTCGACTACGGCCTGATCAGCTCCGGCGCCCTGCAAGCGAACGCGCCCTGCATCGGCATGCAGACCTTCGGCTCCGGAACCAGGCGCTGTGCGTTCAGGTTCTGGGTGAGTAGCGCGGTCGACGGCGCGGCGGCCATGGGGGCGAGCATCTTCACATACTGACCTGCTGGAACGCTCACGGCGGGTGATCGTCCATAGACATCCCATGTCCTTCCCGGACATGGGATGTCGCTGTTACGCTGCCGCCCATGTCCCTGTCCGACAAAGCGATCAGCCGCATCCGGGAGCTCATCGTGTCCGGGGAGCTGCCGCCCGGGTCGCGGCTGCCTCCGGAGCAGCAGCTGGCCTCGGAACTGGGTCTGTCCCGGAACCTGACGCGCGAGGCGGTCAAGGCGCTGGTGGTCGCGCGGGTGTTGGAGATCCGGCGCGGTGATGGGACGTATGTGACCAGCCTGGAGCCGGCGGTCCTGCTCGAAGGGCTCGGCGCCGCCTTCGAGCTGCTGCAGGGCGACACCCAGCTGGAGCTGGCCGAGGTGCGCAGGCTCTTCGAGCCGGTCGCCACCGGCGTGGCTGCCGGGCGGATCACCGCTGCGGAGCTCGGGGAGGTGGCGAGCCATCTGGCGGCGATGCGCGCGGCCAAGGACGACGTGGAACTGCTGAACCAGCACGACGCCGCGTTCCACCGCGCCGTGTTCTCCGCGACCGGCAACCAGACCTTGGCCTCCCTGCTGGAGGGCATCTCCAGCCGTACCGTGCAGGCCCGGGTCTGGCGCGGCATGGTCGACGACGCCGTTGCCGACCGCACCATCGCCGAGCACCAGGCCATCTACGACGCCCTCGTCGCCGGAGACGCGGCGCTGGCCCAGGCCGCGGCGCTCATGCACATCAGCGCGACGGAGAAGTGGTTCCACGACCATCTCTTCGAGCACCGGGACGGGGACGAGGTGTGAGACTCGACGGCCACATCGTCGGGCCGGGCTGATGCGCCGCATCAGCTTCCTGTCACAATCGACACCGTGCGCGCACTACCGGAGCTGATATTCGTGCCAGACCACCTGTCCAGAACCTCTTCAGCCGCGGCTGCGCCCGAGGTTCCGGCATGAGAATCCGGCTCGCGTACGGCGAATCAGGCCTCGACATCGATGTGGATCCGGCGCTCACCACCGTCGTCGAACCCGTCCACCACGAGGCGGCGGCGGATCAGACGGCTGTGCTGCTGGCCGCGTTGCGCGATCCGGTCGCCGGGCCGCCGTTGCGCGAGCGCGTGCATCGCGGCCAGACCGTCGCGATCTCGGCCTGCGACGGCACCCGCCCGCAGCCCCGCCACCTCATGATCCCGGCGATCCTCGCCGAACTGGACGGCGTGGTGCGGCTCGAAGACGTGGTGATCCTGGTCGCCACCGGCACGCACCGCGGCAACAGCGACGCCGAGCTGCGCCGGATGTTCGGCGACGAGGTCGTGGACGGCGTCCGGATCGTCAACCACGACGCCCGCGATCCGGGGCAACTGGCCTGGATGGGGACCTTCGGCGCCGGCGTCCCGGTGTGGCTGAACCGGGAATGGACCGAGGCCGACGTCCGGATCACCACCGGCTTCGTCGAACCGCACTTCTTCGCCGGGTTCTCCGGCGGGCCCAAACTGGTCGCCCCGGGGCTGGCCGCGCTGGAGACCGTCCTGGTCCTGCACGACGCCTCCCGCATCGGCGACCCCCGCGCCACCTGGGGCGTCGTCCACGGTAACCCGGTGCACGACGATGTGCGCGCGATCGCCGAGGCCACCGGCGTCACCTTCGCCTTCGACGTGGTCCTCAATCGCGAGCAGGACATCGTCGCGGCCTTCGGCGGCGACCTGCCGGCCATGCACGCCGCCGCCACCGCGCTCGCGCGCCGGACCGCGATGCGCGCGGTCGAGGCGCCGTTCGACGTCGTGGTCACCACCAACTCCGGCTTCCCGCTGGACCAGAACCTCTATCAGGCCGTGAAAGGCATGTCCGCGGCGTACCAGGTGGTGAAGCCCGGCGGGACGATCGTCTGCGCCGCCGAATGCCGCGACGGCTTCCCCGACCACGGCTCCTACCGCGAGGTCCTGGCCTCGGCGGCGTCGCCGCGCGCGCTGCTCGACGCCATCAGCGCCCGGCCCGAGACCGTGCCCGACCAGTGGCAGGTGCAGATCCAGGCGCGCATCCAGTCCGGGAGCCGCGTCGTGATGCACACATCCCATCTCAGCGACGCCGAGCTCGCGACGGCGCATCTGGAACAGACCGCTGATATATCCGCGACCGTCGCCGAAGCGCTGGCGCGCGCCGGAGCCGGTGCGCGGTTGTGCGTGCTGCCGGAGGGCCCGCAGACCATCCCCTACCTCGCGGGCACGGCGTCGTGAGCGGGATCCTCGACCTCGGGTTCGCCCGGCTCGATCTCGGCCGCGAGGAGCGGCAGGGGCTGCCGGAGGTCGTGTACGGCCCGGGGAAGACCGCGGATCAGATCGCTGCCATCGTCGCCGCGCTGTTGGCGAACAACACCGGTCCGGTGCTGGCCACGAGGGTCGCGCCGGACGTCGCGGAGCTCGTTCTGGACCACGTGCCCGACGGTGCGCATGAGCCCGAGGCGCGGCTGCTGGTCTGGCGGCCGGCGACCGTCGGGGACTTCCGGGTCGCGGTCGTCGCGGCCGGGACCTCCGATCGCCCGGTCGCGATGGAAGCCGCCGCGGTCGCCGGTGCGATCGGGTTGAGCATCGCGGCCGTCCACGACGTCGGCGTCGCGGGGCTCGACCGGATCCTTCAGGTCCGCGACCAGCTGCGATCGCAGGACGCGGTGATCGTCGTCGCCGGGATGGAAGGGGCGCTGGCCAGCGTCGTCGGCGGCCTGGTGCGCTGCCCGGTGATCGCGGTCCCGACGTCCACCGGCTACGGCGCCGCCCTGGAAGGGGTCACCGCGCTGCTGGCGATGCTCAGCTCCTGCGCGGCTGGGCTCACCGTGGTCAACATCGACTCCGGATTCGGCGCCGCGATGGCCGCCCACCGGCTCGCCCGCGTACTGGAGGACCGTCGGTGATCTGCTGGATCAACCCCTTCACCGGCCTGGCCGGCGACATGCTGCTGGCCGCGCTGCTCGACGCCGGCGCCCCGATCGAGCCGGTCCGGGCGGCCGTCGCGGCCACCGGGCTGACCGGCTGGGAGCTGACCGCCGAGCGGGTCAGCGAGCACGGGCTGGCCGCGACCCGCGTCCACGTCCGCGTCACCGACCACGCCGTCGACCACGCCGTCGAACGCCGGGCCGCCGAGCTCATCGCGCTGGCCTCGGCAGCGGTGCCGCAGCCGGTCGCGGCGCGCGCCGTCGCCGCGTTGCAGGCGATCGCAGAGGTCGAAGCCCGGATCCACGACGCCGACCCGGCCTCCGTGCACCTGCACGAGCTCGGCGGACACGACACGATCGTGGACGTGGTCGGGGTCGCGGCGGCGATGCACGCGCTCGGCGTCGACGACGTCGTGTGCGCGCCGCTGCCGCTGGGCACGGGCCGCGTGCGGAGCGCGCACGGCGTGATCCCGGCTCCCGCTCCGGCCACGCTCGCACTGCTCACCGGGGCCGCGGTCATCGGGACCGACATCCCCGGCGAGACCGTGACCCCGACCGGCGCGGCGCTGCTGCGGGCGCTCGACGCGCGCTTCGATCCGGTTCCGGCGATGACGGTGCGCGCGACCGGGTACGGCGCGGGGACGCGGAGCCTCGCCGATCGGCCGAACGTCGTCGCCGTGACCCTCGGCGAGCGGCTGCGCGGCGGCGGCGGGGGCGGCGACGGTGGCGGTGGCGGTGACGTCGTGACCGTTCTGGAGACGAATCTGGATGACGTGACCGGGGAGGTGCTGGGCCACGTCATCGCGCGCTCGCTGGAGGCCGGGGCGCTTGACGCGTGGGCGACTCCGGCGGTGATGAAGAAGGGGCGGCCGGGCCATGTCCTGCATCTGCTGGTCCGGCCGCAGGACCGCGACACGTTGCAGGAGCTGCTGTTCGTCGAGACCGGCACGCTCGGCGTCCGGCGCAGCACGGTCGATCGCATGGTGCTGCCACGGTGGTTCGAGACCGTGCACGTCGACGGCGTGCCGGTGAGTGTGAAGCACGGTCCGCACGGTGCCAAGCCGGAGCATGACGACCTCGTCGTGGCCGCCGGCCGGCTGGGGCTGCCGGTGCGCGCCGTCGCTGAGCGTGCGATGCGACTTTCATCGGGGAGTGTTGCGTGAGCGCCGCGGATACGTTGCTCGACATCGTCGGTGGCTACGGCCGCCTCGCGGTCGCGTACTCCGGCGGGGCGGACTCAGCCCTCGTTCTTGCCGCCGCTGTGCGGGCGCTCGGGCCCGGCGAGGTGCTGGCGGTCACGGCGGTCTCGGAGAGCCTCGCGTCCGGCGAGCTCGATCCGGCGCGGGCGTTCGCCGCATCGCAGGGCGTGGAGCACCTGACGCCCCGGACCCACGAACTGCGCAGCGCCGGCTACCGGGCCAACGGCCAGGACCGCTGCTACTTCTGCAAGTCCGAGGTTCTGGACACGATCGTCGCCCTCGCCACCGAACACGGCTTCGACCAGGTCGCCACCGGCACCAACGCCGACGACGCCGCCGACCGGTTCCGCCCGGGCATCGCCGCCGGCCGCGAACGCGGCATCCGCACACCGCTGCTGGAGGCCGCGCTGACCAAGGCCGAGGTACGCGAGATCAGCCGCTCCTGGTCACTGCCCACCTGGAACAAGCCCGCCACCCCCTGCCTGGCCAGCCGCATCCGCCACGGCATCGAGGTCACCCCGCACCGCCTGGCACGCGTCGACCGCGCCGAGACCGCACTGCGCGCCGTACTGGCGCAGGCCCGCATCCCGGTCACCGACCTACGGGTACGCGACCTCGGCACCTCGGCGCGCGTGGAGGTGCCCGCCGCCGACGTCGAGGCGGTCGCGGCGCTGCCCGGAGTGCGGGAGGCGGTCGAGGCCGCGGGCTTCGGGGCCGGGGGGTTCGAGGTGAGTGCGTTCCGGTCGGGGCGGCTGAACGTGGGCTGACCAAAGCCCTCGCCGACTGCTCGGAATGCTCGCACACGCGCGCGGCGCTCCGAATCAGCAGTCTGACCAACTATCGGGGCGGTCGAAGTCGAAAACCCCAGTCGAAAACCCCCAAAGGATCACCGCGGCGCCGCACTAGGGTTGATCCATGACTGACAGGCTGGTGTGGATCGACTGCGAAATGACCGGGCTCGACCTGGACAAGGACGCTCTGATCGAGGTGGCCGTGCTGGTCACGGACGCGGAGCTGAACGTTCTGGGGGACGGCATCGACGTGGTCGTGGCGCCGCCGGCCGACGCGCTTCCGGGACTGCTGGCCGGCATGGTCCAGGTGGTGCGGGAGATGCATACCGCGTCGGGGTTGCTGGCGGAGCTGGCCGGCGGGATTCCGATGGCCGAGGCGCAGGAGCGGGTCCTTGCTTACGTGCGCGAGCATGTGCCGGAGGCCGGTACGGCGCAGCTGGCGGGCAACTCGGTCGGCTTCGACCGGCGCTTCCTGGCTCGGGACATGCCAGAGCTCGAACAGTATCTGCACTACCGGGTCGTCGACGTCACCTCGGTGGGCGAGCTGGCGCGCCGCTGGTATCCGAAGGTTCGCAGCAACTCGCCGAAGCGGACCGGCAATCACCGCGCGCTGGGCGATATCCGTGACTCCATTGCCGAGCTGCGGTACTACCGTGACGCGATCTTCGTCGCTCCGGCGGAGGCTTCGACTTCGGGATCTGCGTCGGCGGTGTAGTCGAAGCGCTTCGAATTGTTCTCGTCGAATACGTGATTGCTGTTCGATGACTGATTCTTTACCGGCGCGTCCCCTGTGAGTGTCTTGACTCGTTGATGTAACGGGCTGATTATTCGAAGCGCTTCGACTTTCGTCCGCACCACTTCCCGAACCGGAGGCTTCGCCATGGCAAAACTCCTCCCCACGTTCAACCGCCGGAGCGTGCTCGCCCTCACCGCGCTGCCCGCCGCGGTGGCGACCGTCGCGCTGGCGGCCGGCCCCGCGCAGGCGGCCACGTGGTCCTCCTCGGACAAGTTCGCGTCGTGGAACAACAACGGCTACACGCTCTACAACGACGTGTGGGGCGGCGGCGCCGGGCCGCAGACGATCTGGGCGAACTCCGCCAGCAACTGGGGCGTGTGGTCGAACCAGCCCAACACCGGCGGCATCAAGTCCTACCCCAACGTCAGCAAGTGGGTCGGCACGCCGATCAACTCGCTGCACTCGGTCACGTCCGGCTACTCCGTCTCCGTGCCGTCCTCCGGCGCGTTCGAGAGCGCGTACGACATCTGGGACTCGTCGAACGCGGACGAGATCATGGTGTGGCTCAACAAAACCGGCGCCATCGGCCCGATCGGCTCCTACGTCACCAACGTCTCGGTCGGCGGCTACAACTTCAACGTGTACAAGGGCTGGAACGGCTCCAACAACGTCTACTCCTTCCTCAACACCGGCTACTCCACCTCCGGCACGGTCGACATCCTCGCCGTCCTGAAGTGGCTGGAGAACTCCCAGCACTGGATCGGCAACGTCACCCTCGGCAACGTGCAATTCGGCTGGGAGATCACCTCGTCGAGCGGCGGCATGAACTTCCAGGTGAACAACTACTGGGTGTCAGCTTCCTGAGACATCCCACTCAGCTGAGCGTCCACTGCTGATTGCTCTGGCCGTTGCACGTCCACAACTCCACGGGAGTCCCGGCGGCGGTCCCGGCTCCCGTGACGTCCAGGCACAGCCCGGACTGCACTCCGGTGATGGTCCCGTTGCCGTTGACGAGCCACTGCTGGTTCGTCTGCCCGTTGCAGGTCCAGATGATCACCTTGGTGCCCGGGCTGCTGCCCTGGTTGTTCGCGTCCAGGCACATCTGGCCGCTCCCGGAGTAGACCGCAAGCTGGTTGCCGCTGGTGTGCGTGAAGACCTGGTTCGCGCCGCCGGAGCAAGCGTTGACGTCCAGCTGCGTGCCGCCGGCGGTGGAGCTGTTCGGCACGTCCAGGCACTTGCCGGCACCGACGGCGTGCACCTCGCCGGCGCCCGATCCGCCGCCCCCGCCGCCCCCGCCGCTGGTGCCGCCGGCGACGCGGAGCATGACGGTCGCGTGTCCGGGGACCGAGGCGCTGATCGCGCCGGTGGTGGTCGATGTCGCGCCGGTCCACAGGTCGGTCAGGGTGTAGCTGCCGGCGCCGGTCTTGCCGATCGCCGTAGCCGAGGTGGCGATGGTGGCGGTGCCGCTGTTCTCGTTGAACAGCGCGACGGAGACGTCGCCGTTGGCCAGCGGCTTGGCCAGCACGTCCAGGCCGCCGGAGGAGGAGACCTCAGTGCCCTGTTTCCCGAGTGAGTCCTGGTCGACTGCGATCACGCGGGTGTTGGTGAGGATGCCGAGCGTTGTCGAGTTGGCGTTGGCGACGTTGGTCCCGGAGATCAGCGGTGCGGCCATCTCCGACCACAGGCTGAACTCGCTCTGGTCTTCGGTGGCGGACATGCCGTTGCCGACTTCCAGCATGTCCGGGTCGTTCCAGGCGCCGGGGCCGGCGGAGGAGGCCAGGCCCACGTTGTTGTGGAAGTTCGACAGCATGCTGCCGAAGCTGGCGTTGATGTCGCCGGTGGTGCGCCAGGAGTTCCCGACGCTGGGACCCCAGCTCCACGGGTTCTGGAAGCCCCAGTCGCACAGGCTGAACAGGATCGGCCGGCCGGTCGCGGCGAGCGCGTCGCGCATCGTGGTGTAGCGGCTCTGGGCGCTGGGCCCGCCGTTGCTGGTCTGGTTGACGCCGTCGGAGTAGCAGTTGTCGTACTTAAGGTAGTCCACGCCCCAGGACGCGAACGAGTTCGCGTCGGTCTGCTCGTGGCCGAGGCTGCCCGGGAAACCGGCGCAGGTCATGGTGCCGGCGTCCTCGTAAATGCCCAGCTTCAGGCCCAGGGAGTGGACGTAGGCGGCGGTGCCGGAGATCCCGTCGGGGAACTTGGCGGGGTCCGGGACGAGGTGCCCGGAGGAGTCGCGGTTGTGGGTGAGCCAGCAGTCGTCGATGTTGACGTAGCTGTACCCGGCCGCCTGCATGCCGTCGGTGTGCATGGCCAGCGCCGTGGACTTGATCAGGGACTCCGACACGTTGCAGCCGTAGGCGTTCCAGTCGTTGAACCCCATCTGCGGCGTCAGCGCCAGGTTGTTGCCGAGCGCCTGAGCCTGCGGCGCCGAGACGGAGAACACCGTCAGCGGGCCGGCGGTCAAGCTCAGGGCTACGGCCAGGACGCCGCGCCACAGGCGCCGCGCCATGGTCGAGCGGTGGTTCGAGAACATCCGGGACCTCCTCGATTTCGTCGTCATCGCGGAGGTGAAGCTGCCAAGCGCACAGTCGGACCGCAAGGGTGGTGCGGGCGGCTCTCGGTGGGCTCAAAGGATGGAGCAGGTCAGCGCGTTGCTACGGACGGGAGGCGGCGGGAAGAGTATGAAACATTCCAAGATTCCGCGCCGAACCGGCGTCCGCTTCGTCGGCCAGGCGGCCGAGCAGCGCCGCCAACTCGGCACCGGCGTCCGTCGGAAGCGGCACGTCCGCCTGCGCGTCGGCCAGCGCCGCGGCGAGCCGGGCGTGCAGTTCGCGGCCGCGGTCGGCGGCGTGGACCAGGACGCGGCGCCGGTCCGCGGGGTCGGGGTGCCGGTAGACGAGGTTGTCGGTGACGAGCCGGTCGACCAGCTTGGTGGCGGTCGGCGCGGGCAGCAGCGCGTGCTCGGCGAGCTCGGACATGGTGTGGCCGGCTCCGTCGGCGAGCAGGTTGAGCACCCGCCACTGCTCGATCGAGCAGTCCTGGCCTTGCGCCCGCAGGACGGCCGCCTGGCGGCGGACCGCGTGGTGCTCGGCCACGCTCAGCAGGTGCACGAGGTCGCGCCGGGGTCCGGTGCCGGTCATCGGTTCGCCCTTCCTGATCGGTTCGCGGGGTGCTGCGGGCTGGACGGACAGGCCCGGTGCCGGTCAGGATGGCAGCGCCCGACGTTCAGCGTCGAACCGTGGCGCGCGCCGTGGTGCCCCAGCCGCCCCGGCTCGAGCCCCGGCTCCAGTCCCAGTCCCAGTCCCAGTCCCAGCCTGAGCTCCAGTCCCAGCCGAAGCCCCGTCCGCCGCCGCACCCTCACCATGGTCCGTATCCTCGCATCCCCGCATCCGTCACCGAGGTGGTCGCTTGTCCCGCATGTCGCGCGAGGAGCTGACAGTGGCCCTCGTGATCCCGCTGTCCGGACCCGCGGGCGTCTTCGGCCCCTCCTGCGAGCTGTCGGCGCGGCTGGCGGTCAGCGAACTCAACGACACCGGCGGAGTGCTCGGCCGACGGCTGCGACTCCTGCCGGTGGACGGCGGCGGACCGCCGGAGCGGGTCGCGGCCGAGGTCGAGGCGCTGGTCGCGATCGGCGCCGTGGACGCGGTCGTGGGCTGGCACATCTCGGCGGTGCGGAAGGTGCTCGCGCCGCGCATCGCCGGCCGCGTGCCGTACGTCTACACCGCGCAGTACGAGGGCGGCGAGCGGACGCCCGGCGTCTTCGTGACCGGCGAGACCCCGGCGCGTCAGCTTCTTCCGGCGATGCGGCTGCTCGCCGGGTCGCACGGCGTACGCCGCTGGTTCGTGGTCGGCAACGACTACGTGTGGCCGCGTGCGACGGCGCGCGCCGCGCTGAGGTACGCGCGCGCCTGTGGAGGAAGCGTCTGCGGCCAGGAGTTCGTCGCGCTCGGCACCGAGGACTACAGCGGCGTGCTCCGTGCGATCGAGCGCAGCGCGGCGGATGCCGTCCTGATGCTGCTGATCGGCGCGGACGCGGTCCACTTCAACCGGGCCTACGCGTCCTTCGGCCTGCATCACCGTGCTCTGCGACTGAGCACGCACATGGACGAGAACATGCTGATGGCCACCGGCGCCGCGGCCACCGAGAACCTGTGGGCGGCCGCCGGCTACTTCGAAACCCTCGCCACCGCCGAGAGCCTGGACTTCAGCGGACGCTACGCGGCGCGCTTCGGCACGCAGGCGCCGGTGCTCAGCAGCCTGGGGGAGTCCTGCTACGAGGGCGTCCGGCTGCTGGCGGCGCTGGTCGGACGGGCTCACAGCCTGGACGTCCGCACCCTGCTTCGCGCGGGACGGGCCGCGGTGTACGAGGGCCCGCGGGGCACGGTCCGGCTGCACGGCAACCATGTGGAGCAACCCATCTATCTGGCGAGGGCCGACGCCTTCGACTTCGACATCGTCGCGCAACTGTAGACCGGTGCAGGGCCGGAATACCCCGTCGCAGAAATAATTTCTCTGTGAAGTAACACTGCGTAACACGATCTCAACACCCGCGCACCAGGCTCAACCGGCATGACCGACACCCACACCGGCACCGACAGTCCGGCCGCCGCCGCCAGTACCGGGCCGGCCCAACGCGCGTACCACCGCTGGGCCAAGAACGACACGCTGGAGGACTACTCCCTGCGCTACGCGCCCAAGTCCTTCCGCCGCTGGAGCCCCTACGTCGTCGCCACGACGGCGCTCGGCGGCATCGTCTACCTCGCCGACTTCGCCATCGGCGGCTCGATCGCCATCTCCTACGGCTTCACCAGCGCCGCCGTCGCGATCGGCATCGCCGCGTTCGTCATCTTCGTCACCGGCATCCCGATCGCCTACTACTCGGCGAAGTACTCCGTGGACATGGACCTGCTCACCCGCGGCGCCGGCTTCGGCTACCTCGGCTCGACGCTGACGTCCATCATCTACGCCAGCTTCACCTTCATCTTCTTCGCCCTCGAAGGCTCGATCATGGCGCAGGCCTTCCAACTGGGCCTGCACATCCCGCTGGCCGTCAGCTATCTGATCGCCTCGTTGCTGGTCATCCCGCTGGTGATCTACGGCATGACCGCGCTGTCGAAGATGCAGGTGTGGACCCAGCCGATCTGGCTGATCCTGATGGTCGCGCCGTTCATCGCCATCGCGATCAAGGATCCGGGGCAGTTCGGCCGCTTCACGCACTTCGGCGGCGACTCGCCGACCGGCGCCGGGTTCAGCTTCCTCAGCGCCGGCGCGGGCGCCGGGGTCGCGCTCTCGCTCATCGCGCAGATCGGCGAGCAGGTCGACTACCTGCGCTTCATGCCGGACAAGACGGAGAAGAACAAGAAGCAGTGGTGGGGCGCGGTGCTCTCGGCGGGGCCGGGCTGGGTGGTCCTCGGCGCGCTCAAGCAACTGGGCGGCGCGTTCCTGGCGTTCTACGTCACCGAGAAGATCGGCAAGTCCGTCGCCGACGAGCCCATTCAGCAGTATCTGCTGGGTCTGAAGACCTTCGCCGCGCCGGTCGCGCTGGGCGTGGCCACCTTCTTCGTGGTGCTGTCGCAGATCAAGATCAACTCGACGAACGCCTACTCCGGATCGCTGTCCTGGTCCAACTTCTTCTCCCGGGTCCTGCACAAGCATCCCGGCCGGGTGGTGTGGATCTTCCTGAACGTCGGCATCTCGCTGGCCCTGATGGAGTTCGGGGTGTTCGGGTTCCTCAACAACGTCCTCGGCTTCTACTCCAACGTCGCCATCGCCTGGATCGGCGCGGTCACCGCAGACCTGGTCATCAACAAGCCGCTGGGGCTCAGCCCGTCCTACATCGAGTTCAAGCGCGCGCACCTGTACAACTTCAACCCGGTCGGCTTCGGCTCGATGCTGGTCGCCTCGGCGGTCTCGATCATCGCGTACTTCAACGCCTTCGGCGCCTACGCCAAGGCCTTCTCCCCGCTGATCGCCCTCGGCATCGGCCTGGTCCTCCCGCCGATCCTGGCCTACGCGACCAAGGGCAAGTACTACATCGCCCGCGTGGACGACCTGGAGGAGCCGCTGATCGTGGACGGCCAGCTGGCGGCCGTCGAGCTCACCTGCACGGTCTGCGCGGACGCCTTCGAGCGGCCCGACATGGCCTCCTGCCCGTTCCACGAAGGCCCGATCTGCTCGCTGTGCTGCAGCCTGGAGGCGGCCTGCCACGACGTGTGCAAGAAGGCGGTTTCCGGGCCGGTCGACCTGGGCATGCCGGTCACCGCGACCACGGCGTAATCGACGAAAGGCGCGCTCAATCATGCTTCTGTCCCCCCACGAGCAGGAACGCCTGCTCATCCACGTCGCCGCCGGCCTGGCCCGGGAACGGCGGGCCCGCGGGCTGCGGCTGAACTACCCGGAGGCGATCGCCGTGCTCACCTCGTTCCTGCTGGAGCGCGCCCGGGACGGCCACAGCGTCAGTGAGCTGATGGACGCCGGACGTCACGTGCTGACGCGCGAGGACGTGCAGGAGGGGGTGCCGGAGATGATCGACGACGTGCAGATCGAGGCGACCTTCCCGGACGGCACGAAGCTGGTCACCGTGCACCGGCCGATCGGATGAGGGCCGGCGTGGAGGACACACAGCACCCGGATCCCGGACCGATCCCCGGCGAGGTCCGGCTCGCCGCCGGGCCCACCGGGACCACCGGGCCCGCCGAACCCATCGAACTCAACGCCGGCGCGCCGCGCACGACGCTCACCGTGCTCAACACCGGCGACCGGCCGGTCCAGGTCGGCTCGCACTACCACCTGGCCGAGGCCAACCCGGCCCTGGACTTCGACCGCGACGCAGCCTGGGGCCTGCGCCTGGACATCCCGGCGGGCACCGCGGTGCGGTTCGAGCCGGGACTGGCCCGCGAGGTCGCGCTGGTCCCGATCGCCGGGCGGCGGGTCGTCACCGGACTGCGCGGGATCAGCGGCGCGCGCCAGGAGGGCAGGCTCGATGGCTGAGATATCCCGCGAGCGCTACGCGGCGCTGTACGGCCCGACCGTCGGCGACAGCGTCCGGCTCGCCGACACGAACCTGTTCATCGAGGTCGAGCAGGACCTCTGCGCCGCGGCCGGATACGGCGAGGAGGCGGTGTTCGGCGGCGGGAAGGTGATCCGGGAGTCCATGGGCATGGGCCACGTCACCCGCACCGCGCGCGGCGACGTGCCCGGGAGCCCGGACACCGTGATCACCGGCGCCATCGTGCTCGACCACTGGGGCATCGTGAAGGCCGACGTCGGCATCCGGGACGGCCGGATCGTCGCGCTCGGCAAGGCCGGCAACCCCGACACCATGGACGGCGTGCACCCGGCGCTGGTGATCGGCCCGTCCACGGAGGTCGTCGCCGGCAACGGCAAGATCCTCACCGCCGGCGGCATCGACGGGCACGTGCACTTCATCTGCCCGCAGTCCGTCACCGAGGCGCTGGCCTCCGGCGTCACGACGCTGATCGGCGGCGGCACCGGACCGGCCGAGGGCAGCAAGGCCACCACCGTCACCCCCGGCGCCTGGCACCTGGCCCGGATGTTCGAGGCGCTGGACCCCTGGCCGGTCAACTTCGCGCTGCTCGGCAAGGGGAACACGACCAACGAGGACGCGCTGTGGGAGCAGCTGCGCGCCGGGGCGGCCGGGTTCAAGATCCACGAGGACTGGGGTGCCACACCCGCCGCGATCGACGTCTGCCTGCGGGTCGCCGACGCCTCCGGGGCCCAGGTGTCCATCCACACCGACACGCTCAACGAGGCCGGGTTCGTCGAGGGCACCGTCGCCGCGATCGCCGGGCGCACCATCGAGGCCTACCACGTGGAGGGCGCCGGCGGCGGGCACGCGCCGGACATCATCACCGTGGCCGGACTGCCGAACTTCCTGCCGGCCTCGACCAACCCGACCCGGCCGCACACCGTCAACACCATCGACGAGCACCTGGACATGCTGATGGTCTGCCACCACCTGTCCCCGGCGATCCCGGAGGACCTGGCCTTCGCCGAGTCGCGCATCCGGCCGACCACGATCGCCGCCGAGGACATCCTGCACGACCTCGGCGCCATCTCGATGATCGGCTCGGACTCCCAGGCCATGGGCCGGATCGGCGAGACCGTCATCCGCACCTGGCAGACCGCGCACGCGATGAAGGAACGGCGCGGCGCGCTGCCCGGCGACGGCGCGGCCGACAACCACCGGGCCCGCCGCTACGTCGCCAAGTACACGATCGGCCCGGCCGTCGCGCACGGCATGGACGCCGAGCTCGGCTCGGTCGAACCGGGCAAGCTCGCCGACCTCGTGCTCTGGGACCCGCGCTTCTTCGCGGTCCGCCCGCACCTGGTGATCAAGGGCGGCGCGATCGCCTGGGCCGCGATGGGCGACGCCAACGCCTCCATCCCGACGCCGCAGCCGGTGCTGCCCCGGCCGATGTTCGGCGCGTACGGCGCCGCGGCCCCGGCGACCAGCGTGGCGTTCGTCGCCCCGGCGGCGCTGGAGGACGGGCTCGCCGAACGGCTTGGCGAGCGGTTTGCTGTGCGGCGGGAACTGGTCGCGCAGAAGGATGTACGGGGACTGACGAAGGCCGACCTGCCGGAGAACACCGCGCTGCCGCGGATCGAAGTCGAGCCGGACACCTTCACCGTGCGCATCGACGGCGAGGTGGTGGAGCCCGCGCCGGCTCGGACGCTGCCGCTGGCTCAGCGCTACTTCCTGTTCTGAGGCCTGGTATTCGTGAACCTGACCTCGTTGCTCATGCTGACGGACAGTCGCTTGCCTGCGGGGACGCACGCGCACTCGGGCGGGTTGGAGGCCGCGGTGGCCGCCGGGCGGGTCGGCGATGCCGCCGATCTGTATGCGTTTCTGCTCGGCCGGCTCACCACCGCTGGGCTGACCGGGGCGGCGTTCGCAGCCGCAGCGCTCGAAGCGGCGGCGGTCGGAGCGCCGGTGCTCGAAGCGCCGGTGGCCGGAGCTGCGGTGGTCGGAGCTTTGGCGGTCGAAGCGGCGGCGGTCGAGGCGGCGAGCGGGCCGGACCAGGCACTGCTCGCCGAACTCGACGCCGAGTACGAGGCGCGTACACCCTCGCCGGCGCAGCGCCGGGCCTCGCGCAAGCTGGGCCGGCAGTTGCTGCGCGCGGTCCGGGCCGGCTGGCCGGGGCCGGCGCTCGCCGCGGCCTCCGCCGTGCATCCGGAGGGCCCGCATCAGCCGATCGCTTTCGGCGCGGCGGGCGCGGCCGCCGGGCTGAGTGCGTACGACGTCGCCGTCGGCTCCGCGCTCGGCGCCGTCAGCGGTCCGGCGAACGCTGCGACGCGGCTGCTCGGCATCGACCCCGACGCGGTCACCGCGGTTCTCGCCGCGCTCGAACCCGTCATCCAGGACACCGCCGACAGCGCTGTGAAAGCGGCGCTCGGACCGATCAGCGAGTTGCCGTCGTTCAGCGCACCCCGCCTGGACATCTCGGCAGAACACCACAACACATGGGAGGTGCGTCTCTTTGCATCCTAAATATCCTGAGGAAGCCACGGGAACAGGCATGGGATTCGGTCGAAACGACACCGACTCGGACGGACCGTTGCGGGTCGGCATCGGCGGTCCGGTCGGCTCGGGCAAGACCGCGCTGGTCGCAGCGCTGTGCCGGGCGCTGCGGGACGAGTACGAGCTCGCCGTGGTGACCAACGACATCTACACCCGCGAAGACGCCGAGATCCTGCTGCGCCAAGGCGTTCTCGACCCTGAGCGGATCTCCGCCGTCGAGACCGGCTGCTGTCCGCACACCGCGATCCGCGACGACATCTCGGCCAACCTCGAAGCCGTCGAAGCCCTGGAGAACCGGTTCGCGCCGCTGGACCTGGTGCTGGTCGAGAGCGGCGGCGACAACCTCACGGCGACCTTCAGCAAGGGCCTGATCGACCGGCAGATATTCGTGATCGACGTGGCCGGCGGGGACAAGGTGCCGCGCAAGGGCGGTCCCGGCATCATCTCCTCGGATCTGCTGGCGATCAACAAGACGGACCTGGCGGAACTGGTGCACGCAGATCTGGATGTGATGCGGTGTGACGCCAAGCGGCAGCGCACCGACGCGCACGGTACCGAGCGCCCGACGGTGTTCATGTCGCTGTCTGTCGATCCGCTCGCGGGGGAGGTCGCCGCGTGGATCAGAGGGCTGATCGCCGAGCGCCGCGCCACTGCGAAGACCGCCGCCGCGAACGCAGCCGATGCGGCGACTGTCGACGTGAACACCGCCGCCGCGACTCCGGTATGAAGGCGACCGCGCGCCTGGTCGCCGAGGCCCGTCCCGACGGCACGACCCGGCTGACCACCCTGGCCGGCCAGGCTCCGCTGCTGCTGCGCCAGACGATCGCGGACGGCGAGGCCCGCGGCGTCGCGCAGGTCTACCTGGTCGCCGGGGCGGCCGGCCCGGTCGGCGGCGACGAGCTCCACTTCGGCGTGCACCTCGGCCCCGGCGCCCGGGTGCGGGTCCGCAGCGTCGCCGCCACGGTGGCCCTGCCCGGGCTCCGACCGGATGAGTCGACGCTGACCATCAGCGTGCGTGTCGACAGCGGTGCCGATTTGCTCTGGGATCCCCAGCCCTTCATCGCGGCGCGCGGCGCGCGGCACCGCACCACCGTGCGCATCGAGCTGGCCGACGACGCCCGCCTGACCTGGCACGAGCAGACGCTGCTCGGCCGGCACGGCGAGGAGCCCGGCTCGGTGGCCACCCGGCTGTGCGTCCGCCGCGCCGGACGTCCGCTCCTGGACCACACCGTCGCAGTCGGGCCCGACCATCCCGGGTCGCTCGGCCCGGCCGTCACCGGAGCCGACCGGGCCGGATCCACGACCGTGATCGTCGACCCGGCCTGGGAAGGCGTGCCGCCCGCTGACCGGCTCACGCTGGAACCGCGCGATGACGCGCACGGCGCCGTGGCGGTGTTTCCGCTTGCGGGCCCGGCCGTTGTCATCAGTGCCCTGAGTCGCGGCGGGTTGGATCTGGAACGGCTGCGAGAGCCTGGGCGCGCGGCTCGGGGACTCCCAGGATGAGCAGGCTGGTGATCGTTGCGGCGCGGGCGTCGAGGGCCTGGTCGGAGCGGTGGTTGTCGGCGATGGAGAACACGGTGGCGTAGGCGACCTGACTGAGCGTGTCCGCGGGCAGGTGCCGTCCGAACTCCCCGGCGTCCTGGCCCCGTCGCACGAGGTCGGCGAGGATCTTGTCGACCGGTCCCAGGAGCGCGTGGATCTCGTCGCCGTACTCGCCGCGGCGGAGCGCCAGGAGCACTCGGTAGCGGCGTGCCAAGGGCCACACGCGGGCGACGAAATCGGCCCACGCCGTCTCGGCCGCTCGGTCGGAGGCGTTGACCTCGGTCAGCACGCCGACCATCTCGTCCACGGCCCGCTGCGTGAGGCTCCGCACCAGGTCGGTGCGAGTGGGGAAGTGGCCGTAGACGGTGCGGCGGACCACGCCGGCGGCGGAGGCGACGTCGCCCATGCCGGCGTTCGGGTTCTGCCCCAGGACCTCGAGCGCGACGTCGAGGATGAGGTTCCGGGTGTCGTTCACGGAGCGCGCCCGGGCGGGTTCGGTCTGCACGGTTCCATCATTGCACACCGGTGTGCAACGGGGTAGATTGCACACTGGTGTGCAAATGCACACCGGTGTGCAGCGGACCGCTGCG
Source organism: Catenulispora sp. EB89 (assembly GCF_041261445.1). NCBI lineage: Bacteria > Bacillati > Actinomycetota > Actinomycetes > Catenulisporales > Catenulisporaceae > Catenulispora > Catenulispora sp. EB89. Next base: position 272,124 of record NZ_JBGCCU010000010.1, read on the forward strand.
CCGCGAAGCAAGAGTTCAGGAGACCAAGCCCATGGCCGCATCGACGTCCGCGCCCTCGACCCTCGTCCGCCCCTTCACCGTCGCGATCCCCGACTCCGAGATCGAGGACCTGAAGCGGCGACTGGCCAGAACGCGCTGGCCGGATCCCGAAACCGTCCCGGACTGGTCGCAGGGCGTGCGGCTGGAGAATGCCAAATCGCTTGTCGACTACTGGGGGCGGGAGTACGACTGGCGTCGGTTCGAGTCGGAGCTCAACCGGTTTCCGCAATTCCTGGCCACGATCGACGGGCTTGATATTCACTTCATTCATGTCAAGTCCAGGAATCCGAATGCGATGCCGCTCATCTTGACGCACGGATGGCCGGGTTCGATCGTCGAATTCCTGAAGCTGATCGGCCCGCTGACCGATCCGGTGGCGTTCGGGGGGAGCGTCGAGGATTCCTTTGACGTGGTCATCCCGTCGCTGCCCGGATTCGGGTTCTCCCAGAAGCCGACTGAGGCGGGCTGGACCGTTTCCCGCATCGCAGCGGCGTGGGTGGAGCTCATGGCGCGTCTTGGCTATGAGAATTGGGCCGCTCAGGGCGGTGATTGGGGCGGTGTCGTGACCACTGCCCTCGGGGTCATGCGGCCTGAGGGTCTTCTCGGAATTCACCTGAACACCCAATTCGCTTTCCCCGCACAGATTCCCGAAGAGTTGTCGCCGGAAGAGCGCTACGCCGTCGACACGCTCGCCCTCTACAACGGGGACCTCGGCGGATCGAGCCACCTTCAGGCCACGAAGCCGGAGACCGTCGGATTCGCTCTGGCCGACTCTCCGGCCGGCCAAGCAGCCTGGATCTACGAGAAGTTCCAGTCCAAGACGGACAACCAGGGCCTCGCCGAGGACGCCCTCGGCGTCGACGACATGCTGGACGCGATTTCGCTCTACTGGTTCACCAACAGCGCCGCGTCATCCGGCCGCATCTACTGGGAGAACAAGGCGGGCAGCTTCGCCGGCCCGAAGCTCACCCTGCCGGTCGCGGTGACGGTGTTCCCGCGCGACATCCCGCGCCTGCCCCGAACCTGGATCGAAGACACCTACGCCGACCTGATCCACTACGGCGAGGCCGACAAGGGCGGACACTTCGCAGCCCTCGAACAGCCCGAGATCCTGGTCAGCGAGATCCGCGCCGGGCTCAGGGGCCTGCGTTCCTGACGCGAACTGCTGTATATGCGTCGCGATGCTGGATGAAGAGGTTGAGCTCCGCGACGTTCGCCACGTCGCGGAGCTCGCAATCCTCGGCCGGGTTCTTGGAGCGCGGCCTAGTAGACGCAGCCGCTGTCGCCGATGAGGTGGTTGCCGACGAAGATCATCCCTACCCGGACGGTGCCGTTGTCCGCGGTGTTCTTCAGGGGGCTCATGTTGACGATGGTGCCGCCGACCCCCTTGGTGTGGGACTCCCAGTCGACGCCCTTGGTGTTCTCGTCGTACATCACGAAGTTGCCGTCCTGCTGGTAGGTCACGTAGTCGGTGTGCCCGCGACCCCAGGTGTTGGTCGACCAGCAGGCCCAGAAGGTGCTGCCGAAGTGGTGGTACTCGACGAGGTTGCCGTCCGTCTGCATGATGAGCTGCAGGTAGCCCCCGTTCGGAACGTCCTGGTACAGCGAGTCCCCGGGGTTGAGCGTCTGGCCGCGCTGCAGGTACCACTGCCCGGGGTTCGCGGACGCGGACCCGGTCACGCCGACCGTGCCGCCGAGAGCGGCCGCGCAGACCGCGAGCGCGGTGGCCGCCTTGCGGAGCTTTGCCATGGTGATGATCCAATCTGTGAGGTGCCAGGTGCGGCGTCGTCGACGACCGCACTCCGGCGGCGCCGGACGTCCCCCCATCCGGGTCGGTTCCGGCACGAGTCCCAGGCTCACAGCGAGACCTGGCATTTTTCTGGCAGCGGAGTGTCAGTGGCAGCCGTCTGCCCGCCGCGGGCTCGGCTGAAAGTTTCGCTCCGGCGCACGACGTGTGCGCCGGCGCTTCAGCCGTATCGACGACGCGTGACCTGCGGCGTCCGACATGTGCCCGACACGGATGCCAGCGAATCGGTTCGACGCACCTTGCGGTGAAGGTGCCTTCTTGGCACCTTCACGGCGACGCGGTGTACGTCGGCGGATGTTCGAAAGGATGAGGACCAGATGGCTCGTCTTCTCAGGGCGCGTGCTCTCGCGGCCGCCCTCGCGATCGCCTTCACGGCGGCGCTGTCCGCGGTCGCGCTGCCGGCCGCACAGGCCGCCACGACCACGTGCTCGGGCACCGGGACGATTCCGGCCGGGGACTACATGATCCAGGCGAACGAGTGGAACTCCACCGCGCCGCAGTGCGTCACCTACAACGGCGGCACCGCGTGGACGGTGAGCACCGCGAACTTCAACCTCAGCGGCGGCGCGCCGGCCACCTATCCGTCGATCTACAAAGGCTGCCACTGGGGTCTGTGCACCGGGAACAGTGAGTTCCCGATCCAGATGAGCAAGCTCGGCAGTGCGGTCAGTTCGTGGAACACCACGCAGCCCTCGTCCGGGACGTACGACGTCGCCTACGACATCTGGTTCAACTCCACGCCGACGACCACCGGGCAGCCGGACGGCACCGAGGTGATGATCTGGATCAACAGCCGCGGCGGGGTGCAGCCGTTCGGCTCGCAGACCGGGAACACCACCGTCGACGGCATGAACTGGAACGTGTGGACCGGGCAGCAGACCTCGTGGAAGATCATCTCCTACGTCCTGAACCCCGGCGCCGCCTCGGTCTCCAACCTCGACCTCAAGGCCCTGTTCCAGGACGCGGTCGCGCGCGGCTCGATCAACCCCTCGAACTACCTGCTCGACGTCGAGGCCGGCTTCGAGATCTGGCAGGGCGGCCAGGGCCTGGGCACCAACAGCTTCTCGGTCGCGGCCACCACCGGCTCCGGCGGCGACACCACGCCGCCCTCGGTGCCGGCGAACCTCGCGGTCACCGGGACCACCGCTTCGTCGGCCGCGCTGTCCTGGTCGCCGTCCACGGACAACGTCGGCGTCGCCGGATACCGGGTGTACCGCAACGGCGTGCAGGTCGGCACGACCGCCGGGACCACGTTCACCGACACCGGCCTGTCCGCCTCGACGCGCTACACGTACACCGTCGCCGCCTACGACGCGGCCGGAAACGTCTCGGCGCAGTCCGCCGGCGTGACCGCGACGACGACCTCGAACGGGGGAGGAGGAGGCAGCGGATGCACCGCGACCTACTCGTTGACCAACCAGTGGAGTACCGGGTTCACCGCCAACGTGACCGTGGCGAACACCGGGACCGCCCCGACCAACGGCTGGAAGGTGGCCTGGACCTGGGGCGGCAACCAGCAGATCCAGAGCCTCTGGAACGGCGTGCTGAGCACCAGCGGGACGGCCGTGACCGTGACGAACGCGGGCTACAACGGCTCGATAGCCGCGGGTGGCAACACGTCGTTCGGCTTCCAGGGCGGCTACTCGGGTACTAACAGCTCGCCGACACTGACCTGCAGCACGAGCTGAAAGGGAAGGCGATCGTGTCAGGACTCAGCCGGATCCTCAGACGCCTGCGATCCTCCACGGCGGCGCTCGCCGGCCTGGCGCTGGCCGCGAGCGGCGTGGTCGCCGTCGTGGCCGCGCCGGCGCACGCCGCCACCTCCATCACCATCAACGGCGCGTCCGGCGGGCGCACCTTCGACGGCGTCGGGGCGATCAGCGGCGGAGGCGGCAACAGCAGGCTGCTGATCGACTATCCGGAGCCCGAGCGCAGCCAGATCCTGGACTACATGTTCAAGCCGGACTACGGGGCGGCGGCGCAGATCCTCAAGATCGAGATCGGCGGCGACACCAACTCCACCTCGGGCGCCGAGCCCAGCATCGAGCACAGCCGCGGCGTGGTGAACTGCGCCGTCGGCTACGAGTTCTGGCTCGCCGAGCAGGCCAAGGCGCGCAACCCGAACGTCAAGCTGTACGGCTTGGCCTGGGGCGCGCCGGGCTGGATCGGCGGCGGGAACTTCTGGTCCACCGACATGGTGAACTACCTGGTGTCCTGGCTGGGCTGCGCGAAGTCCCACGGCCTGACCATCGACTACCTCGGCGGCTGGAACGAGCGCGGGTACAACATCGCCTGGTACGAGCAACTGCGCAGCGCGCTCAACGCCAACGGATACGCCGGCGTCGAGATCGTCGGCGCCGACTCGGACTGGTCGATCGCCAACGACGTCGACTCCAACCCGGCGTTCGCCTCCGCGGTCGGCGTCCTCGGCGCGCACTATCCGTGCGGCTACCGCTCAGCGCAGTCCAGCTGCACCGTGCCGTCGGCCGCGAGCTCGTCCGGGAAGCAGCTGTGGGCCAGCGAGAACGGCTCGGACGACTACAACGGCGGTGCGCAGGCGATGGCGCGCGGCATCAACCGCGGCTATATCGACGGCCGGATGACCGCCTATCTCAACTGGCCGATCGTCGCCGCGATCACGCCGAACCTGCCGTATCCGACGATGGGGCTGGCGTCCGCGCCGCAGCCGTGGTCCGGCTCCTACTCGGTGGGCAAGAACGCGTGGGTGATGGCGCAGACCACGCAGTTCACCGCACCCGGATGGCAGTACCTGGACGCGTCCAGCGGCTACCTCGGCGGCAATCGCGGCAACGGCAGCTACGTGACGCTCAAGGCGCCGAACAACAGCGACTACTCGACCGTCATTGAGACGATCGACGCCGGCGGCGCCCAGACGCTGAACTTCAACGTCACCGGGGGACTGTCCACCGGTCAGGTGCACGTGTGGGCCACGAACGTCAGCTCCAACAACCCGGCCGACTACTTCGTGCACACCGCTGACGTCACGCCGTCCGGCGGGAGCTTCAGCCTGACCGTGCAGCCCGGCTATGTCTACTCCCTGACAACGACGACCGGGCAGGGCAAGGGCACGGCGGCCGGTCCGGCCTCGGCGCCGATGAGCCTGCCGTACAGCGACACCTTCGACAGCGACGCGACCGGCAGCGAAGCGAAGTACCTGATGGACTGGCAGGGCTCGTTCGAAGTCGCCGCTTGCGGTGGCGGTCGCAGCGGCCAGTGCGTGCGGCAGATGAGCCCGCAGGCGCCGATCACCTGGGACACGCTCTCCGATCCGCATGCGTTGCTCGGTGATGTGAGCTGGAGCAACTACACGGTCTCCTCGGACGTGCTGCTGGAGAAGTCGGGCTATGCCGAGCTGATGGGCCGGGCCAACACCCAGTCGTACGGCGGGGCCGGCGGCCTGAACGCCTACCATCTGCGCGTCAGTGACACCGGCGCGTGGTCGATCCTGAGCACGAATACCGGCGCCACTGTCAGCACCCTGGCAAGCGGTACCGTCGCGGCGCTGGGCACCGGCCGCTGGCACACGCTGTCGCTGGCCTTCTCCGGCAGCGCCGTCACCGCGAGCATCGACGGTACCCAGGTCGGTATCGCGACCAGCAACACCTGGGGCGCCGGCCAGATCGGCTACGCCACCAGCCAGGGCGAGACCGCGCAGTTCGACAACCTGTCGATCACGCCCGGCTCCGGCGGCGGCGGAGGCAGCAGCGGCGAGATCATCGGCACGGGCTCCGGCCGGTGCGTCGACGTGCCCAACGCCTCGCAGACGCAGGGCACGCAGGTCGAGCTGTGGGACTGCAACGGCGGGACGAACCAGCAGTGGACCGCGACCGCCGCCGGCGAACTGCGGGTCTACGGCAGCGACTGCCTGGACGCCTCCGGGCAGGGCACCAGCGCGGGTACCAAGGTCGACATCTGGCCCTGCACCGGTGGCAGCAACCAGAAGTGGACGGTGAACGCCGACGGCACGATCAGCGGTGCTCAGTCCGGGCTGTGCCTCGACGCCACGGGAGCCGGGACGGGGAACGGCACGCTGCTGGAGCTGTGGACGTGCAACGGCGGTAGCAACCAGAAGTGGAGCCACGCGTAGTCGGAAGCCATACGAAAGTGAGGGGACCGGGGAGCCGCTGACGCGGTGGCTCCCCGGTCAGGGTGCTGCGGACCCGGGCCCCGATGGCCTTGCCCGCGGCCCTGCGAGCGGTCAGCTCGGGCACACAGTTCGCTGGCGAGATCGTTGCTATGGCGAGTGCGTCGACGTGGCGAGTGCGTCGACGTGGCGAGTGCGTCGACATGGCGAGTGCGGCCGGTTCGGCGCCGGATCAGAGATCGATGACGACCTTGCCGCGGACGTGGCGGTCCGCCTGGCGCTCGACGGCCGCGCGGATGTCCGCGACGGGGTAGGTCGCGGCGATGGGGACGTGCAGGCGGCCGGCTGCGACCAGGCGCGCGATGTCGTCGAGGGCGGCGGGCCCGGCGCTGGCGCCGCTGACGGCCGGGACGCCGTCGACGGCGCCCGCGATGGTGCAGATGCGATCGTCCGGGACCCCCAGCTCGCGGGCGGCGTGCACGGTGTCAGTGCCGTGCAGGTCGAGCGCCGCGGTGACGGGGCCCGCGGCGAGGCCGCGGACGCGGTCGGCCAGGCCGTCGCCGTACGCCACCGCTTCGGCGCCGAGGGCCCGCAGGTGGTCCGCCGTCGCCGGCGAGCCCGTGCCGATCACCCGCGCGCCCGCGATGCGTGCCAGCTGGACGGCGAACACCCCGACGCCGCCGCCCGCGCCGCCGACCAGCACGGTGTCGTCCGGGCCGAGCTTGAGAACGGCGAGCGCGGCGGCCGCGGTGCTGCCCGCGATCGCGAGGGTGGCCGCGGTACGGTCATCGACGCCGTCCGGGGTATGGTGCGCGACGCCGGTGGCGATGTCGCCGTCCGCGTCGACCACGACGAAGTCGGCGACGGCCCGGGACAGGGCCGCCCCGAACACCCGGTCCCCGACCTCGTAGCCCTTCGCACCCGCCCCGACCTGGTCGACGACCCCCGCGTAGTCGGTCCCGAACCCGCAGGGCAGGCTCAGGCCGAACCGCGCCGCGGTCGCGTCGTCCGAGGTCATGATCCAGTCCATCGGATTCAGCCCGGCCGCCGTGACGCGGATGCGGATCTGCCCGTCGCCCACGTGGGGCTCGGGCACGTCCTGGACCACCAGTGCCTCCGGGCCGCCGAACGACTCCAACCGGACCGCCCGGCTCACCCCGTTACGCGGCCCGCCGTCGTGCTGCTGCATGCTTCGCATCTCCTCGGGTTCACGGAGCCGCCACGAAACGGATCGCGCTCCGGTTGGCGAGGTTAGCACAAGCGGAGCGTGTTCCGTTTGTCGATCGGGGCACCGGACGTGCCACCACCACCGTCCGCACCGCCGGCGCCGATCCCCGCGAGCAGCCGCAGCCCGTCCTCGCTGGCGCTGCCGGGGGCGGCGGACAGCACCAGCAACTCCATGCTCGACTCGCCGGGCAGCGCGAAGTTCTCCTGATGCAGTTCCAGCGGTCCGACCAGCGGATGCCGGTACGCCTTGGGCCCGTGCGTGCGGGCGCGCACGTCGGCGCGAGCCCAGAGGCGGCGGAAGCGTTCGCTGCCCATCGCGAGTTCGCCGATGAGGGAGGCCAGGCGGGGGTCGTCCGGGTACTTGCCGACGGCCAGGCGCAGGTGCCCGACCACGTCGAGGGTGCAGTTTTCCCAACCGGCGTACAGGCCGTGCTCGGCCTCTTCGAGGAAGAGGTGTCGGGCGGTGTTCAGGCCCGGTATCGGGCGGCCGTACAGGAGTCCGGCGAGGCGGTTGCCGGCCAGGACGTCCATGCGGTGGTCCATGATCAGCGCGGGTGCGTCGGGGACCAGGTCCAGGACGCGCAGCAGCTCCGGGCGGACCCGGCCGCTCGGCGCCTTCGCGCGGCGGCGGCGCTGCCGGGCGAGGCGGAACAGGTGCCCGCGTTCGGTCTCGTCCAGGCCGAGGACCCGGGCCAGTGCGTCCAGGACGTGTTCGGAGGGCTGGGTCGCGCGGCCCTGCTCCAGCCGGACGTAGTAGTCGACGCTGACGCCGGACAGGTGCGCGATCTCTTCGCGGCGCAGCCCCTCGACCCGTCGGCGGCTGTCGACGGGGATGCCCACGGCCGCGGGGTCGACGCGGGAACGCCGGGTCCGCAGGAAGCCCGCAAGATCGTCCATGGCTTCCAGTATGACCTCGGCCATGGCCTCCGCGCTGCCCGCGAGGGTGGTCCTGCCGTTACCAGGAAGTCCAGTCCGTGGGTAGTCGGGCCCCTGAATGTCGGGCGCCGCGATGTCCAGAATCGAGGGCACCCGAACTGAAGGATCTGAAGGAGTGCTCGTGAAGACCCTGATCGTCTACGCCCACCCGGAGCCGAAGTCGCTCAACGCCGCGCTGAAGGACCTCGCCGTGTCCACCTTGGAGACCGCCGGGCACGAGGTGCGGATAAGCGATCTGTACGCGATGAACTGGAAGGCGGTCGTGGACGCCGCGGACTACGGCCCCGACGCCTCGAACCCGCTGAAGGTCGCGCAGGACTCCGGCCGCGCCTTCGACGCCGGCACTCTCACCCCGGACGTCCGCGCCGAGCAGGAGAAGCTGCTGTGGGCCGACACGATCGTCTTCCAGTTCCCGCTGTGGTGGTACGCGATGCCTGCGATCCTCAAGGGCTGGGTGGACCGCGTGTTCACGTACTACTTCGCCTACGGCGTCGGCGAACACAGCGACACCAAGTACGGCGAGCGCTTCGGCGAAGGCACCCTCGCCGGCCGCAGGGCACTGGTGTCGGTGACGGCCGGGGGACCGGAGTCGCACTACACGGCCCGGGGGATCAACGGGCCCATCGACGATCTGTTGTTCCCGTTCCAGCACGGCGTCCTGTACTACCCGGGCATCGAGGTGCTGCCGCCGTTCGTGCTCCACGGCACCGACCGGATGACCGAGGAGGACTACCCCGACGTCGCGAAGGCCTGGGAGCAGCGACTGCTCACACTGGAGTCGACGGAGCCGATCGCATTCCGGCGACAGAACTTCGGCGACTACGAGATCCCGTCGCTCCAGCTGAAGGCGGGATTGGAACCTGCGGGTCGCTCGGGCTTCGGACTGCACGTGCGAGGCTGACGCGGATGTGCGGATGTGCGGACGTAGAAAGGCATCCGTGGGTCTGGGTGGCGGGCGCTAGCGTTGGCCTATGAAGGTGTACTTGCTGTGGCACACCCACGACCTGGCGGCTGACGCCGACGACGAGCCGGATGACGATGCGAAGCTGCTCGGCGTGTACTCGTCCGGTCAAGGGGCGGAGGCCCGCATCGCGCGAGCGCGGCAGCTTCCCGGATTCCGCGACAGTCCCGACGGCTTCGAGGTGTCGGAGTACACCGTGGACGAGGACGAGTGGAACGAGGGCTATACGACGGTATAGCTGCTGCGACGTAGGTCAGCCTATTTGCTGAGACTTGACGGATCGACGGAAGGCCACGGGCTTGGTCGACGATACGACGCGCCTGCTGGGTCCGGACGGGGTGGCGGTCACTTCCGTGCGGCTCGACGATGACGCGAATCCGATGATCGCCCTCGTCACCCGCGATGAGCAGGCCCAATGCTGTCCGCGCTGCGGCGCGCGGTCGGAGAATCCGCACGGCTGGGTGCGCACCCGTCCACGGGATTCAGCGGTGGCAGTGCCGCACGCAGGACTGTCCGCGCCGGACGTTCACCGAGGCGCTGCCGCAGATCCCGTCCCGGTCCAGGTTGACCGGCTGGCTGCGGGTCTCGGCCGGCGCGGCGGTGGCCGAACGGGGCCGCACGGTGCTCCAGTCCGCACGGGACCACGAGATCTTCTGGCCGATCGTGCAAGCCGCGTTTGCCGCGCACGCAGCAGCGGCGCTGCCCGAGCGCGTTCCGAGTGTGGAGCATCTGGGGATCGATGAGACCCGCCGTGGAAAGGCGAAGTTCCGGCTGACCCGCTCCGCGGCGAGGATGCCCGCCGACCACCTCGACCCGATGGTCGAGGACCTGACGGCGCTCCCGAAGAAGATCGGGGCCCCGATTCTGGCCGCTTGGAATGTGAAGGACGACCTGATGGACCTGCTCGCCCTGCACGGCACCCACCTCGGCCGCGCCGAGATCTACGACCGGCTCGTGAAGTTCTACGAATCGGCGGCCGCCTCCGGACTGCCGGAGATGGAACGCCTGGCCACGACCGTCTCGACCTGGTGGCCGCAGATCCTCGCCGGGATTACCGCCGGGATAACGAACGCCGCCTCCGAGGGCATCAACCGGCTGATCAAGACCGACGCCCGGTGCGCCTTCGGCGACCGGAACCCCGCCAACCAGCGGCTACGCGCCCGCTGCGCCACGACCCGACGAGCCCGAGGCCACCTCAGCCGACACCCGAGCGGCCGTCACAGCCAGCCTCGACGCTCAAGCCCCTGACGTCACAGCCAAATTTGATGAGCCCCATCTCTTGAAGTGACTAGGAGAGCTCTAAGGTGTTACTGCGAAATGCATAGTCGCTCTCGCCGCCGAAGTCGGAATAGTGCAGATGGCTGACTTGTTCGCTGCACCTGAATCGCATGTCGTCTGGCATTGATATAGATCGAAGAGGAGAGCCTTCGCCTTCGAACCTGCGCCTTGGTGTCTTTCGGCGCCGGAGGCACACTGAGCGTCGTGAAGAATGGATATGGCTCATTCGCGAAAGCCCGGGCCGCCGCTATCGCCGTCCTGGCCGCCGTATTCTCGATGGTGTTTGCGGTGGTTCCGGCCACCGCGGATCCGCCCATCCCGGCCGCTACGGACATCATCTCGGTCGGCGCGAACACCACCCAGGCGTTCGACAACGGCTTGTCTGCGGCGTACAACGCGACCCACCCGGCCTCGAATTACTACAGCTGGAACGCAGGCACCTCGGCGATCACGCCCAAAGCGGGCTGCGACACGACGGCCGACCCGCCCGGGGCGGGTGAGATCGTCCGGGCGGATGGTTCCGACGCCGGCATCGGCCAACTGAATTACAACGACCACACCTGTGTCGACATCGCCCGTTCCGGCCGGGCCCCGCACTCCGGAACCACCGATTACTTCATCCCGTTCGCCGTGGACGCGGTGGGCTGGTCGGCCTACACCGGTGGCAACGCGCCGACCAATCTGACCAGCCTGGAGCTGAAAGGCATCTTCAGCTGCCAGTACCGCACCTGGAACAGTCTGCCAGTGGACCCGGCCTCGTCGAGCGACACCATCGACGTGATCCTGCCCCCACCCGGTTCTGACACCCGCGAATTCTTCCTGGGCGCAATAGGCGTCCCGGACGTCACCCCCAACCCGCCTTGCTGGGACACCTCCGCCTTCCCCGACGAGAACGAGGGCACCGACCCGGCGTTCGCTGGTAATAAGGACGCGATCTACCCCTACTCGCTGAGCCACTACGTCGGTCAGACCTTCTACGGCAGGGGCAGCGGCATCGACCAAGCCGGAGCGCTGGACGCCCAGCGTTCGATCGACGGCATCAGCCAGATCGTAACGGCGTACAAGGACTGGAACTCCGGTCTGTCCACGGCCTATTACCGCGCCGTTTTCCACGTCGTGCGCGCCAGCGACTGGAACGCCTCCGGCCCCGGCGGAACGACCGAGCAGGCGGCCCTGAAAGCCCTGCTGGGCCGTTACAACAGCGGTACCCGGACCGGCGGCTGGCTGTGCAGCCTCGATGGCCAAGCTCTACTCCCGCAGTACGGCTTCCATCTACTCGGCGCGGGCTGCGGCACGCCACAGCCTGGCATCTGACCCCTTCCTCACCCACATCACGGCCCTCGGGACTTCCCGGCGGCCGTTTCGTCATGAGGGGTTCATCAGGGCCGGTTGCGGCGGCGTTGGTGAGTAGATCGCGGTGTCGGTGTAGGACAGCGCCCAGGCTCACGACCAGCTGCAGCCGGCGAATTCTGCTGCGCGGCAGCGTGCCCAGCAATGCCCCCAGCGGCGTCCGATCCGCCGTGGCTGTTGCGATCCGTGACTGCGCCGGATCGCCCATCGCCGCGGTGCCCTGAACACCGCCGCCGCGAAGATCGAACGCTCCCTGGAACTCGGCCACGCGGAGTGGCCTCCGGAGTGACTCGCGCCCGGAAGCTTCCCACCGGTGGAGCACCGCCATCGGTGTGACATGGGAGTTTGTCGGGTCTTCGAAGTTGACCGTGCTTCGAGTCCCTGGAGGGCTTGACGACGTCATCAATGCCTTGATGGATGCGAAGCGCCCGTGACGCTCTGTGGTTCTTCGGGTTGCGAAGCTTAAAGGACCACGAGAAGGGCCACGGGCTTGCCCAACGATACGACCCGTCTGTTCGGCCTGTTCGGCCTGTTCGGGGTGGAGGTGGTCGCGGTCGAGGTCGGTGAGGACGACATTCCGATACTTGACCTGGTTACCACCGCTGAACAGGCCAGACCACGCTGCGGTGGACCAAGCGCCGCTGGCGCTGTCCGAACCAGGCGTGTGCGCGCAGGACGTTCACCGAGGCGCTGCCGTCGATGCCGCCGCGACACCGCTCACGGCCCGGTCGCGGGTTGCGATCGGGCCGCCGTGACCGATGGCAGACGCACCGTGATCCAGGCCGCCCGCGACTTCGAGGTGTCCTGGCCGGTCGCGAACGCCGCGTTCACCGCCGCGGCCAAAGCCGCACTGCCGGCACAGACGCCGCCAGTGGAGTATCTGGGCCTTGACGAGACTGCCGTCACGGCTGAGTTTGATGAGCCCGCATATGGGACGGCGCCGCTAGGCCGTCAGCTCCCGCGCCCGCACCCGGGCCCGGTGATCGGCGTCGAGCACCGTGTCCAGGGTGAGCTCGCCGGGCGCGGAGTCGTGCTCGGCGAGCACGCGTTCCACCGTGTCCACGATTGCCGGGAACGGGATCTGACCGGCCAGGAAGGCCGCGACGCACTGCTCGTTCGCGCCGTTGAACGCCGCCGGGGACGTGCCGCCGGCCGCGGCGGCCTGCTTGGCGAGCCGGACCGCCGGGAACGCCTTGTCGTCCAGCGGGAAGAACTCCCAGCGCGCCGCGGTGGACCAGTCCAGGGGCGGGGCCGCGCCGGGGATGCGGTGCGGCCAGCCCAGGGCCAGGGCTATCGGCAGGCGCATGTCCGGCGGGCCGGCCTGGGCGATGGTGGAGCCGTCCCGGTACTCGACCATCGAGTGCACGATCGACTGCGGATGGACCACCACGGCGATCCGGTCCAGCGGCACGTCGAACAGCAGGTGCGCCTCGATCACCTCAAGGCCCTTGTTCACCAGGGTCGCGGAGTTCACGGTGACCAGCGGACCCATCGACCACGTCGGGTGCGCGAGCGCCTGTTCGGGGGTGACGTGCGCCAGTTCGTCGCGTCGGCGGCCGCGGAACGGGCCGCCGCTGGCGGTCAGGATCAGACGCTCCATCTCGTCCTGCGTGCCGCCGCGCAGGCACTGGGCCAGCGCCGAGTGCTCGGAGTCGACGGGCACGATCTGGCCCGGCCGGGCCGCCCCGGTCACCAGGTCGCCGCCGATGATCAGCGACTCCTTGTTCGCCAGCGCCAGGACGTGTCCGGCGCGCAGTGCGGCGAGGGTGGCCGGCAGCCCTGCCGCGCCGGCGATCGCGTTGAGGACGGTGTGGCACGGCATCGCCGCCAGTTCGGTCGCCGCCTGCGGCCCGGCCACGATCTCGGGCAGGTCTTCGGTCAGCGACGACGCGCCGCGGGGAGGCGACGCGGTGGTACGGGTAGCCGATGCCGTGCGCGAAGACGAACCCGTACGCGAAGAGGCAGCCGCGCGGGAAGACGAACCCGCGCGGGCCAACGCCCCCGCACGCCAAGCAGCCTCGGCCCGCAGCGCCAGCCGCAGGTCGGGCACGGCGCCGACATCGGCCACGCCGACCACCCGCGCCCCGCAGTCGAGCGCCTGCCGGGCCAGCAGCGCCGGGTCGCCGCCGCCGGCGGCCAGGCCCACCACCTGCAGGTGCTCCGGCGTCCGCCGGGCCACGTCGAGGGCCTGCGTGCCGATCGACCCGGTCGAGCCGAGGATCACGATCTGTCGAGGACGGTCCACGCCGTTGAGCCTACACCTTTACTGACCGTCGGTCAGTCACTTAGGATCGGCGGCGTACCCGGGCCGGAATCAGGACGCTGCCACGCGTCCGCCGGCCGACCGACACGGCGAGGGGAAGACATCCGTGACGACCACCAGACCCGCCTGGGCGCCCGAGGGCGTCGACATCGAGCGGCCCGCCGCCGCCCGCGCGTACGACTACGTGCTCGGCGGCACGCACAACTTCGAGGTGGACCGCGAGCTGGCCCGCCGCCTCACCGAGGCCACCCCGGACCTGGCCCAGCACGCCCGGGCCAACCGGGCCTTCCTGCAGCGCTGCACCCGGTACCTGCTGCGCCGGGGCGTGCGCCAGTTCCTCGACCTGGGCTCGGGCATCCCGGCCAGCGGCAACGTGCACGAGGTCGCGCTGGCGGTCGAGCCCGACACCCGGGTGATGTACGTGGACATCGACCCGGTGGCCGTCGCGCACAGCGAGCAGATCCTCGCCGACGTGCCGCAGAGCGCGATCATCCACGGGGACCTGCGCAAGGCGGACGAGATCCTCGACAATCCCGAGACCAGGAGCCTGCTGGACCTCGACCAGCCGGTCGCGGTGCTGCTGCTGGCGATCCTGCACGCCATGTCCGATGCCGACGACCCGTACGACATCGTGAACCGGCTCATGGACCGGCTGGCGCCGGGCAGCTATCTGGTGGTCTCGCACTCCACCTTCGAGCGCCGCCCGGAGGAGGCGCGCAAGATGGAGGAGCTGTCCAAGCAGAGCCCGACCGCGCTGCGCATGCGCAGCCGCTCGGACATCACCCGGTTCTTCGACGGCCTGGAGGTCGTCGACCCCGGGATCACCTGGGTGTCGCAGTGGCACCTGGAAGAGGACGGCGGCGTGTTCGCGGCGGACCAGTCGGACATGCTGCTGTGCGGCGTCGGCCGGAAGCCGTAGGGGCCCGGCGTGCCGAGCATCGAAGTGGACTTCTCGGGCCTGCCGGCCGGCCGCGCGCTGTCGCTGGCCGAGACCGTGCGCCGCTGCGTCGTCACCGCACTGCCGGACGTCGCGGCGGTGTGCAGCTGCCGGGCCCGGCCGTGTGTGGCGGCCCGGCCCGGCGGCTCGACCCGGCCGGCGGCCTGGATCGGCGTCTCGCTGTTCCCGGGCCGCACCCTGGAATGGAAGCGCACCCTGTACCGGGCGCTGGTGGACGCCTGCGCCGAGGCCGGGATCGGCGGCGACGCGGTGAGCATCACCGTGCGCGAGCCGGCGTTGGAGAACTGGGGGATCCGCGGCGGGATACCCGGCGTGGACGTGTTCGAACCGAGCTCTGGAAGGGCGGGACCATGACTGTCACTGCGGGGGGACGCATCCGCGTCGGGGATGTCAGCGGCTGGGTCCGCACCGACCCCGACGCGCCGTTCAACATCATCGAGTTCTCCCTCGTGCCCGGCGGCGCGCCGTCGCCGCGGCACGTCCACGACCGGATCTTCGAAGCCGACTACGTCCTGGCGGGCCGGGTCCTGGCCAGGGTGGGCACCGAGACCGAGGTCGTCGAGGCCGGGGCGTTCGTCCCGGTGCGGCCGGGGACGCCGCACAGCCTCGTCGCGCACGACGGCCCGGCGCGCATCCTCGCCGTGCACTTCCCCGGCGCGGACGCGCTCGCGATGTTCGAGACGCTGGGGCGGGCGTTCGACGAGCGTCCGAGCCCTGAGGAACTGGCCAAGCACCTGGCGGGCCTGGACATCCGGTTCGTCGGGGAAGAGGGGTGAGGGCGATGCCGGTCACGGACGTCATGCTCCCCGACCCGGCGATGCCGCCGAGACCGCTGGCCGGGCGGCGCCGCTCGCGCCAGGTCATGGTGGGGAGCGTGCCGGTGGGCGGAGACGCGCCGATCTCGGTGCAGTCGATGACCACGACGCTCACCGCTGATGTGAACTCGACGCTTCAGCAGATCGCGGAGCTCACCGCTGCCGGGTGTCAGATCGTGCGGGTCGCGGTGCCGTCGCAGGACGACGCCGACGCGCTGCCGGCGATCGCGAAGAAGTCGCAGATCCCGGTGATCGCCGACATCCACTTCCAGCCGAAGTACGTGTTCGCGGCGATCGACGCGGGGTGCGCGGCGGTGCGGGTGAACCCGGGCAACATCAAGGCTTTCGACGACAAGGTCGGGGAGATCGCGCGCGCCGCTTCGGACGCCGGGATCCCGATTCGGATCGGCGTGAACGCCGGTTCGCTGGACAAGCGGTTGTACGAGAAGTACGGCAAGGCCACCGCTGAGGCGCTGGTGGAATCCGCGCTGTGGGAGTGTTCGCTGTTCGAGGAGCACGACTTCCGGGACATCAAGATCTCGGTCAAGCACAACGACCCGGTCGTGATGATCAACGCCTACCGGTTGTTGGCCGAGGCCTGCGACTACCCGTTGCACCTGGGGGTGACCGAGGCTGGTCCGGCGTTCCAGGGCACCATCAAGTCCGCGGTTGCCTTCGGGGCGCTGCTGGCCGAGGGTATTGGCGACACGATTCGGGTCTCCCTGTCGGCGCCTCCGGTGGAGGAGGTCAAGGTCGGCCAGCAGATCCTGGAGTCTCTGGGCCTGCGCAAGCGCGGCCTGGAGATCGTTTCCTGTCCGTCGTGCGGTCGTGCCCAGGTGGACGTGTACAAGCTCGCCGACCAGGTCAGCGCCGCGCTCGACGGCATGAAGGTGCCGTTGAGGGTGGCGGTCATGGGTTGTGTGGTGAACGGCCCGGGGGAGGCGCGCGAGGCTGATCTCGGCGTGGCCTCCGGGAACGGCAAGGGGCAGATCTTCGTGCGCGGCGAGGTCGTCAAGACCGTGCCGGAGTCGCAGATCGTGGAGACGCTGATCGAGGAGGCGCTCAAGCTCGCCGCCGTCATGGGCCTGGAGATCGACACCGACACCGGCGAGGTGCTTGGCCATGAGTGATCGCAGAGTTCTGCTGGTCTCCCCGCGCGGCTTCTGCGCGGGGGTCGAGCGGGCGGTCCAGACCGTCGAGAAGGCGCTGGACCTCTACGGGCCGCCGGTCTACGTGCGGCACCAGATCGTCCACAACAAGCACGTGGTGGAAGCGCTCGAACAGCGGGGCGCGGTGTTCGTGGAGGAAGTCGACGAAGTGCCCTCCGGGGCCGTGGTCATCTACTCGGCCCACGGCATCGCGCCGGAGGTGCGGTCGGCGGCGGCCACCCGCGGGCTGCACCCGATCGACGCGACCTGCCCGCTGGTGACGAAGGTGCACCGGGAGGCGGAGCGGTTCGCGCGCGAGGACTACGACATCCTCCTGATCGGGCACGCCGGCCACGAGGAGGTCGTGGGCACGCTCGGCCACGCGCCGGAGCGGATCCACCTGGTGGACGGGCCCGAGGACGTGGCCGGCGTGCAGGTCCGCGATCCGGCGCGGGTGGCGTGGCTGTCGCAGACCACGCTGTCGGTGGACGAGACCGCCGCGACGGCGCAGCAGCTGCGCCAACGGTTCCCGCTGCTCCAGGACCCGCCGAGCGAGGACATCTGCTATGCCACGCAGAACCGCCAAACCGCGGTCCGCCGCGTCGCCGGCGACTGCGACCTGCTCCTGGTGGTCGGCTCGGCGAACTCCTCGAACTCACTCCGCCTGGTCGAGGTCGCCCTCGACGCCGGCGCCCGGGCCGCGCACCTCGTGGACGACCCGGCCGGCATCGACGAGGCCTGGTTCGCCGGAGCCCGCACGGTCGGCCTGACCAGCGGCGCCTCGGCACCAGAACAGCTGGTCGGCCAGGTGCTGGACTACCTGGCCGAGCACGGTTACGGCGATGTCAGCCAGGTCGAGGCCGCCGAGGAGCACACGGTGTTCGCGCTGCCGCACGAGCTGGGGCGGCCGCGCGCCGGCGGGACGAGTGTGTCAGTGGACGAACCCGTTTCGGCCGACTCTGCTCCGACGGAACTTGCCTCTGCCGCCGCTCCGGCCGGGCCCGCCGCGGCCGAGCCCGACTCTGCTGCCTCTGCGCCGAGTGTGGCCGCGCCGGCCGAACTCGCCTCTGCCGCCGCTACGGCCGGGCCCGTCGCGGCCGAACCTGACTCTGCTGCCTCCGCGCCAGCCAGCGCCGAACTCAGCTCTGCCGCCGCTTCGGCCGAGCCCGCTCCAGCCGAACGTGCCTCAGCTGCCGCTGCTCCCGCCGAACTCAGCTCTGCTGCCCCTGCGCCGAGTGAGGCCGCGCCGGCCAAACTCAGCTCTGCTGCCGCTCCGGCCGAGCCCGTCGCGGCCGAGCCCGACTCTGCTGCCTCCGCGCCAGCCAAAGTCAGCCCTGCCGCCGCCTCGGCCGACTCCACCTTGACCGACCCCCAACCGCCCGGGAGCGCCAGCCCGTGACCGCCGGCTCGGTGACCTCTCCCGTCGTCACCATCCTGACCGTGACCCGCGGGCGCCGCGGTGCGGCTCTCGTCCAGGAGTTGCACGCGCGTGCCGAGTACATGGCCGCGGTCACCGGGCGGCCGGTGCGGTTCGCCGGGGTTCATGCTCCGGGCGGGCCGTTGGATCCGATGGTGGTGCGCGCGGTGGTCGACCTGATCGCGCGCAGTCGTCCGATCGTCGTGGTCGAGGCGCTGGGGCAGCCGGGTCCGGCGGCCGCGGTCGCCGAGCGGGCGCTGCGGGCTTCGGCCAGTGTGGTCACCGCCTCCGAGGTGCTTGTCGCGCAGTGCGGTCCGCGGCTGCACGACTTGGCCGCGGCGCATGGTGCGGCGTTCCTCATCGCCTGCGGTGGTTGTCCGTTGCCGCCGCTGGTGGTGCTGGCGGCGCGGCCGGCCGGGGTGGCCTGGGCGGCCTCGCACCGGCCGCAGCCTGCCGGGCGTTGCTGGGGGTGAGCGGTGTGCGACCGCCGAGAGCGCTCTCAGAGCTCTTACTCACTACCCGCCGGTACGCGTTGACCCCCTTGACGGCGCCGGGATATAGTGAGTCATCCTGACTGACGGTCAGTCAATAGGGTGCCCGATCGGGCTGATCGGGCGCCCGCAGGTCATTGGTGCACCCCCCACCCCACCCCCCACGGCTTCATCCGTCGTACCGCCACACGTTTCATCCGATATGAGGGGCAAAGACGATGACTCGAAACGACAAGTCGCCGATCGGCGCGTGGCTCGTGGGCTCGCGAGGCTCGATCGCCACGACCGTGGTCTCCGGCGCGGCCGCCATCACGGCCGGCACCGCCGGCGCCGTCGGCTGCGTCACCGAACTGGCCGACTTCGCCTCCGCCGGGCTCGTCCCGCTGGACCGGCTGGTGTTCGGCGGCTGCGACGTGGTCACCACGCCGCTGCGCAAACGCGCCGAGCAGCTGGCGTCCGCCGGGGTGATCCCGGCGCACGTCGGCGCCGCGGTCGGGGACGCCCTGGACCGCGCAGAGAACGAGATGATCACCATCGCGGGCCCCGGGACCGGTGTCCCGCAGCGGGTCCGCGCGGACTGCCTGATCAAGGCGCTGGCCGACTTCCAGGCCCGCACCGGCTGCGAGCAGGTGGTCGTGGTGAACGTCGCCTCCACCGAGCCCACCCCCGATTCCGATCCGGCCTACCAGAGCCTCCAGGCGCTGGAAGCAGCCCTGGACACCCGTCCCGACGTCCTCCCGCCGAGTTCCCTCGCGGCTTACGCCGCCTTCCGCAGCGGACATCCCTTCGTCGACTTCACCCCGTCGGTCGGCGCCCGCCTGCCGGCCCTGGACGAGTTGGCCCGCCAGGCGAACCTGCCCTATGCGGGCAATGACGGCAAGACAGGCGAAACCCTGGTGAAGTCGGTGCTCGCGCCGATGTTCGCCTACCGGGGCCTGGACGTGCGGTCCTGGTACAGCGCCAACATCCTCGGCGGCGGCGACGGCGCCACCCTGTCCGACTCCGAGGCCTGCGACACCAAGATCCGGTCCAAGGCCTCCTCGCTGTCCAAGCTCCTGGGCTACGCCCCGGAGAGCACCGTGCGGATCGACTACGTCGCCGACATGGGCGACTGGAAGACCGCCTGGAACCACGTCGCCTTCCAGGGCTTCCTCGGCGTGCAGATGAAGCTCCAGTTCACCTGGCAGGGTTGCGACTCGGCGCTGGCCGCCCCGCTCATCCTGGACCTGGTCCGGCTCGCCGCCTTCGCCCAGCAGCGCGGCGAATCGGGTCCGCTGTCGGAGTTCGGCTTCTTCTTCAAGGACCCGGTCGGCGACGGCGACGACAGCCGGCTGTCGGGCCAGTACGACCGCCTCAGGGCGTGGGTCGCGGGCACGCCGGCCCCGGCCGGGACCGCGTCGTGAGCCGCCTGGGCACCCGCCGCGACGATCTGCGGGCGCTGACAGAACTGATCCGCGCCCCCGCCGCGCTGTCCGTCCCCGGCGACGTGATCGCCGGGGCGGCGGCCGCCGGCTGGCCGCTGGGCCGGACCCGCACCGCCGGGGTCGCCGCGTCGTCCGTCCTTCTCTACTGGGCCGGCATGGCGCTCAACGACTACGCCGACCGGGAGATCGACGCCAAGGAACGCCCGAACCGGCCGATCCCGTCCGGGCGGATCAGCCCGCAGACCGCGCTGCGGGTGGCCCAGTCGCTGACCGTCGGCGGCCTGGCGGTCTCGGCCCTGGCCGCGGGGCGCCGCGGGCTCGGCGTCTCGGTCCCGCTGGCCGCCGGCGTCTGGGCCTACGACACCGTCTTCAAGGGCACCCCGGCCGGCGCCGCGTCGATGGCGCTGGCCCGCGGGCTGAACGTGCTGGCCGGGGCCGGGATCGGCGGCGTGCGCAAGGCCGCCGTGCCGGCCGGGGTCGTGGCCGCGCACACCATGACCCTGATGGCCCTGTCGGCCAAGGAGGTCGACGGCTCCGACCCGGCGCTGCCGGCCGTCACGCTCGCGGCGACCTCCGCCGTGGGCACCGCGGCCGCGCTGCTGCCGGGCCGCTCGCCGCGCGGCCGGGACAAGGCGGCGGCCGCCGCCGCGGCCGCCGGCTACGTCGCGATCTTCGGCCGCGCGCAGGCCAAGGCGGTGCGCAAGCCCACCGCCAAGAACCTGCAGAAGGCGGTCGGCGCGGGCATCATGAGCCTGATTCCGCTGCAGTCGGCGCTGTCCGGCAAGGCCGGCGCGCTCAAGCCGATGGGCCCGCTGCTGGCCGCGCTTCCGGTGGGCCGGATGTTGGGCCGGAAGGTGGCCACGACATGAGCGACGGCAGCGGACCAGGCCCGGCGGTGCCCGACGGGGTGCTGTGGGGCTACGGCACCAACGGCTTCGGGAACCACCGCCTCGAAGACGCCCTGCGGATCATCGCCGACCTCGGATACCGCGGCGTGGCCCTGACCCTGGACAACCACCACCTCGACCCGTTCGCCCCGGACGCGTCCGCCCGGGTCGGTCAGGTGGCGGCCCTGCTGGACCGCCTGAATCTGGCCGTCGTGATCGAAACCGGCGCGCGCTACCTGCTCGATCCGCGGCGCAAGCACCAGCCGTCGCTCGTCTCGCCCGAGGCCGAGCGCCGTCTGCGCCTGATGGACCGGGCCTGCGCCATCGCCGGGGATCTGAATGCCCAAGCCGTCTCGTTCTGGAGCGGCGTCGACCACGACGACGATCCGGACGCGGCCTGGGACCGGATGCGCGAGAACACGGCGCGGGTCGTGGAGTACGCCGACACCTACGGGGTCACGCTCGGCCTGGAGCCCGAGCCGGGCATGGTCGTGCAGACCCTGGACGACTACGACGCGCTGCTGCTCGACCTGGGCTGCCCGCCGCGGCTGGGGCTGACGCTGGACATCGGCCACTGCCGCGCGGTCGAGGAGCAGCCGGTGCCCGAGTGCGTCCTGCGGGCCGGGCCCCGGCTGGTCAACGTGCAGATCGACGACATGGTGCGCGGCGTGCACGAGCACCTGGAGTTCGGGGTCGGCGAGATCGACTTCCCGCCGGTGATCGCCGCGCTGATCGACTCCGGATACACCGGCCTGGTCGGGGTCGAGCTGCCCCGGCACGGCCACGCCGCCCCGGACGTCGCGCGCCGCTCGCTGGAGTTCCTGCGCGCGGCGACACCGGCCCCGCCGGCTTCGCAGGCTCCGACGATGCCTACGCCGCCCCCGATGCCCACGCCGCCCACGACGGGGACGATGTCGGCCGAGACGCTGCGCCGCGAACTCGAACCACACCTGGACGCCCGAGCCGCGGCCTGGCTCGACACGGCGGTGACCGAGATCGCCGCCGACCCGGACCGCTGCGCCGTGCACAGCGCCGGGGCGGCCCGGCGCTGCGGCCGCGGCCCGCTGACCGCACGCTGGAACGTCGACGAGGCGGTCAGGGCTCTGCTGCTCCACGCCGTCCCGGCCGAACGCCGCGCCGAAGTCCTGTGGGACGTCTACACCCGCGGCGACCCGGCCGAGCGCCGCGCCGCCCTCAAAGCCCTGCCCCTGCTCCTCGGCCTGGCCGCGGGCAGCGGCCGGGCGCTGGTCGAGGACGCGCTGCGCACCAACGACGCGACCCTGATCACGGCGGCGCTCGGCCCGTACGCCGCCGCGCACCTGGAGCCGGACGCGCTGCGCCAGGCGGTGCTCAAGTGCGCCTTCCTGTCGGTGCCGTTCACCGCGGTGCCCGAGGTGATCGCGCTGGCCGACGCAGAGCTCGCCGCGCTGCTGTCCGACTACGCCCGCGAGCGCGTCCTGGCCGGCCGCGACGTCGACGACCAGATCCTCGACCTGATCGCCGCGCTCCCCAGCCGGGCCCGCACGGACCTGTCCACGCAGCTGGCCGACCTGGTCCGCGAGCCCGACGAGCGGGCCCGCTTCCGGTCCGAGGCGGCCCGCCGCGCCGCCGACCGCCTGGCGGCCGGCGCCGGGACTTCCTAGAAGGAGACGAACCATGCGCGTCTTCGATCCACACATCCACATGACCTCCCGCACCACCGCCGACTACCAGGTGATGGCCGACGCCGGGGTGGCCGCGATCGTCGAGCCCGCGTTCTGGCTCGGCCAGCCCCGGACCTCCGCGGAGACCTTCCTCGACTACTTCGACAGCCTGCTGGGCTGGGAGCCCTACCGGGCCGCGCAGTTCGGCATCACACACTTCTGCGCCATCGCCCTGAACCCCAAGGAGGCCAACGACCCCCGCTGCCGCGCCGTCCTGGACCTGCTGCCGCGCTACCTGGAGAAGGACCGGGTGGTCGCGGTCGGCGAGGTCGGCCTGGACAGCGGCACGGCCGACGAGGAGAAGGTGCTGCTGGCCCAGCTGCACCTCGCCGCCGAGCACGGCCTGCCGGTCGTGGTCCACACCCCGCACCGGGACAAGGCCGCCGGGACCCGCCGGATCGTGGAGCTGGTCGCCGCCTCCGGCCTGCCGCCGGAGCACGTGGTGATCGACCACCTCAACGAGATGACCGTGGCCATGGTCAAGGACAGCGGCAGCTGGTGCGGCTTCACCATCTATCCGAACACGAAGATGGACCCGGCCCGGATGGCGCTGATCGCCGCCGACCACGGCCTGGACAAGGTGCTGATCAACTCCGCGGCCGACTGGGGCGTCAGCGACCCGCTGTCGACCGTGGCCACCGCCGCGGCGCTGTCCGGCGCCGGCTTCGACGACGCCGAGATCGCCCGCACCTTCTGGGACAACCCGGTCGCCTTCTACGGGCAGAGCGGCCGCCTGGTCTTCGACGACGCGGCCCTGGCCGACGCCCGCGACCAGGACTTCGGCGGCAACACCGTGGCCCGAGGGGAGAAGTGAGGGGCGTGCACTTCTCCCATCCCGACGGTGCGGACGTGCTGCTCAGCTACTGCACCAACGTCCACCCCGCGCAGGACGTGGCCGGGGTGGTGGCCCAGCTGGACCGCTACGCCGCCCCGATCCGCCGCCGCCTCGGCTGGCCCCGCCTGTGGCTGCCGGCCTCGGCCGCGGCGGTGCTGGCCGCCGACCCCGTCGCCCTGGCCGCCTTCGGCAGGGAACTGAACGCGCGCGACCTGTTCGTCGTCACCGTCAACGGCTTCCCGTACGGCGACTTCCACGGCGAGCGGGTCAAGAAGCTGGTGTACCGGCCCGACTGGTCCGATCCGCGACGGCTCGCCTACACCCTGGACCTGGCCCGGATCCTGGCGGCGCTGCTGCCCGGGGACGTCACCGAGGGGACCATCAGCACCCTGCCTCTGGGCTGGCGCGACGGCTGGAGCGACGAGCACCACGCGGCGGCCCTGGGCCATCTGTCCGATCTGGCGCGCGAGCTGCGCCACCTGCGGCGGCAGACCGGCCGGAACATCCGGGTCGGTCTGGAGCCCGAACCCGGCTGCGTCATCGAGACCTGCGACGACCTGGCCCGGGCGGCGCTGCCGGCGGAGATCGGCGACCACGTCGGCCTGTGCCTGGACACCTGCCACCTGGCCGTGGGCTTCAGCGACACCGGCCACTTCCTGAACGCGGCCGCCGAGGCCGGGCTCAGCGTCGTCAAGGTGCAGGCGGCGTGCGCGCTCCAGGCCGACCGGCCCGCCGACGGCACGGCCCGCGAGGCCCTGCGCTCGCTGGCCGAGCCCCGCTATCTGCATCAGGTGCGGCGGCGGCGCGCGGACGGCGGCCTGGACGGCGTCGACGACCTTCCGGACGCGGCCCGCACGCTGGCCGCCGACGAACCCTGGCGCGTCCACTTCCACGCCCCCGTGCACCGGACGCACGTCGGCGCGCTGCGCACCACCCAGCCCGAACTCGCCGACGCGCTCGCCGGCTTGTTCGGCGGGCCGCACCCGGCCACCCGGCACCTGGAGGTCGAGACCTACACCTGGGACGTGCTGCCCGGAGCCGGCGGCGAGGCGGACCTCGTCGCGGGCATCGCCGGCGAGCTGTCCTGGACGGCGGGCCGGCTGACCTCACTCGGATTGAAGGGGGAGACACAGACATGAGCACGGGAAAGAGCAACACCCTGAGCCGCGGCCGGGTCTACACGATCCTGGTCGTCGGGCTCACGCCGCGGCTGCTGCAGTTCATGCCGGCGCTGCGCAAGGTCGCCGAGAACGGCTTCGCGGCGAACCTGGACCCGGTGTTCCCGGCGGTCACCACGCCGGTGCAGTCCAGCATGCTGACCGGCCGCTACCCCGACGAGCACGGCATCGTCGGCAACGGCTGGTTCTTCCGCGACCTCGGCGAGGTCCACTTCTGGAAGCAGCACAACGCCCTGGTGTCCGGCGAGAAGGTCTGGCACGCCGCCCGCAAGGCCGATCCGGAGTTCACCGTCGGCAACATGTGCTGGTGGTACGCGATGGGCATGGAGATCGACTCGGTCCTCACACCGCGGCCGGTCTTCCACTACGACGGCTCCATCGAGCCCGACCTGTACACCCGGCCCGACGGGATGCGCGCGGACCTGCAGCGCCGGTTCGGCACCTTCCCGCTGGCCGAGTTCTGGAGTCCGCTGTCCAACATCAAGCCCAGCAAGTGGCTGGTGGCCGCCGCCCGGCACCAGCTGGACGAGGCGCCGCACGACCTGGACCTGCTGTACATCCCGCACCTGGACTACGACCTCCAGCGCTACGGCGCCGACGGGCCCGAGGCCGTGCAGGCCGCCAAGGAGCTCGACACCGTCCTGGCCCCGCTGCTCAAGGACCTGGACGACCGCGGCTACCGGACCCTGATCGTCAGCGAGTACGGCCTGACCACCGTGGACCGGCCCATCGACATCAACCGCGCCCTGCGCCGCGCCGGACTGCTCAACGTCTACAGCCAGCACGGCATGGAGTACCTGGACCCGTGGACCTCCGCGGCGTTCGCCGTCTCCGACCACCAGGCCGCGCACGTCTACATCAAGGACCCGGCCGCCCACCAGGAGACCGTGCGCGGCCTGATCGCCGAACTGCCCGGCGTCGACCAGGTCCTGGACCGCGAGCAGCAGGGCAAGTACCGCATCGGGCACGCGCGGGCCGGCGAACTCGTCGCGGTCGCCGACCCGACGTCCTGGTTCACGTACTACTACTGGCTCGACGACGACCGGGCCCCGGACTTCGCCCGCTGCATGGACTTCTTCAAGAAGCCCGGCTACGACCCGGCGGAGCTGTTCTTCGACCCCGACGACCGGTTCGTGAAGGTGCGCGCGGCGTACCAGCTGGCGCGGATGAAGCTGGGGATGCGCTCCGGCTTCAACGTCGTCCCGCTGGACCCGTCCTGCGTGCGCGGCAGCCACGGCCGGCTGCCCGACCGCGCCGAGGACGGCCCGATGGTGCTGTGCAGCGAGCCCGCCCTGGAGGCGAAGTCGTTCCACGCCACCGACGTCAAGTCCCTGATCCTGCGCACCGCGGGCCTGGAGGCGCTGTGAGCACCGTCTCGGGGCAGACCGCCACGCTCAGCCCGGACCAGGCGGCCACCATCCAGACCGATCTGGCCGAACGGCGCGCGCTGCTGCGCCGCGGCCTGCACGACGCGGTCGCCCGGCTGGGCGCCGACGTCCGGGCCATCGTGTCCTACCACCTGGGCTGGACCGACTCCGACGGCCGGCCGGCCAGCGCCGACTCCGGCAAGCTCCTGCGCGGCAGCATGGCCCTGCTCGGCGCCGAGGCCTTCGGCGCCACGCCGGAGGCCGGGCTTCCCGGCGCGGTCGCGGTGGAGCTGGTCCACAACTTCTCCCTGCTCCACGACGACATCATCGACCTGGACCGGGAGCGTCGGCACCGGCCGACCGCCTGGACCGTGTTCGGCGTCGGGCCGACGATCGTGGCCGGCGACGCGCTGCTGACGCTGGCGGTGCACACGGTGCTCGAAGCGCCCTCGCCGACCGCCGCCGAGGCCGCCTCGGTGCTGCTGTCGGCCACCGTCGCGATGATCGACGGCCAGGCCCTGGACCTGAGCTACCAGGTCCGTCGGGACGTGACCACCGGCGAGGTGGGCGCGATGTCGGAGAAGAAGACCGGGGCGCTGCTGGGCTGCGCGGCGGCGATCGGCGCGGTGCTGGCCGGCGCCGACCGGCCGGCGTGGGAGGAGATGCGCGAGTTCGGGACCCGGCTGGGCGTGGCGTTCCAGGCCGTCGACGACGTGCTGGGCACCTGGGGCGATCCGCTGGTGACCGGCAAGGACGTGGGCAGCGACCTGCGCCGCCGCAAGCTCACCCTGCCGCTGGCCGCCGCGCTGGCGGCCGAGGGCGAGCACGCCGAGGAACTGCGGGCCCTGATGAACGCGGCCAGCGACCTCGAACCCTGGTACGTGCGGCGGGCGACGGCGCTGTTGGACGCCTGCGGCGCCCGCGGCTGGACCGAGGAGCACGCCCGCGAGCAGTTCGGGGTGGCCGTGGCCGCCCTGGACCGGGCCGGTGTCGTGGGACGTCCGCGCGAACTGCTGCACGGCATAGCCGCCTTCTCGGTCTGGCGCGCTTATTGATCACCCCCGCTCACCGACACACCAAAGTACGGAGCTGACTCATGGATCTTCTCGCCCGGTGGTGCCACCAGCACCGCCGCCTCGTCCTCGTCTTCTGGCTCGTGGGCATCCTCGCGGTATTCGGACTGGGACAGGCGGTGAAACCGCACTACCGGGCCGGGGACCTGCTGCCCGGGACCGGCTCCCGGCAGGCCGCCGACGTGCTGGCCTCCGGGTTCCCGGCGCAGGCCGGGGACGAGGACGTCATCGTGATCTCGGTGGCCGCCGGCAGCGTGCGCGACCCCGACGTGCGGGCGCCGATGACGGCGATGCTCGGCCGGGTCGCGGCGCTGCCGCACGTGCGCGACGTGCAGAGCCCGTACACGCCCGGCGGCGCGGCGGACGTCAGCGCGAACGGCCGGGTGGCCTACGCGAACATCACCTTCGACCAGCCGGTCGACACCCTGCCGACCTCGGCGGTGAAGAAGGTGGTGGACACCGCGACCGCGGCCGGCGACGCGCGGGTCCGCGTGAACGCCGGCGGCAACGCGGTGTCGCAGGCCACGATGACGGTCGACACCACGGTCAGCGAGATCGTCGGGGTGCTGGCGGCGATGCTGATCCTGTTGTTCGCCTTCCGCTCCCTGGTGTCCGCCACGCTGCCGCTGATCTCGGCGCTGGTCTCGCTGCTGCCCTCGATCGCGCTGATCGGCATGGTCTCGCGGGCGCTGGTGGTGCCGAGCTTCGCCTCCAGCCTCACGATCCTGTTGAACCTGGGGGTCGGCATCGACTACGCGCTCTTCCTGGTCACCAGGCAACGCAGGGGACTGTTGGAGGGGGAGACGCCGCAGGACGCGATCGTCAGCACCATGCGGACGGCCGGCCGCTCGGTCCTGTACGCCGGGCTCGTGGTGTGCCTGGCGCTGCTCAGCCTGATGGGCATGGGGATCGGCTACCTGTCCGGGATGGGCGCCGCGGCCGCGATCGGCATCGCGTTCACCGCCCTGGCCGCCCTGACCCTGACGCCGGCGCTGCTCGGCTTCTTCGGGGACAAGGTCTTCAGCCGCCGGGAGCGGCACCGGATGGCGCAGGGCATCCAGCCGCTGGACGTCACCAGCCCCGGCTGGGCGCGCTGGGCGCGGGTGGTCCAGGGCCGGCCCGCGGCCTTCGCCGCGCTGTCCGCGCTGATCATCGTGGTGCTGGCGCTGCCGGTGTTCTCGATCCGGCTCGGGGCCAGCGACCAGGGCAACGACCCGACCTCCAGCACCACCCGGCGGGCCTACGACGACCTGGCCGCCGGATTCGGGCCCGGGTTCAACGGGCCCTTGTTCATCGTCGTGCAGGGCGCCTCGGCCCCGGCGGCGGCCACCGCCGTCGCCTCGGCCGTGGCGGCCACGCCGGGCGTCACCTCGGTGCGTCCGCCGCAGCTCGCGCCGTCCGGGCAGGTGGGGCTGATCGAGGCGTTCCCGACCGCCGCGCCGCAGTCCCAGGCCACGGTCGACCTGGTCGGGAAGCTGCGGGCCAGTGTTCTGCCGCACGCGGTGGCCGGGACCGGTGCCGCGGTCTACGTCGGCGGCTTCACCGCGACCCAGATCGACTTCACGCACGCGGTCGGCACCAAGCTGCCGATCTTCATCGTCATCGTCGCGCTGTTCGGCGCGGTGCTGGTCACCGTGGCCTTCCGCAGCCTGTTCATCGCCGGGCTCACCGCGGTGATGAACCTGCTCGCGGTCGGCGTCTGCTTCGGCATCATCACCGCGATCTTCAACTGGGGCTGGGCCGGCAGCCTGCTGGGCCTGGGCCGGCCCGGGCCGATCGACGCGTTCCTGCCGGTGTTCCTGTTCTCCATCCTGTTCGGCCTGTCGATGGACTACCAGGTGTTCCTCATCGGCCGGATCCACGACGGCTGGCACCGCACCGGGCGGGCGCGCGAGGCGGTGGCGGCCGGCCAGACCGAGACCGGCCGGGTGATCACCGCGGCGGCCGGCGTCATGGTGCTGGTGTTCCTGTCCTTCGCCACCGGCAACCGGCTGGAGACGCTGTTCGGCATCGGGCTCGGCGCGACCGTGCTGCTCGACGCCTTCGTGATCCGGACGATGCTGGTCCCGGCGATCCTGCACCTGGCGGGGTCCCGCGCGTGGTGGGCCCCGCGCTGGCTGGCGCGGACGCCGAGCACGCGCCCGGAGAGCGACCACGAACCCGAGGGGGCTTATCAATGACCACTGTCACGACACCGGACACAACTCCGGAGGCGACTTCGGAGACTTCTTCGGAGACGAGGGCGTTCTTCGACAGCCCCGCCGACCTCAGGGAGCTGTCCTCCGAGGAGCTGACCGAGGCGGCCCGGCAGATCCGCCGCTTCCTGGTCGACACGGTGTCCGCCACCGGCGGGCACCTGGGCTCCAACCTCGGCGCGGTCGAGCTGACGCTCGCGCTGCACCGGGTCTACGACTCGCCGCGGGACGCGGTGCTGTGGGACACCGGCCACCAGGCCTACGTCCACAAGCTCGTCACCGGGCGCGGTCCGCGGTTCAGCACGCTGCGGCAGGCCGGCGGCGTGTCCGGCTACCCGAACCGGGCCGAGTCGCCGCACGACTGGATCGAGAACAGCCACGCCTCGACCGCCACCGCCTACGCGCACGGCCTGGCGCAGGCCTTCGCCTCGCGCGGGGAGCGGCGGCGGGTGGTGGCGGTGGTCGGCGACGGCTCGCTGACCGGCGGCATGGCCTTCGAAGGGCTCAACAACCTCGGCCGCAGCGGGCTGCACGCCGTCGTCGTGCTCAACGACAACGGCCGCTCCTACGCCCCGACCGCCTCGCGGCTCCAGGAGCGGCTGCGGGGGAGTGTGAGCTCCAAGCTGCACGACCTGGAGGCGCGGCAGATGGCGGCGCTGCTCGGCCGGGACGGCACCGGGCCGGCCGGCGCGGAGCTGCACGCGATGTATCTGGCGCTCGGCGGGGCCCCGCGCCCGGAGTCCTTCTTCCACTCGCTCGGCCTGGCCTACATCGGCCCGGTCGACGGGCATTCGGTGCCGGAGGTGGAGCGCGCGCTGCGCGAGGCCGAAGCGGTCGCCGGGCCGGTCGTGGTGCACGTGGTGACGCGCAAGGGCCGCGGCTACTCCTTCGCCGAGGACGACGAGGAGAAGTGCCTGCACGACGTCTCGGTGTTCGATCCGGTGGCCGGGCCCGCGGCCTCCGTCCCGGGCGGCTATACCGGCGCCTTCGCCAGGACCCTGATAGAGCTGGCCGAGCAGGACGAGCGGATCCACGCCCTCACGGCGGCGATGCCCGGCCCCACCGGCCTGCTGGCCTTCCAGGCCCGCTTCCCGGACCGGTTCCACGACGTCGGGATCGCCGAGCAGCACGCGGTGGCGATGGCCGGAGCGCTGGCGATGGGTGGCCTGCGGCCGGTGGTCGCGGTCTACTCCACGTTCCTGTCGCGCGCCTTCGACCAGCTGATGCTGGATGTCGGCCTGCACGGCCAGCCGGTGGTGTTCGCCCTGGACCGGGCCGGGATCACCGGCGACGACGGCCCGAGCCACCACGGGGTCTCGGACCTGGCGTTGTGTTCGCTGGTGCCGGGGATGACGGTGCTGGCGCCGGCCACGCCCGACGAGCTCTCGGGCATGCTTCGATACGCGCTGACCCTGCCGGGCCCCTCGGCGATCCGGTGGCCGAAGGGCACGCCGGTTGACGTCCCGGGTGCTCCGGGCGTGGGCGGTGGGGCGCGGCTGCTGTGGCCGGCGGCCGACCCCGAGCGGGCCGTCGCGGTGCTCGCGGTCGGGCGGATGTGCGCGGCGGCGCTGGGCGCGGCCGAGCTGGCCGCGGCTTCGGGCGCGGACGTCGCGGTGTGGGACGTGCGCTGCGTCAAGCCGCTGGACGAGCGGATGCTGGAGGCCGCGGCGGTCCATCGTGCCGTGGTGACGGTCGAGGACGGGTTCGCCGTGGGCGGAGCCGGTTCGGCGATCGCCGCCGCGCTGGCCGCGCGGCGTCCGGGCTCTGCGGCGCCGACGCTTTTGGGCGTGCCCGACCGCTATCTGGCGCACGGGAAGCCCGACGCGGTGCTGGCCGGGATCGGGTTGGACGCCGAGGGGATCGCGGCGGCCGTGCTCGCGGCGGCGCGGCGGTCCTGAGGGGGTCGCGGTGTGAATGCTTCCGGCGCCGACACCTGACGGCGCCGGAACATTCTCGGCTCGACCTGCTGCGGTCGGTGTGCTCCGTCAGTGGTCGCGGTCGGCCAGGAGCTGCTTGCGGAACACGTCCTTGACGGTCTGCAGGGCCTTCTTCTGGTCGGCCTCGTCGCGGTGCATGCTGTCGGCGAAGACCCCGTGCATGCCGTGGACCAGGAAGCCCACGACGTCCTCGGGATCGTCGACCTCGAACTCCCCGGAGACGATGCCCTCGCGGACGTGCATCATCAGGCCGTCGCGGGCCATCTGGACCTCGGTGCCGTCGTCGCCCACGGCCTCGTGGAAGAGCAGGAACAGCAGCTGCGCGTTGACCTTCGTGAACTCGAATATGGTCTCCACGAACCGCTCGACCCGGTCGATCACGGCGGCCGACTGCCCGTCGGCGGCGGCCGCGTGGCACGTCGCGAGCATGCGCTGGACGTGACGGATCCGCAACGCGGCCAGCACCTGGGCCTTGGACTTGAAGTAGAGGTAGGTCGTGCCCTTGGCGAGCCCGGCGGTCCCGGCGATCTCGTCCATGGTCAGAGCGCTCATGCCCTTGGCCAGCAGGATCTCGGTCGCGGCGTCGAGGATCTGGTCGGGCCGGCTCTCCGGGGCCCGGCGCGGTCCGCGCGAGGCCGACGCGGGACTGTCGGCCGCCGACGCGGGACTGTCGGCCTGGGCCGGGGACGGCGTCCCCTCGGCGTCGTGGGGGGCGACGGCGGCGCTGGCGCCATCGTTCATGGGGCGGTTACTCCTTTCGGCGGCCGTGGCGTCAGGGGGTGGAGAGGTCGGAACCGGGACTGTTGACTCCCACCACGGCGGACTGCGACACTTGGCGTACTGACTAACGGTCAGTCACTCATGTTCTCGCATTCTATATCCTATCGACCCCGAGAGGCATCTCCCGTGTCCCCTTCGAAACACACCGAGAACTCGGAGAACGCCGCCGAGGCCGCCGACGAGGTCGTGTGCCGGTCCAAGGCCGAACCCGGCTCGGCCCTGCCGATCGTGGACCGGAACCGCTGCGAGGGTGCGCGCGACTGCGTGGACGTGTGTCCGTACGACGTCTTCGAGGTCAGGACGTTGACCGGCGCGGAGCGGCAGGGGCTGTCGCTGGTCGGGACGGTCAAGTCGTTCTTCCACGGGTACCAGCAGGCGTTCGTCGTGCGGCCGCAGGACTGCCACGCGTGCGGGCTGTGCGTGAAGGCGTGTCCGGAGAACGCGATCACGCTGCGCAAGGTGTGATCCGGGTGTGATCCGGGTGTAACTCGAGGGTGATTCAGGACACTGAGTTTTCTCGGACGAACAGCGCGGTCGCGTCGGCGACGAGTGCTTCGGCCTGTTCCAAGGGCATCTTCAGGGTACTGACGAGCCCGGCGATGCCCTGGAACGTGGCCATGACGATCAGTAGCAGGCGTTCGGGATCGCCGGGGCGCAGGTCCCCGGATTCGTGTCCTTGGCGGATCAGTTCCTTGAGGATCGAATATGGGCGCTGATATACCTTGACCGCTGCTTCCGGTCCGTCGGCGCCGGCGCCGGTCATCATGAGGTCCAGCAGTGCCGGGTTGTCCAGGGCGAAGCGGACGTAGGCGGTCGCGGCGGCTTGGAGCCGTGCTGCGAAATCCTTGCCGGCTTTCTTTGCCCCGCCGGCCTCCTTGGCGGCTCTTTCGGTGGCGGCGGTGATCGCGTCCCCGAGGCGCGTGTATCCGACGGCGGCGAGCTCTTCGAGCAGTGCCTGGCGGTCGCGGAAGTGGCGGCTCGGCGCGCCGTGGCTCACGCCTGCCTGGCGTGCGAGTTCGCGCAGTGTCACTTGCTCGACGCCTTGCTCGCGCAGCGTGCGCTCGGCCGCGGTGAGCAGCGCGGCGCGCAGGCTTCCGTGGTGGTAGGGCTTCTCCCCGCTGCGGTACGGCTCTGGTTCCGGCACGGCGACAGCCTATCCCAATGTTGTCGTTGACAACATTGTAGACGCTGCCTACATTGGGGGCATGATGAGATTCAGTGCTTCCGACCTGCCGGATCTGAGCGGGAAGACCGCTGTCGTGACCGGTGCGAACAGCGGTATCGGGCTGGCCACGGCGCGCGCTCTGGCGGGGGCCGGGGCGCGGGTGGTGTTCGCCGTGCGGGATGTCGAGCGGGGCCGCGCTGCTGCCGCGTCGATGCCCGGCTCGACCGAGGTTCGCTTGCTCGACCTGGCCGACTTGGAGTCCGTGCGCACCTTCGCAGCCTCCTGGCACGGCCCGATCGACCTGCTGATCAACAACGCGGCGGCGACCGGCCCGAAGTCGCGCGCCCGCACCGCCGACGGCTTCGAGCTGCAGTTCGGCGTCGACCACCTCGGCCACTTCGCGCTGACCAACCTGCTGCTGCCGCACGTCGTCGGGCGCGTGGTCACGGTCGCTTCGCAGGCCGAGCGGATGGGCCGGATCGACGTTGACGATCTGAACTGGGAGCGGCGCGAGTATCGGACGTCGCGTGCGTACGCGGCGGCGAAGCTCGCGAACCTGCTGTTCACCGCGGAGCTTCAGCGGCGCCTGGCGGCTGCCGGGTCCAGCGTGCTCGCGCAGGTGGCACACCCGGGCTTCGTCGCGACGGAGATCTACAGCGAGAGCGGACGCGTGTCGAAGGTCTTGCAGCGGCTGCTGGCTCAGAGCCCTGATCAGGGCGCGCTTCCGGTGCTGTACGCGGCCGTGGCCGACGTCCCGGGCGACAGCTTCGCCGGCCCGAGCCGTCTGGTGCACATGCGCGGGGCTCCCGAGCTCATCGGCCGGTCGGCTGCGGCGAAGGACGCGGAGCTTGCGCGGCGGTTGTGGGACGTGTCGGAGCGGATGACCGGTGTGACGTGGCAGCTCGACAGCCGGCAGTCCGCTCGTGCTATTAAGTGACCAGTGGCCACTAAATGCTCTATCCTGACGTCAGAGCCCGTCGAAAAGGCGGCTTCGGCACAGGTGGGAGGACATGATGGCGCGCGACGAGCGGATTCACGGGACGACGGCGGCCGGTTTCGAGGCGGTGCGGGAGGAGTTCGGCGCGATCGCGGCCGGGCAGGGCGGCGACTACGCCGCGCAGGTGGCGGTTTATCGGCACGGCTCGCGGGTCGTGGATCTGTGGACCGGTCCCGGGCTCGATGCCAGCAGCCTTCTCGGCGCCTACTCGGCCTCGAAGGGCGCCACGCACCTTGTGGTCGCCTCGCTCGTGCAGGAAGGCGTGCTGGACTACGAGCAGAAGGTCAGCCACTACTGGCCGGAGTTCGCGGTCGCGGGCAAGGGTGAGCTGACGCTTCGCGAGCTGACCGCGCACCGCGCCGGGCTGGTCGGTGCTGATGACGGGTTCAGTCTTGAGGAGCTCGCCGACGATCGTGTGGTGGCAGAGCGGCTTGGCTCGCAGCGTCCTTACTGGCGGCCGGGTGCTGCGTTCGGGTACCACGCGCTGGTTATGGGAGCGTTGAGCGGCGAGGTGGTGCGGCGGGCGACGGGGCGTAGCGTGCAGGAGTTGTTCGCGGAGCGCGTGACCAAGGCTTATGACGTTGACTTCTACCTTGGGTTGCCTGCCGACCTCGAAGAGCGGTTCTGCCCGACTCTGCCGATGGTCGAGACGCCCGAGCGCTTGGCCGAGCTGGCGCGGACGACTCAGGGCCCGAACAGCCTCAACGGCATCGCGTCCAACCGCAACAACCCGCACGGCCCACAGGTCTGGGAGCTCCCGAACCACCCGGTGGTGCGCGAACTCGGCACCGCGTCGTTCGGCGGCGTCGCCTCGGCCCGCGGCCTGGCCAAGATGTACGCCGCCGCGATCAGCACGGTCGACGGCGTCGCCCCGCTGCTGAACGCCGGCACCGTCGAGGCGCTGGGCCAGATCCAGTCCATCGGACACGACGTGGTACTCGGCATCCAGCGCGCCTTCACCCTCGGATTCCACGCGGTCGCGGAGTACTACCCGCAGCTCGGCCAGGGCGCGTTCGGCCACAGCGGCGCCGGCGGCCAGCAGGCGTTCGCGGATCCCCGGAACGGGATCGCGTACGGCTACACGCGGCGGCGGATGCCGTTTCCTGCGACGCCGGGTCCGGAGAACGATCGGCTTCTTGCGGTGATCTACAAGGCTGCTGCTGGGGGATGAGCTGTTGCTCGGCCCAGGAGGCGCCGGCCTCGGAAGCCCAAGCTCCCGAGGCCGGCGCCCAGCCCGCTCCTAACCCCGCATCACGGGGCCCAGGCCGGCGTCGGAATGAAACTGCTGTCATCCGTCCACGATGTCGCGTTGTCCCAAGCGTCGGGCCCGCCGTTGCTGGCGATGTACACCTGCCCGTTGTAGTGCCGCAGGAACAGCGCGGGGTTGGCGACCGACGCCAGCGACACGCCCTGGCCGTTGTGCCCGGGGGCGGGGCAGAACGTGGCGTCGGAGGCGAACTGCCCCGTGCCGTCGTTCTGCTGCTGGTACACCGCGCCGGCGTTCTGGCGCAGGTAGCCGTTCGGGAAGTCCTTCGACTCGAACGACAGGCATGCGCTGTTGCTCAGCCCCTGGTGCACGATCCAGGTGGCGTCCTGCTTGTCCAGCGTGGGGTTGCCGCCGTTGATCGCGGAGATCTTCGCCACGCCGTTCTGGTGCCGGATGTAGTCCGACGTGCAGCACGGCGTGGTGGCGCGGAATGAGACCTCCGTGCCGGGGGTCAGGGCCGACGTGCTCTGGTACGTGAACACCTGGCTCGCGGCGCCGGTGCAGGCCTCGATGTCCAGCACCGTGCCGTTCGCGGTGTTGGCGCCCGGGTCGGTCAGGCACAGGCCCGACTGCGGGTTCAGCAGCGTCCCGTCCGCCTGCTGCACCCACTGCTGGCCGCCGATGCCGTTGCAGTTCCAGAGCTCCACCTTCGCGCCGACGGCGGTCGAGTTGCCGTCGATGTCCAGGCAGCGCGTCAGGGTCTCCAGCGTGTTGGCCGCGGTGTGGACCCAGTGCTGGTCGACCGCGGTCTGCTGGCAGTCCCACAGCTGCACCGGGAAGCCGAAGCCTCCGTAGCGGTCGTCGCCCTGGACGTCCATGCACTTGCCGCCGGGGGCGTTGACGGCCGCGCCGCCGGAGGCGAAGAACTTCTGTGCGGCGGAGCCGGAGCAGGCCTCGATGTCCAGGACGGTGCCGTTGCCGGTGTTGCCGCCGGGGGCGGTCAGGCACAGGCCCGACTGCGGGTTCAGCAGCGAGCCGTCGGCCTGCTGCACCCACTTCTGGCCGCCGACCTGGTTGCAGTCCCACAGCTCGACCTGCGTGCCGGAGGTGGTGACGTTCCCCTTGATGTCCAGGCACAGCCCGAGCGTGGTGATCGAACCGTCCGGGTTCTTCCACCACGCCTGGCCGTTGGCCTCGCGCGCGCAGTCGGTGAGCACGACGTTCGCGCCGTCCGCGCCGGAGGTGCCGAGGGCGTTGTCCACGCACTTGCCCGCCGGGGCGTTGATCGGCGTGCTCTGGAACACCGGTCCGGGCGAGACGATGAACCGCTGGCCGGCGCTGCCGGTGCAGGCCTCGATGTCCAGCACCGTGCCGTTCGCGGTGCTGCCGCCGGGACTGGTGAGGCAGAGCCCCGACTGCGGGTTCAACAGCGTCCCGTTGGCCTGCGGCACCCACTGCTGCCCGCCGACGCCGTTGCAGTCCCACAGCTCGACCTGGGTCCCGGACGCGGTGCCGTTCCCCTTGATGTCCAGGCAGCGCCCCAGCGTCTTCAGGTCGTTCTGGTACTCGGGAGTCCCGCCGGTGATGTAGATCAGCGGTACGTTCCGCATGTACTCCCAGTGCTGGTCCACCGCGTCGTGCTTGCAGTCCCACAGGTCGACGTCGGTGCCGTTGGCCCCGTTGTCGTCCCCGTAGACGTCCAGGCACTTGCCGCCGGGCCCGGTGATCCCGACGCCGGGGCCGCCGCCGGAGGTCCCGGTGTACGCCGCCGAGGAGATGCTCGTCTGCAGCGAGGCGACGGTGGCGTTCGAGGCGTAGCCGGTGGTCATCGCGCCTTCGAAGAAGGCGCCCGGAGCGGCGTTGCTGTTGTCGCCGCCGGTGCCCAGGGCTATGCCGCCCTCCTTCTTCATCGGCGCGTAGCCCGACGGCAGCGAGCCGCTGTACAGCGATGGCACCGTTGGCTGCGTCGCATCACCGCCGTCCAGGGCGAAGTTCGCCGTCCCGTCGTTGCGCAACACCGCCGTGACGAACGGGCTGTGCAGGCTCGTGTTGGACGCGTTGCTGGAACCGCCGCCCATGAACACGCCGTTCTCCAGGTCGGCCTGGATCCACGGACCCGGACCCGAACACGGCGAGGCCGAACAGTACGAAGAGATGATCAGCGCGTCCATGTGTGCCGCGCCGGTGTCCTTCGAGGCGTTCTCCACGTTGCCGAAGTCCGAGCAGCACCCGTTGGTCGCGTTGGTGCCGCTGGCGACCTCGTAGATCGACTCCGGCTGGCTCCCGGTCGCCACCCCGGTGCCCACGGAGCGCCGGTACCCGGTGCGCGGGAACGTGGCTATGCCGTACGCCTTGTGGCCGCCGACCGTGATCGGCAGCGCGTCGGCGCGCGCGCCCACGTCGCTGGACCCGGCGTCGCCGACCGGGGCGACGGTCAGGTCGTTGTGGTTGGCCGACTGGTCGTAGATCTTCGTGATGGTGCAGACCGTGCCGGCGCAGAACGCGTCCTGCGCGGCGGCGTTGGCGTAGTCGCCGGCCGCCAGCAGGCCGATGTCGGACGCCGCGCCGTCGGAGGCGCGCGTCACCTGGTAGAGCGGGCCGTTGTAGGACGCGTACATCGCGCGCACGGAGCTGTACGCGGCGACGCACGGAGTGCCGCCGTTGCCGAAGGCGTCGCAGGGCAGGGAGGTCGAGGCAGCGGCCGCTGCCGGCTTCGGAGCCGCAGAGGCCTGCGATGGTGGACTGAGGATCAGCATGGACGCGACTGCGAGCAGCGCGCCCAGAACAGAGAGCAATCGGCGTGGCGACGCCGAGGCGGAGCGATTGAACATAGGGTTCCAATCACTTGCTCGATGGAGTGGGACGGATGCGCCCGAGCAAAGTTCACCGGCGGGAGGGAAGAGGGTCCGCCGGTTACGCCAGATGTGACTCACCCGGCCAGCGATCGGCAGGTCACTGGCCGGGGAGATTTGGGGCGGCCGCGTTACCGACCGGCGGGAACGAGCCGGATCATGTTCCAGGACACCGCCGGCAGCGCGGCCGCCAGCTTGCGTCCCTCGGTGGTCGTGCCCTCGACACCGACCGGCGCGATCGCCCGCGGCGCCTCGGCCGAGTTCACCGCGTCCAGGTCCTGCGCGCCGCCGAGGTGCACGTGCTCGGCCACCACCAGGTCGCCGAACGCCCGCAGGTCGATCTCCAGCCGGGCCGGGCCGTCGATGGCGCGGTTCATCGCGAACACGGTGACCTGCCCGCTGTCCGGGTCGTGTGTGGCCACCACGTCCACGAGCGGCACGTCGCCGTGCTCGGCGGTGTCGTAGACGCCGGTCGTCGTCTCCACGCGCAGCACCTCGCCGACCGCGTGCCGGGCGGTGAGCGCGAAGGGGAAGTAGATGGTCTGCGCCCAGGCCGGGCGGTCCGGCTCGGCGCGGATCGGGCCGATCACGTTCACCAGCTGCGCCAGGCACGCGATGGCGACCCGGTCGGCGTGCCGCAGCAGCGACATCAGCAGGCTGCCGAACACCACCGCGTCCTGCACGGTGTAGGTGTCCTCGATCAGCCGCGGCGCCTGCTCCCAGTCCAGGTTCGTGTGCCCGGCGAAGCGGCTCTCCTGCCACAGGTTCCACTCGTCGAAGGAGAGGTTGAGCTTCTTGCGGGATTTCTTCTTCGCCGCGACGTGGTCGGCGGTGGCCACCACGCCGTCGATGAACCGGTCCATCCCGACCGCCGCGCCCAGGAAGCTGGCGCGGTCCTCGCCGTGCTGCTCGTAGTAGGCGTGCAGGGAGATGTAGTCCACGTAGTCGAAGGTGTGGTCCAGGACTGTGGACTCCCAGGAGCCGAACGTCGGCATCAGCGCGTTGGAGCTGCCGCAGGCCACCAGCTCGATGCTGGGATCGACCTGGCGCATGGCCTTGCCGGTCTCGGCGGCCAGCCGGCCGTACTCCTCGGCGCTCTTGTGGCCGGTCTGCCAGGGGCCGTCCATCTCGTTGCCCAGGCACCACAGCCTGATGTCGTGCGGCTGCTCGACGCCGTGCTTGCGGCGCAGGTCGGAGAAGTACGTGCCGCCCGGGTGGTTGGCGTACTCCAGCAGGTCGCAGGCCTCCTGAAGCCCCCTCGTGCCCAGGTTGACCGCCATCATCGGCTCGACGCGCGCCAGCTTCGTCCAGGTCATGAACTCGTTCAGGCCGAACTCGTTGGTCTCGATGGAGCGCCAGGCCTGGTCCAGGCGGCGCGGCCGCTCGGAGACCGGGCCGACGCCGTCCTCCCAGCGGTAACCGGACACGAAGTTCCCGCCGGGATAGCGGATGACGCTTATCCCGAGCTCGCGGGTGAGTTCCAGGACGTCCAGACGGTTGCCGTCGGGGTCGGACTCGGGGTGTCCGGGCTCGTAGATCCCGCCGTAGACGCAGCGGCCCATGTGCTCCACGAAGGAGCCGAACAGGCGGCGGTCGACCGGGGCGATCCGGAAGGCCGGGTCGAGGGTGGCATGTGCAGTCAGCAAGGGGATGTTCCTTTTACTTGATACCTGTTGCGGCGATGCCCTCGGTGAAGAACCGCTGGGCGAGCAGGAAGGCGATGGCCAGAGGGGCCAGGGAGATGGCGGCGCCGGCCATGAGCGCGGCGTGGTCCACGCCGGACGTACTGGAGAACAGCGTCAGTGCCGACGGCAGGGTCCGCATGTCGGTGCTGCTGGAGATGACCAGCGGCCACAGGAAGTCGTTCCACAGCGCCATGAACTGGATGACGAACAGCGAGGCGAGCGCCGGCCGCGCCAGCGGCAGGATGATGCGCCAGTAGATGCGCAGCGGCCCGGCCCCGTCGACCCGCGCGGCCTCGTCCAGCTGCCGCGGGATCTTCACGAAGAACTGCCGGAGCATGAAGATTCCCAACGCGCTCACCGAGCGCGGGATGATCAGGCCCTGGAAGGTGTTCAGCCAGCCGAGGTGGAACACGGTCAGGAACAGCGGGATCAGCATCACCTGGAACGGCACCATCAGCGTCAGCAGGATGACCCAGAACACGAAGTTCTGCCCGCGGAAGCGCAGCCGGGCCAGCGCGTAGGCGCACAGCGAGTCGATGAGAAGCAGCAGCACCGTGGTGCCGCCGGCAAACACGATGCTGTTCAGCGCCAGCCGGAGGAACGGCAGCTGGGTGAACACCGCGTGGAAGCCGGAGACCGACCAGTGGTCCGGCCACAGCCGGGCCGGGTCCGCGTACAGGTCGGCCGGGGTGCGGAAGGCCACCCCGAGCATCCACAGGAACGGCACGACCGTGGCCAGCGCCGCGATCGAGAGCACCGTCCAGGCCAGGACCCTGGCGGTGGTCCTGGCTGTGCGCAGCAGCGGGGTGACCCACGACGGTGCGGCCGGGAGCGAGGAGGTGCCGGTCGGCATCTCAGTCGTCATCGCGGTACCTCAGCATTCGGAGTTGCACGACGGACACGGCGATGATGATCAGGAACAGCACCCAGGCGATCGCACTGGCGTAGCCGAGCCGGAAGTCGACGAATCCGCGCTGGTACAGGTACATGACGATGGACTCGGTGTGGAACAGCGGGCCGCCGTCGGTCATCACGTACGTCAGGTCGAACAGCTGCAGGGCGTTGACCGTGCCGATCACGACGCAGAACAGGATCGCCGGGCGCAGCGCGGGCAGCGTCACGTGCCGGAACCGCGCGACCGCGCCGGCGCCGTCCAGCGTCGCGGCCTCCAGCAGCTCCTTGCTGACCCCCTGCACGCCGGCCAGCAGGACGATCATCGAGAACCCGAAGTTCTTCCAGATCCCGACCGCGATCAGCGCCGGCAGCGCCAGATGCGTGTCCTGCAGCCAGGCCTGGGCGTGGAAGCCGAGCTTGCCCAGCCAGCCGTCGACCAGCCCGACCTGCGGGTCCAGCAGGAACTTCCAG
The DNA here is from genome assembly GCF_041261445.1 of Catenulispora sp. EB89. Lineage (NCBI taxonomy): Bacteria > Bacillati > Actinomycetota > Actinomycetes > Catenulisporales > Catenulisporaceae > Catenulispora > Catenulispora sp. EB89. The sequence continues at coordinate 313,569 of NZ_JBGCCU010000010.1, forward strand.
ACGATGCCGGTGACGGCCAGCGAGGCGATCGTCGGGAAGAAGAACGCCGAGCGCAGCAGCATCGTGTACCAGGTGGTGCGGCGCAGCCACTGCGCGAGGGCCAGGCCGATCGCCACCTGGCCGACGACGACGAACACGGCGTACACGAGCGTCACCTTCAGGGAGTTCCAGAAGCGTGAGTCGTGGAAGAGCTCGGTGTAGTTGCCGAAGCCGAGCCACTTGTGCGAGTCGTCGCCGATCGTCCAGTCGTGCAGGCTCATCCAGCCGGACTGGATGATCGGCCACACGATGAAGACGGCGGCCAACAGGAGCGCGGGCGCGACGAACAGGTACGCGGGGTTGAACCGGGACCGCAGGGTCCGGCCCCGTCCCCGGCGCTCCGGTCCGCGCGGCGCGGACCGGTCGGCCGCGTTGGCCGCCTCGGCCGCCTTGCCCGCCTCGGCCGCTGGTTCAGCGAGATGTGCCATCGATTGCCTTCTTCTTCGTCCTTCTTCGCGGCCGCCGGTCGGTCAGCTCTTGCAGCCGGTCAGCTGGTTGATCGACTTCGCCGCCGCGTCGGTCGACTTCTGCACGTCCGCCCCCCGGGTCAGCTGGCCCAGCAGCGGCGTGTAGATGTCGGTGTCGATCTGCGACGAGGACGGGAGGCCGGCGAGGTAGAGCCGGGCGGTCGGCAGGGCCTGGGCGAACACCGCGACGTTCGGGTCGTCGACCGTGACGTCGGTGCGCGAGGGCGGGAACCCGGAGTTCTTGGAGAACGCCGCCTGCGCGGTCTTGCCGGTCCACCAGCTCAGGAACTCCAGCGCCTCGGTCTTGTGCTTGGTGTTCTTGGCGATCATCATCGGCACGGTCGAGGCGATGGTGACAGGACCGGCCGAACCCACCGGCACCGGCGCGATGCCGACGTCGATGCCGGCCTTGCGGAAGCCGTCGGCGGCCCAGGGACCGTTCAGCTCCATCGCGGCCTTCTTCGCCGAGAACAGCGTGTCGGCGTCCGCGCCGGTCTGGCCGACCGGGCTGACGTGGTTGTTCTGGACCAGGCCGGCCCACGTCGACAGGGCCTGCACGCTGGCCGCGGAGTTGATCGTGGCGCAGCCGTCGGGGCCGACGATGTCGCCGCCGTTCATCCACTGCAGGATCGGCCACATCTCGATGGTCTGGTGGTCGGCCAGGGAGATGCCGTACTGCGTCGGGTTGGCCCCGCCGAGCGTCAGCTTCTTGACGTCCGCGACGAACTCGTCCGAGGTCTTCGGCGGGGCGGTGATGCCGGCGGCGGTGAACATCGCCTTGTTGTAGTAGAGCGCGACGGTCGCCAGGTTCGCCGGGACCGCGTACAAGTGCCCGTTGACGGTGAACGCCTTGGTCACCGAGGACGGGAACGCGCTGGAGTTGATCTGGCTGTCACCGGCGCCGACCGAGGCGTCCAGCGGCAGCACCGAGTTGGTCTTGATGTAGTTGAAGATCACGCCGGGGTCGAAGTTCGGCGTGGCCAGGTCCGGGCCCTGGCCGGTGGCCCACTCGGCGGGGAGCTTCTGGCTGATCGCGTCCCACGGCTGGATGTCCATGGTGACCTTGATGTTCGGGTGCGAGGCGTTGAACTGCGAGACCAGCGCCTGGTAGGAGGGTCCGTCCGGGCCGGTGAACCCGGTCAGCACCGACAGCTTCACCACGCCGCTGCCAGACCCGGACCCGGAGCCGCTGGACGAGCTGGAGCTGCAACCCGCGGCGGCGAGCAAGCCGGCGGCGGCGACGGCCGCTGCGGCGACTTTCACGTGCGTCTTCATGGCTCCTCGAGATCTGTGTCGTCGAAATCTGTGTTGTCGAAAAAGTGCTGTGAGGGACTTCGAATCTCTTGCGATCTTGTCTACGGCTTGTCCGACACCGGCCGATACGTTCCGGCTGTGTGACCCCCGTCACGTGCTGGAAATCGGGGTGGAGTCAGTTCTACATCGTTGTCTACAACGTTGTAAAGGCGTAGGCTGAGCCGATCGGAACTCACGGGAAAGGCGGTCCCGACAGGTGCCCGCAACACTGAAGGACGTGGCCGAACGGGCCGGCGTCTCGATCAAGACGGTCTCGAACGTCGTCAACGGCTACGCCTTCATCACGGATGCCACCCGAGAGCGGGTGCAGCGCGCGATCGCCGAGACCGGCTACCGCCCCAACCTCGGCGCGCGCAACCTGCGCAAGGGCCGGACCGGCTTCATCGTGCTGGCCGTCCCGGAGCTGGACAACCCGTACTTCGCCGAGCTCACCGGCCTGGTCATCACCGCCGCGCACCGCCGGCAATGGACCGTGCTGGTCGAGCAGACGCAGGGCTCGCGCGAGCGCGAGCAGGCGGTCATCACCTCGATGGGGCCGCAGCGCATCGACGCGGCGATCCTGAGCCCGCTGGCGATGGAGCCCGACGACCTGCTGAGCGCGGATCCGGCGACCCCGTTGGTCCTTCTGGGGGAACGCGACATCCCCGGCCCGGCCGACCACGTCGCGATCGACAACGTCGCCGCCGCCCGCACCGTGGTGGAGCACCTGATCGGCATCGGCCGCCGCCGCATCGCGGTGATCGGCGACCAGCCGGGCAAGAACGGCGGCACGGCCGCGCTGCGCACCGCCGGCCACCGCCAGGCCCTGGACGCCGCCGGCATCCCCTACGACCCGGTGCTGGTCATCCCGGTCGAGAACTACCAGCGCGCCGACGGCGCCGAGGCGATGGCGCACCTGCTCGCCCTGCCGGAGCCGCCGGACGCCGTCTTCTGCTGCAACGACCTGCTGGCCATCGGTGCGATGCGGGCCGGCGCCGAACGCGGCGTTTCCTTCCCGAGCCAGATCGCCATCGCAGGCTTCGACGACATCGCCGAGGGGAGCTACAGCCTGCCGTCGCTGACGACGATCGCCCCGGACAAGGCGGCGATCGCCGAGGCCGCGGTGGACCTGGCCGACCGGCGAGTGGACCCGATCCGCGGCGGGCGTGGCGAGAAGGGCCCCGAGCCGGAGGACGTGCGGGCGCCGTTCGCGCTGAAGGTGCGGGAGAGTACGGCGGGGGTCGTGCGCTGACCTGGGCTGCCGACGGCGGTGCGGGAGTGTGACGGCCCGGATCGCTCGGCCTACTCGGCGAAGCCGCGCGTGAGTAGGACGAGCGTGATGAAGGTGCGGTGGAGCACGGCGGGGCTGTGCGCTGAGCTGGGGCCGTCAGCGGTGCGGGAGTGTGACGGCTCGGATCGCTCGGTCTACTCGGCGATGCCGCGCGTGAGCAGGACGAGCGTGATGAAGGTGCGGTAGAGCCGGACGAGGTCGTCGTCGCGCAGCTGCACGACGGTGGGGTCGTGCTCGTCCGGCTCGACGCGCTCCAGCCAGGTCGCCATCTCGGCGATGTCCGGGTTGCGCAGGCGCACGGTGAGGGTGGCGGGGCGTTCGATGCGGCCCTGCGGTTTTCTGCCGGACTCGGTCAGGGCCTCGATCGCTTCTTTCGCCTGGTTCGCGATCAGCCGGTTGGCGCGCGCCGGATGCAGGCTCTCCGCGGCGAAGCGGGAGATCGACTGCTTGACCACGGCGGCGCGGGCCTCGGGCCAGAACGGCTGGAGTTCGCTCGCCGTGGTCTGGTCGCCGGTCACCAGGACCACCGGAACTCCGTGGGCGATCGCCACCAGCGAGTTGATGCCGGACTCGCCGGCGAGCACGCCGTTGAGGCGGACCTCGGCGATCGCCGCCGGGTTGTAGGTGTGCGACAGCGTGGCCGGTCCGGCCGAGGCGGAGCCGTGGTAGGAGACGAAGAAGACCGCGTCGAAAGACTCGTCGAGGCCCTGCATCATGTACAGCGGCTTGTGGTGCCCGGACAGGTACGCGGCCTCACCGGCCAGCTGCTCCGGGCGCAGGTTCGCCATCCGGCCGTGCGAGTCGTTGACCAGGAACTCGTGCGGGCCGCCGGCCAGGTTCGCGCCGTCGATCGCCGCGTTGACCTCGGCCTGGAGCAGGGCGCGGTAGTGCTCGTAGTCGTGCTGGCCGGGGCGGCACTGGTCCCAGTTGACGACCCCGGCCGTGCCCTCCATGTCGGAGGAGATGAATACCTTCATCAACCACCGATTTCCGCGAGCAGCGCCGCCAAATCATCGGGCCGCGAGAACATCGGCCAGTGCCCGGTCGGCAGGTGGTGCAGGTCGAGCTTCGTCATCAGCCCGAAGATCGGGCTCACACCGGCGAGCTGCCCGACCTGCTCGGGGCTGAACGTGCAGGTGATGGCCGAGGCCGGCACCGGCAGCACGTCCCCGGGGCGGTCGAGCGCGTCGGTGACGGTGCGGAACGGCTGCGGACTGGCCAGCGTCCGCATCCGCTCCAGGTCCGCCTCGCTGATGCCGGCCAGGTTCACCGGATCCTCGGCGGCGTCGAACGCCGAAGGCGGCAGCAGCCAGCCCTCGCCCTGCTCGGCGACCAGCTTGCGCTGCGCCTCCTGGGCCTCCGGCGGCCCGAAGTCGATGACCCCGAGCCCCGACGGCATCGGGCCGGTGTCCACATAGACCAGCCGGGCGATGAGCTCCGGCACGGCATCGGCCACCCCGGTGACCGGCATGTTGCCGCCACTGTGCCCGACCAGCACGACGTCCCGCAGCTCATGCCGCCGCAGGTACTCGATGATGTCGGCGACCCCGGCCGGCACCCCGGTCTCCGGCGTCGCCTCACCGGCGCGCTCGGCGATCCCCGGCATGCTGAGCGCGTGGACCTCGTGGCCGTCGGCGCGCAGCCGCTCGGCGACCGAGTCCCAGGCCCAGGAGCCGAGCCAGAAACCGGGGACAAGTACGAACGTGGTCATCGTCCACACACCTTTCGCCGCTGGTGGTCGGTGGCGTTTGATTCGACGATAGCGGGCGGCACTGACAGGTTGCGGATCGTGGCCGAGGGCCGCGGCCAGGTGCCCGCGCGAAATCCGCTGTGGCAGCCCGGTCGCAGATCGCCAAGGTAACAGGCCCCTAGGAAGTCACCACGCTCCGGCCGGCAACTCTGCGGGCTGACAAGATTCTCAACCAGCACTCACAACGAGTCCCGGATCATGCTTCCCGGGCGCCGCCGATCGTGGTCCACCGAATCCCGCAATCGAGGCCAAGGCCGTTCTGTTGGCCGCAGGCGTCGCGCGCACGAGCCCGCACCGACTTTTCCGCCAGGTTGCGCCGCCCGCGCACCGAGGCCGCAGCGCCGCCGAGGGTAACGCACTTAATTGACAATCCACCCCGCCCCACCCCTTATCCAGTGCTGAATGAAGTGGCGTTCCCCCAGATCAGCGCCCTGAGCGCGAAAGGTTCCCTGGCAACCTTGCCCCCGATAACAGCGTGGGTTTTATATGCATCCCATGATGCGCCCAGTTCGCACGCTCCTATGTACCGCCCTCGCCCTGGCCCTCGTGCCGGCCGCCGCGTACGCGAGTCCGCAGGCGGCCTCCGCCTCCGATGCGCAGGCCGCCGCGGCCGCGCAGCCGATCTATCTGAACACGCACTACACGTTCGCCGAGCGGGCGGCGGATCTGGTGTCGCGGATGACGTTGCCGGAGAAGGTCGCGCAGTTGCAGACCAACAGTGCGCCGGCGATTCCGCGGTTGGGGGTGCAGGAGTACACGTACTGGAGCGAGGGGCAGCACGGGATCAACACGCTGGGTGCCGACTCCAACCGTGGCAGCGTCACCGGCGGGGTGCACGCGACCAGCTTCCCGGTGAACTTCGCCTCGACGATGAGCTGGGACCCGGAGCTCACCTACCAGGAGACCACTGCCATCTCCGACGAGGTGCGCGGCGAACTGGACAAGTCGCTGTGGGGGACCGGGCAGAACAACCTGGGCCCGTCCGCCAGCGACTACGGCGCGCTGACGTTCTGGGCGCCGAACGTCAATATGGACCGCGATCCGCTGTGGGGCCGGACCAACGAGTCCTTCGGCGAGGACCCCTACCTCACCTCCGCGATGGCCGGCGCGTTCGTCGACGGCTATCAGGGCGAGACGATCAACGGGCAGCAGCAGACCCCTTATCTCAAGGTCGCCGCCACGGCCAAGCACTACGCGCTCAACAACGTCGAGGACAGCCGCCACACCGGCAGCTCGGACACCACCGACGCCAACATCCGCGACTACTACACCAAGCAGTTCGCCAGCCTGGTGGAGAACGCGCACGTCTCGGGCATCATGACCTCCTACAACGCGGTCAACGGCACGCCCTCCCCGGCCGACACCTACACCGTCGACGAACTCCTGCAGGCCACCTACGGCTTCGCCGGCTACACCACCTCCGACTGCGGCGCGATCGGCGACGTCTACGGCGCCGCCTCGCACGGCTGGGCCCCGCCCGGCTGGACCAGCAACGGCACCAGCTGGACGAACACCGCCACCGGCAAGCAGATCCCGGCCGCGGCCGGCGGCCAGGCCTTCGCGATCCGCGCCGGCACCCAGCTCAACTGCGCCGGCGGGGAGATGACCACGGCGAACATCAGCGCGGCCATCGACCTCGGCCTGCTGTCGACCGGCGTCGTCGACGCCACCTTGACCCGGCTGTTCACGGTGCGGATGCAGACCGGCGAGTTCGACCCGGCGAGCAAGGTCGCGTACACGAAGATCACCAAGGCGCAGATCGAGTCCCCGGCGCACCAGGCGCTGGCCGAGAAGGTCGCCGCCAACGACATCGTGCTGCTGCAGAACAACACCCTCGCCGGCACGTCCTCGAAGCTGCTGCCGGTGGACCCGGCGAAGACCGACAGCATCGTGATCGTCGGCGATCTGGCGAACAAGGTGACCCTCGGCGGCTACTCCGGGGAGCCGACGTACCAGGTGAACGCGGTGCAGGGCATCACCGCGGCGGTGAAGGCCGCGAACCCCTCGGCCACCGTCACCTTCGACGCCTGCGGCACCTCCACCAAGGCCACCACGCCGGCCGCGTGCTCGGCCGCGACCCAGGCCTCGATCAAGACCGCGAGCCTGGTCCTGGTGGTCGCCGGCTCCGACACCAGCGTGGCCGACGAGGCCAACGACCGCAGCACCCTGGCGCTGCCGGGCAACTACGACTCGCTGATCACCCAGGTCGCCGCGCTCGGCAACCCGCGCACCGCGCTGGTGATGCAGGCCGACGGCCCCTACGACATCCAGGCCGCCCAGAAGGACTTCCCCGCGATCGTCTTCAGCGGCTACAACGGCCAGAGCCAGGGCACCGCGCTGGCACAGGTGCTCTTCGGCCGGCAGAACCCGGCCGGGCACCTGAACTTCACCTGGTACGCCGGCGACGCGCAGCTCGCGCCGATGGACAACTACGGCCTGACCCCCTCGCAGACCGCCGGGCTCGGACGGACCTACCAGTACTTCACCGGGACCCCGACCTATCCCTTCGGCTACGGCCAGTCCTACACCGCCTTCGCGTACTCCCACGTCCAGGTCGGCCCGCAGAGCACGTCGGCGGACGGCACCGTGCACGTCGGCTTCGACGTCACCAACACCGGAACCGCCGCCGGCACCACGGTCGCCCAGCTCTACGCCGCGCCTCCCGGCGCCGGCACCGCTGACACCGCCCGCGAACAGCTCGCCGGATTCCAGAAGACCAAGACGCTCCAGCCCGGCCAGTCCCAGCACATCTCCTTGTCGGTCAAGGTCTCCAGCCTCAGCCGCTGGGACGAGAGCACCCTGAAGCAGGTCGTCGCCGACGGCGCCTACCAGTTCCGGGTCGGCCCGGACTCGGCCACGGCCGCCGGCTCCGGCACCGTGACCGTGCACGGCACGATGACCCCGCACGTGCAGTCCGTCGCCGTCCAGCCCGACCAGGTGGTCTTCAACGCCGGCCAGACGCTGGACCTCACCGCCGCCAACCCCTGGATCGCGCCCGACACCAACGCCACGCTGGAGCAGACCCACGCCCCGGCGGCCAACGTCGTCGAGGCCGTGAACGACGACCAGTCCTTCGCCGACCTCGCGCACTCCCACGTCCGCTACAGCACCAGCGACCCGCGGGTCGCCACGGTCAGCGACGCCGGCGTCGTGACCATGCGCGCGCCGGGTGCGGCGTCGATCAAGGTGACGGTGAACGGCGTGACCGGCACCGCCCCGATCGTCGTGCAGGACCCGTTCACGCTGGCCGCCCCGGGCATCGTGAAGCCGGCGACCAGCGTCACCGCGACTGAGACGTTCACCAACACCAGCGCCAAGGCCGTGCGCGGCCTGAAGCTCGGCCTGACCACGCCGACCGGCTGGACCGCGACCGCGACCACGCCGGTCTCCGTGCCGAGCCTGGCCCCCGGCCAGAAGGTGACGGCCAGCTGGAGCGTCGCGATCCCGGCGAGCGCGAGCCCCGGCACGCAGACCGAGCTGGACGCCGTCACCTCCTTCACCGGCGGCGCCGGTCCTGACACCCAGACCACGGTCGGCCCGGTGACGGTGACCTCCGGCGCCACCCCCGAGCAAGCCACGCCGCTGATTACCGGGACCAGCCCAGCCGCCGGATCGCTCCAGGTCGTGCTGAACAACCCCTCCGACACCGCCACGACGGTCACCGCGGTCAAGTGGCAGCTCGGCACCCTGTCGGGCACCGCGCCGGTGAGCGCGACGATGCCGGCGGGATCGTCGACCACTGTCACGGTCCCGGTCACCGGCATCAGCTTCGCGACCATCTATCCGCTCACGGTGTCCAGCGTGATCTCCGGCGGCCTGTCCTCGGAGAATCTGGGCGGGCACGTCACGTTCCTGCCGGTGGTCAACAAGAGCCTGGGCAGTTCCTGGACGGTGGCGCAGGTCCAGGACGGCCCGTATGTGGACATGGCCACCACTGCGGACGGGACCTGGGGCTCGCTGGACGGCTCCCTGCCGTACGGCGGCGCGTCCTACCTGTCGGGCAAGATGTGGTTCGACTGGGACGCGAAGAACCTCTACATCACCGCGGACATGACAGAGGCTGCGTTCTCCCAGACCAACACCGGCGGTGACATCTGGAAGGGTGACAGCCTGCAGGTGTCGGCGACCTCGGGGGTGCCGGGATCGGCGGTCGCCACCAGCAACGATTCGCTGGAGGGGCATTACGAGTACGGAGCCGCGCTCACTCCGGCGGGCTCGCAGCTGTACCGCTGGTTCAGCCCGTCGCAGGGCTCTGGCTTGGTCACCGACGCCTCGGTCAACGTGACCCGGGACGACACGAACCACACCACGCTGTACGAGGTCGCGATCCCGTGGAGCGATCTCACCTCGTTGCAGCCGACGGCGAACTCGGTGTTCTCCATCTCGGCGATGTTCAACAACGTCGACACCGGTGTGCGCAACGGGTACCTGCAGTGGGGCGGCGGTATCGGCGACAACAAGAACGTCGCCGAGTTCAACATGGCGCAGCTGATGCCGGCGGCCGGATCGTGAGCGCGGGGGAGAGCGTGCCTTCCACCTCACCCTCGCCACTGCGCGTGGGCCTGGTCGGCCACGGCTTCATGGGCCGGATGCACTCGCTGGCCTGGCAGACCGTGGGCCGCGCCGTCGAGCTGCCGCTGGTGCCCGAGCTGACCGCGATCGCCGGCCGCGACCCCGCGGCCGTCGAGCAGGCGGCGCGCGCCTGGGGCTGGCAGTCCTGGACCGACGACTGGCGGACGCTGGTCGAGCGGGACGACATCGACGTCATCGACATCACCACCCCCGGCGCGCTGCACGCCGAGATCGCGCTGGCGGCGCTGGCCGCGGGCAAGCACGTGCTGTGCGAGAAGCCGCTGGCGAACACGCTGGACGAGGCGCGGGAGATGACGGCGGCGGCGCAGGACGCGGCGGCGCGTGGAGTCCTGTCGATGGTCGGGTTCAACTACCGGCGGACTCCGGCGCTCGCGCTCGCGCGGGATCTGGTGGCGCAGGGCCGGGTCGGCGACGTCCGGCACATCCGGGCCGTCTACCTGCAGGACTGGATCAACGATCCGGAGTTCCCGCTGGTCTGGCGGCTGCGCAAGGAGGAGGCGGGATCCGGGGCGCTCGGCGACCTCGGGGCGCATCTGGTCGATCTCGCGTACTTCCTGACCGGTCGGCGCATCACCGGTCTGAGTGCCCTGACCCGGACGTTCGTCGAGGAGCGGCCGCTGGCGACGTCCGCGTCGGGGCTGAGCGGGGCCGCCGGGAGCGAGCGGGGCCGGGTGACGGTCGACGACGCGGCGGCGTTCTTCGCCGACTGCGAGGGCGGGGCGCTGGCGACGTTCGAGGCCACGCGGTTCGCGCCGGGGCGGAAGAACGCGATGCGGATCGAGGTGAACGGCTCGGACGGCAGCGTCGCGTTCGACTTCGAGGCGATGAACGAGCTGCAGTTCTACGACGCGACCGCTGATGCCGCCAATGCCGCCGGTGCCGGGTTCAGCCGCATCCTGGCCACTGAACCGCAGCACCCTTATTTGGACGCGTGGTGGCCGCCCGGGCACGGCCTGGGGTACGACCACACGTTCGTCAACCAGAAGCGCGACCTGGTCGAGGCGATCGCGGCCGGCAAACCGCCGGTGCCGTCGTTCGCCGACGGGCTGTATGTGCAGGGCGTGCTGGCGGCGGTGGAGGACAGTGCCGCGAACCGGTCCGCGTGGACCGCTGTGACCACGGAGGAACAACCATGACCCGGCCCATCACCTTGTTCACCGGCCAGTGGGCCGACCTGCCCTTCGAGGAGGTCTGCCGGCTGGCGTCGGAGTGGGGCTACGACGGCCTGGAGATCGCCTGCTGGGGCGACCACTTCGAGGTGGACCGGGCGCTGAACGAGCCCGGCTACGTGGCCGGCCGCAAGGCCCTGCTGGCCAAGCACGGGCTCCAGGTGCACGCCATCTCCACGCACCTGGTCGGCCAGGCGGTGTGCGACGCGATCATCGACGGCCGGCACCGGGACATCCTCCCGCCCCGGATCTGGGGCGACGGCGAGGCCGAGGGCGTCCGGACGCGCGCTGCCGCCGAACTCGCCGACACCGCGCGGGCCGCGGCGGAGCTCGGGGTGCGGACCGTCATCGGCTTCACCGGCTCGCCGATCTGGCACCTCCTGGCGATGTTCCCACCGGTGTCCGCCGACGTCGTCGAGGCCGGCTACGCCGAGTTCGCCGAGCGCTTCACCCCGGTCCTGGACGTGTTCGACTCGGTCGGGGTGCGCTTCGCGCACGAGGTCCACCCGAGCGAGATCGCCTACGACTACTGGTCGACGGTGCGCGCGCTGGAGGCGGTCGGCCACCGGCCGGCCTTCGGACTCAACTTCGACCCGAGCCACTTCGTGTGGCAGGACCTGGACGCCGCCGGCTTCCTGTACGACTTCCGCGACCGGATCTACCACGTGGACTGCAAGGACGCGGTCCGCCGGCTCAACGGCCGCAACGGCCGCCTCGGCTCGCACCTGCCCTGGGGCGACCCCCGCCGCGGCTGGGACTTCGTCTCCACCGGGCACGGCGACGTCCCCTGGGAGGCGGTCTTCCGAATGCTGAACTCGATCGGCTACGACGGCCCGATCAGCGTCGAGTGGGAGGACGCCGGCATGGACCGCCGGGTCGGCGCGCCCGAGGCGCTGGCATTCGTGCGCGGCCTGGCCGCGATCGAGCCGCCCCGGACGTCGTTCGACGCGGCGTTCAGTCAGGGTTCGGCGGGCTGACTGAGCGGTCGCGGTCGCGATTGGCGTCGGCGGAGGGGGCGCGGTCGGGGGTGGGGCTAGAAGGCTGATGAAAATCTTGGGTTCTGGTCGTGGCGTTTTCACGCCTTGGGCAGGGCCCATCCTGTGCTGGTGTGGTGGAGTCCGAGGTTGATCAGGGTT